>NZ_NKUI01000109.1 GCF_014845115.1 Methylorubrum zatmanii | reverse complement strand
CTATTTCCGTGAGCCCGGCGGGGTGCTGTTCGAGATCGCCACCGATGCGCCGGGCTTCGCCATCGACGAACCCGCCGCCGAACTCGGCAGCGTGCTGAAGCTGCCGCCCTTCCTCGAACCCCATCGCGGGCGGATCGAGGCGGTGCTGCCGAAGGTCGCCTGAACTCAGCCGATGGCCGCCCGGAGAACCCTCCGGGCGGCTCCTTCGCTCTACCATCGAGGAGAGTGCCATGACCCACCCTGTTCCCACCGGCTTCGTCCACCGCTTCGAGCCCGGCACGGCGGAGACTGCGCCGCCGCTGCTGCTGCTGCACGGAACGGGCGGCGACGAGAACGACCTGATCCCCCTGGGCCGGGCCCTCTCGCCGGGCTCCCCCTTGCTCTCGCTCCGTGGCCCGGTGCTGGAGAACGGCATGCCGCGCTTCTTCCGGCGCCTGTCGGAGGGGGTGTTCGACGAGGCGGATGTCCGCCGCCGGGCGGGCGAACTCGCCGAATTCATCGCGCGGGCCCGCGCCGCCTATGGCTTGGCGGCGCCGGTCGCGGTCGGGTTTTCCAATGGCGCTAACATCGCCGCCGCGACCCTGCTCCTGCATCCCGAGGTGCTCGCGGGCGCGGTGCTGCTCAGGGCGATGGTGCCCCTGGCCGAGAGCCCGGAGGCGGACCTCGTGGGGCGGCCGGTGCTGCTGCTCTCTGGTGCTCTCGACCCGATCGTTCCCGCCGAGAATGCCGAACGGCTCGCCGGGATGCTCGAGAGGGCGGGCGCGGCGGTGACCCATACGGTTCAGCCGGCCGGGCACGGCCTGTCCCAGGCCGACCTCGCGGCGGCGGGAGCGTGGCTCGGCCGCAAGTCCGGGCTGCGGGCGAGCGCGGCCTGATTCCGGGCTCGCCGGAGCCCGCAGCTCCGGCACCCACGTCTCGCCTTCGACGGGTTCGCCGAAGGCGTGGCCGAGGGCGATCTCGGTGCGCTCGAAGCCCTGGCGGGCATAGAGGCGCCGGGCCGCCTCCAGCACGGTGTGGGTCCGCTGCATCGGCCGGCGATAGCCTGCCTCGCGGACCAAGCGGATGCAGGCCTCGACCAGCGCATCGCCGATCCCGCGCCGCGCGAAGGGCTCGCCATGGAGGAACCGTAGCCGCCCGAGCCCGTCCTCCTCGTCGGTGGAAAAGGACGGATCTGGTCATCATGCCGTCGATCCCGGCGATCCTCTCAACGTGGCCGGGATTGTTGACGAGGTCGATGAAATCGGAGCCGTTGTCTGCCGAGTTTGACGCACGCTGCTGGAAAGCAGGGCTGACGGAGGCATATGGGCCCGAATCGAAAGGATCGTTCCGGGGCTGGTAGCCACAGCGGCACAGAGAACCGGGGTTCCAAGGCGTCTCCTCCAGGCGCGGAAGGCCGCTTTCGCCCGGACGAAAGCGGCCACATCGTTAACGATATCTTTCAATTAAGAGGAACCCATAAAGTCAGCCTAGTTTTACCTCGTGTAGGGCTTTGCGCCCAAATCCATGAAGCGGTAACCTAAGGAAAAATTTCACGCACAAGCGATCATTCACCGGAACGGCAGAGCAGGATCATGGCCCAGTGTTAGCGATCTTATTTCTTATCATAGCCGGAGCGTTGATCGGATACTCCTGCCACTGGGGAATGTTGGCTGTTGCGAGCTTTGTGGTTGTCGTTGTGCGTGTTGCCTACCATTTCTATAGCGGGCAATTCATCATGGTCGATGTTCTGATGCTTGCAGCCTCCCTCTGTGCCTTGCAGGGAGGTTTTATTTTGGGCGGCTTTATTGCCTATAAGCGGGATATTTAATCTCAATATCAAAACCAAATAACGGAGCCGGACAGCCATGAGGCTGCGCCCCAAAGCAGGACCGAGAAGACGATAAATATAATCCCTATGGTCAGGCGAGGCCGGCGGGCGGGCATAATGTCGGGCGATTTCACGGGCGAAACAGGGAAAGCCCCACCATGTGACACGGATCGCGTTGATTGTGTGTCAAAATCGACAGAGTTCGTGTGCTTCAAAATACGTATGCCTCTGTCGAAGGTGACAAACGTTTGCGCTCTACAAACCTGTCGTTGAGTGGGTGTGCAAGTAGTTGTTGGAAGGCAGGATGTCGGCCTATGAAGATGCTGCGTCGTTCTTGAATTGTTGGCGGTCGGTCAATTCACGCTTCTGTGAGTATAGCATTTCCGCAATAATTTACTTCGATAAAGTCGTATTTCTGGACCGAATTGTCCCGTGGGTTGCATGCGGCGGCCGTATCGGCTCAAACGCCCGGGAGCTCCCGGCCTTGCGCCCGCGCAGCGCAGCGTTCATTGCGCTGAGTCTCGTTCACCCCTGAGGACAAGCGGCCGGGCCGGTGTACCGTCTCACCGACATCGCGATCTCGAACTGGTACCTCATCCGGCGCGAGCAGATCCGGATCCGGGGCGCGGCGGCGCTCGTCGGTCCCACGGGCGCGGGCAAGTCGACGATCTTCGACGCGGTCGGCACCGTGCTCGCCGGCAACAATGCGAGCCGGCTCGCCCTCAACGCCTCGGCATCCGGCCGCAGCGCCCGCACCGTGCGCGATTACTGCCTCGGCTGGATCAGTGATCCGGCCGAGGGCGGGCGTCCGACTCGCGAGGCCTGCGAGACCGTGATCGCTCTCGTGTTCGAGAATGCATCGAGCGGCCGGGTGGTCACCGTCGGCCTCGCCCTCGCCGCCCGCTCCGACGAGGCGAAGGAAGAGACGCTCTCGCGCTTCGTCGCCATCGGCCACCGTTTCGAGATCGCCGATTACGTCCGCGAGACTGGCGAGGGCAGCTTCGTCGCCCCCTGGACCGAGATCGCCGCCGATCTGCGCCACCGCGCCGACAGCTTCGAGGAATTCCGCACCTCCGGCGAGCGCTTCACCGCCGCAGTCCTGGCGACGCTGCGCGAGGGGGCGGCGGTGCCCGATCCGCGCCAGTTCCTGCGCACCTTCTCCAACGCGGTGGCGTTCAAGCCGATCTTCGACACCAGCGCCTTCGTGCGGAGCTTCGTGCTGGAGGCCGAGCCGCTCGATGTCGCCCGCATCCGCCAGTCGATCGAGACGTGGCGGCGGCTGCTGGAGACGATCGAGGAGCTTGAGAAGCGCCTCGCCCACCTGTCCCGCATCTGCGAGCGCTACGAATCCTGGGCCCGCGCCAGCCTCACTGCCGCCCTCGACGAGATGCGCGCCGCCGGTGCCGATCTGCGCCGGCGCATCCTCGACCATGCCGGCGCCCGCGAAGCGCTTGCCGAGACATCGGAGCGCCTGCGCATCGCCCGCGAGAGCGTGGCCACCAGCCAGGGTTTCGTGCGCGAGATCGATGCCGAGATCGCCGGCCGCAAGGCGCTGATCGTGGGGAGCGCCGCGGAGGCGCGGCTCGCCGCCTCCCATGCCGGCCTCGCCGTGGTCGCCCGCGACCGGCGCGACCTGACCAACCGCCTCTCTGGCATCGTCGGCCTCGTGCAGGATGCCGGCCGCCTCAGCGCCGTCATCGGCCCTTTGCGGCGGATCGACGGACAGGCCGCACGCATCGTCGAGGCCTGCGCCCGCGCCGGCCTGCGACGGGAGGCGCCGCCGGAGGAAATCCTGCGCGCGGACGGGCCGCTCAAGGCCCTGCTCGACGGCCTGCGCCAGATGCCCGACGTGGCGGCCGCCCTGGAGGAGGAGGCGGAGGATCTCGGCATCAAGGCCAGGGAGCGGGAGACCGAGGTGCGCAGCCTCGACGGGCAGGTGAATGCCGGCCGCTCCAGTGCCGCCCGCCTGTCCTCGGACACGGAGGCGTTCCGCGAGGAGCTGGGCCGGCTCGGCATCCCGGCGGCGCCGGTCTGCGAGCTGGCCGAGATCGTCGATCCGAAATGGGGGCCGGCCCTCGAAGGTCTGCTCGGCCGCGCCCGCGAGGCGCTGGTGGTGGAGCCCGACCAGCTCGACAAGGCGTTCTCCGTCCTCGAATCGCGCAAGAATCAGTTCTTCCGCTGCCTGCTGGTGAAGACGACCGACACCGCCCGCCGCACCGCCCGGCGTTTCGACGACGGGCCGATGGGGCTGATCGAGACCGAGAGCGAGCATGCGGAGGCCTTCCTCGCCGCCCGGCTCGGCGGCTACGACCTCGCCCCGAACGACGCGGCGCTGAAGCAGATGAGCCGGGCGGTGGCGCCGAGCGGGCGCTCGACCTCGGGCATGGCCTATTCTGTGGTCCGCCCGGTGCCCCTGATGATGACCCGCGGCCAGCGCGGGCCGACCGCCGAGACCCGCCGCCGCCTCGACGAGGCGCGCGAGGAGGCGCGGATGCTGCGGGCCGAGGCGACGGTGATGCGCGAGGCCGCCCGCATCGCCGCGCTGCTGCGCAGCCGGCTCGCCGAGGCGCCGGTGGATGTCGAGGCCCTGCGCGCCGAGGCCGATGCCATCGAGGGGCGCCGCCGCAGCCTCGCCACCGAGCAGGAGAGCGTCGCCCGGGCCGATGCGGGGGCGATCGAGGCGGAGCTGAAGGAGCTGCAGAAGGAGCGCTCCGCCTATCTCACCGAACTCGTGCAGGTGCTGGAGCCGAAGCGCGATGCCCTGCTCGCCGAGGAGGCGGGGCTGAAGGCCCGGGTGGCACAGGGGCGTGAGGCGGTCCGATCCGCGCTCCAGGCCTACCGCGCCGCCGCCAGGCGCTGGACCTCCGGCGACACGGTGCGCATCCGCCTCGCCGGATCGGCGCCCGCCGACATGCCGGGGGCGATCGAGGGCATCGCCCAGGCCCGCGCCGACCGGGCCGATCTCGACGCCAAGGCTTTGGCCTCCCTCGCCGCGCAGGCCCGTGCCTCCGCCCGCGAGGCGGCGGACAGCGTGCGCAACCAGGGGCGCGCCGCCGAGCGGGACCTCGCCGAGTACTGTGCCGCGTGGCGGGTCGAGAATCCCCTGGGAACGGGCGAGGCGCCGGCCTCCTTCGGCTATGCCTGGGCGATGCGCGAGCGCGACGAGGTGGCGGGCCACGAGTTGCGCCGCTACCGCGACCAGTCCCTGCGGGCGGAGGCCGAGATGCGCCGCCTGATGACCGAGGATCTGCTGACCCGCCTCGCCGACAAGTTCGAGCGGATGCGCTCCCGGCTCGATGCGCTCAACGAGCGGCTGTCGTCCCAGACCTTCACCGGGCAGACCTACGCCTTCGAGGCGGAGGTCGACCGCCGCTACGCCGCCGTCCACGCCCTGGCCACCGAGGTCGCCCGCTCGCCCGACGCGGCCCAGGCGATCCTGCCCGGCTCCGAGGACGGGCCGCTGGCGGCGGCGCTCGCCGAGATCACCGCGCTGATCGAGGGCGAGGAGAGCGCGGCGCGACTGGCCGATTACCGCAACTACTTCGTCTACGAGATCGGGATGCGGGACCGGGCGGGCAACCGCACCACCCTCTCCAGCCGAGCCCTGCGCGGCTCCGGCGGCGAGGCGCAGGCGCCCTTCTACGTGGCGATCGCCGCCTCGATGGCCTCCGCCTATTATCCCGGCGACCGGCCCGGCGACGAGACCCCTGGGCTCGGCCTCTGCCTGCTCGACGAGGCCTTCTCCAAGCTCGACATCCGCAACAGCCAGTCGCTGATCGATCTGTTCCGCGGCTGGGGCCTGCAGCTCCTGATCGCTGCCCCCGAGGACAAGCGCACCACGCTGACCGAAGTGATGGACACGGTGGTCACCGTCTACAAAAGCCCGGACCTCGCCTCGGTGCGAATCGAGGCCGAGCATCCGCTCGAGACAGCCAAGCGCGCGCTTGCCGAGATCAACCCGGAGCGGCGTGGAATCGAGGCTTTTCGCCTGTCGGATGCGGCCGAGTAGGCCGCGAACCTGACGAAAGCGAGCGTAGCCGCAGATCATGGGCCCGTTCATCGAACTTTATCCCCTCCGGGCATTGACGGCCGGAACCCTCCCGCGTAGAAGCGCGCCACTCCGGTGGATCGAGAGTCGCTTTCGGGTCGAAGCCAGGGGCTTCGGCGACCGTCGTCAGACCGATACCGGCATCACACCCTGACGTGCTCGTCAGATCAGCGGGTAAGACCGCGTCGTCCCAAGCGGCGTGATCCTCTGCCTCACCATCGCCAAAGGCCCTGATCGGCCTCTGGCGCTATTCGTTTTGCCGCGGGTTCGCTCGCGGACCGACCGCTCCGCAAGGGGCTTCGACAGGTTCAGACGGTGGCCGCCTCCGCGGCCGGATGAAGAGGGCACAGGATGCCGACGATCAACCAGCTGATCGCCCAGCCGCGCAGGGCACAGAAGGCGCGCAACAAGGTGCCGGCGCTCAACGCCTGCCCGCAGAAGCGCGGCGTCTGCACCCGCGTTTACACCACGACCCCGAAGAAGCCGAACTCGGCGCTCCGTAAGGTCGCCAAGGTCCGTCTCACCAACGGCTTCGAGGTGATCGGCTACATCCCGGGCGAGGGTCACAACCTTCAGGAGCACTCCGTGGTCATGATCCGCGGCGGCCGCGTGAAGGATCTTCCGGGTGTGCGCTACCACATCCTGCGCGGTGTGCTCGACACGCAGGGCGTCAAGAACCGCAAGCAGCGTCGTTCGAAGTACGGTGCGAAGCGTCCGAAGTAATTTCTTCGGAACGGCCGGTTTCCACGGCCTCGCAAGGATGTCGCCGGCCCTCGGGCTCAAGGCGGCCTGCGCGGGGCGCTTAAGTCAAATTTTTCGAGAGTTACAAGATGTCCCGTCGTCACTCTGCCGAGAAGCGCGAGATCATCCCGGACGCCAAGTACGGCGACGTCGTGCTGACGAAGTTCATGAACTCGATCATGTACGAGGGCAAGAAGTCGACCGCTGAGCGGATCGTCTACGGCGCCTTCGACATCGTCGAGAGCCGCGCCCACGCGAACCCGATCGAGGTGTTCCGCGCCGCGCTGGACAATGTCGCCCCGGCGATCGAGGTCCGCTCCCGCCGCGTCGGCGGCGCGACCTACCAGGTCCCCGTCGAGGTGCGCACCGAGCGCCGTCAGGCTCTCGCCATCCGCTGGCTGATCCAGGCCGCCCGCGCCCGCAACGACCGGACCATGATCGAGCGTCTCTCCGCCGAGCTGCTCGACGCCGCCAACAACCGCGGCAACGCCGTGAAGAAGCGCGAGGACACCCACCGGATGGCGGAAGCCAACCGCGCCTTCTCGCACTACCGCTGGTAATTCGCCTGTCGAGCGCCGCCTTTCGGTGGCGCTCCTAGCCTGACTTCTTCGGAGAGACCCCGATGCCCCGCACGCACGCGATCGAGGACTACCGCAACTTCGGCATCATGGCTCACATTGATGCCGGTAAGACCACGACGACCGAGCGGATCCTGTACTACACCGGAAAGTCCCATAAGATCGGCGAAGTCCACGAGGGCGCCGCCACGATGGACTGGATGGAGCAGGAGCAGGAGCGCGGCATCACCATCACCTCCGCCGCGACGACGTGCTTCTGGCGCGACAAGCGCCTGAACATCATCGACACCCCCGGCCACGTCGACTTCACCATCGAGGTGGAGCGCTCGCTCCGTGTGCTCGACGGTGCCGTGTGCGTGCTCGACGGCAACCAGGGCGTCGAGCCGCAGACCGAGACCGTGTGGCGTCAGGCCGACAAGTACGACGTGCCGCGCGTCGTGTTCGTCAACAAGATGGACAAGATCGGCGCCGACTTCTTCAAGTGCGTCGCCGACATCATCGGCCGCGTCGCCGGCAAGCCGGTCTGCCTCCAGCTGCCGATCGGCGCCGAGTCGAACTTCAAGGGCGTGATCGACCTCATCAAGATGAAGGCGATCGTCTGGTCGGGCGAGGCGCTCGGCGCGAACTTCAACGAGGAAGAGATCCCGGCCGATCTCAAGGATCAGGCCGTCGAGTATCGCACGAAGCTGGTGGAAGCCTGCGTCGAGCTCGATGACGACGCCATGACCGCCTATCTCGACGGTGTCGAGCCGGACGAGGATGGTCTGCGTCGCCTCGTGCGCCGCGCCGTGCAGCTGCGCGCCTTCCATCCGGTGCTGTGCGGCTCGGCCTTCAAGAACAAGGGCGTGCAGCCGCTCCTCGACGCCGTCGTGGACTACCTGCCGTCCCCGGTCGATCGCGGCGCCGTCGACGGTCTCGACTTCAAGACCGAGGAGCCTGTCCAGCGCCAGCCGTCGGACGAGGACCCCTTCTCCATGCTCGCCTTCAAGATCATGGACGATCCCCATGTCGGCACGATCACCTTCTGCCGCGTCTATTCGGGCAAGGTCGAGTCGGGCACCAGCGTCCTGAACTCCTCGCGCGACAAGAAGGAGCGCGTCGGCCGCATGCTGCTGATGCACGCCAACAACCGCGAGGACATCAAGGAGGCTTATGCCGGTGACATCGTGGCGCTCGCGGGCCTCAAGGACACCCGCACCGGCGACACGCTGTGCGACGCCAACAAGGCCGTGATCCTCGAGAAGATGGAGTTCCCCGAGCCCGTCATCGAGATCGCCGTCGAGCCGAAGTCGAAGGCCGACCAGGAGAAGCTCGGCATCGCGCTCTCGAAGCTCGCCGCCGAGGATCCGTCCTTCCGCGTCTCGACCGATCAGGAATCGGGCCAGACCATCCTCAAGGGGATGGGCGAGCTCCACCTCGACATCAAGGTCGATATCCTGCGCCGCACCTATAAGGTCGACGCGAATATCGGTCAGCCGCAGGTGGCCTATCGCGAGAAGCTGACCCGCCGTCAGGAGATCGACTACACCCACAAGAAGCAGACCGGTGGTACCGGCCAGTTCGCCCGGGTGAAGTTCATCGTCGAGCCGAACGAGCCGGGCGCCGGTTTCTCGTTCGAGTCGAAGATCGTCGGCGGCGCGGTGCCGAAGGAATACATCCCCGGCGTCGAGAAGGGCCTCAATTCGGTCCTCGGCGCGGGCGTCCTCGCCGGCTTCCCGGTGGTCGACGTGAAGGTGGAACTGATCGACGGCGCCTACCACGACGTCGACTCCTCGGCGCTCGCCTTCGAGATCGCCTCCCGCGCCGCCTTCCGCGAGGCGCTGCAGAAGGGCGGCTCGGTGCTGCTGGAGCCGGTGATGAAGGTCGAGGTGGTGTCTCCCGAGGAGTATACCGGCTCGGTCATCGGCGATCTCAACTCCCGCCGCGGCCAGATCCAGGGCCAGGACATGCGGGGCAACGCCAACGTCATCAACGCGATGGTGCCGCTGGCCAACATGTTCGGCTACGTGAACCAGCTGCGTTCCTTCTCCCAGGGCCGCGCCAACTTCACGATGCAGTTCGATCACTACGAAGAGGTGCCGCGCGGCGAGGCCGAGAAGGTCATCGCGAAGTACGCGTAAGCCACCGCTTCTCTCACAAGTCATTTGAACTTTAGGAGGCTCTGATGGGCAAGGAAAAGTTTTCCCGCACTAAGCCGCACTGCAACATCGG
>NZ_NKUI01000108.1 GCF_014845115.1 Methylorubrum zatmanii | reverse complement strand
GGCCGCGCCCCCTCCCGCTACCGGTCCCACGCCCGCCGCTCTCCCTTCCCCGGCTCCCTCCTCGGCTCCTTCCCCCGCCGTGACGCGCTTCGCCGCGCCGCCGGTCGTCTGCGAGCCGGATCAGGCGGTTCGCTACGACGGTGCCAAGGCACTGGAGCTGTGGGTGACTCGCAGCGGTGCCATCACCCTCGACAACCCCCTGCGACCGCTCACCCCCGACGTCACGCGGGTGCTTCAGGTCGTGGTCGGCGGCAAGGTCGCCACCGTCTACGGGCCGGATCTCCTGTCCCTGCGCCGGGGCGGCTCCCCCGCGACGCTGGAGGGGACCATCGGCGGTAAGATCCAGTGGGACGCCCACCTCGTCGCCCTGCCCGACAGCCTGCCGATCCATGCCGAGACCGGGGAGCCCCTGGCCGAGCTGCGCTTCCGCGAATGCGGCACGGCGCCCTCGGCCAAGCTCTTGCCGCCGCCGAAAGCCCGCCGCACGGCACCCACGCCCGAAGCGGTCGCGGCGGAGGCGGAAAAGGCGGAGAAAGCCGCCGCGAAGGCGAGTGCGAAGCCGACCCGGTCGAAGCCCGCACCCCGGCCTCCCGCCGCGACCGGCGACCTGCCTCGGCCTCCTGGCGTGCAGTTGCCGCAGGGGGCGATTCCCTGAGGGGCTTTTTCGAACAGAGTCGGCCGGGCCCGGCCGGGGCGTCGGTGTCTGTAACAGCAAGAGGGAACGACCGGAGACATGACGGAGAGCCTCACGGCGGCGCAGGTGATCGACGCGCTCGGGCTGAAGCCCCACCCGGAAGGGGGCCATTATCGCGAGACCTTTCGCGATCCCCGCACCGTCGACGGGCGCTCGGTCGGCACCGCGATCTACTACCTGCTGGGGGTGGGGGAGACCTCCGCCTGGCACCGGGTCGACGCGGCCGAGATCTGGCACTGGCATGCCGGCGCGCCGATGGTGATCACGCTGAGCCCCAACGGCCACGACGCCTCGGCCCACCATCTCGGCCCCGACCTCCTGCGCGGCCAGCGCCCTCAGATCGTGGTGCCGGCGGGGCATTGGCAGACGGCGACCAGCCTCGGCGCCTGGACGCTCGTCGGCTGCACCGTCTCACCCGGCTTCGACTTCGCGGGCTTCGAGATGGCACCGGCGGATTGGCGGCCGACGCCCCGGCGCTGAGGGCCGGCGCGCGGGACCCGGCGTCAGAGCGTGACGAGGATCTTGCCGAACACCTTTCGCGATTCGAGGCGTTCCAGCCCTTTCGCGAAATCGGCGAGCGGCAGCACCGTATCGACCACGGGGGTGATGCCGGCGGCCATCTTGTCGAGGCTCTCGCGCATGTTGGCGATGCGGCACCCGAACGAGCCGGTGATGCGGTATTGCTGCTGGAACAGCTGCATCAGGTTCATCTGGGCCGAGACGCCGGAGGTCGAGCCACAGGTCACGAGCCGGCCGCCGCGCTTGAGGCAGAGCAGCGAGCCGTTCCAGGTCTCGGCGCCGACATGCTCGAACACCACGTCCACGCCCTTGCGCTTGGTCAGCCGGCGCACCTCGCCCTCGAACCGCTCCTCACGGTAATTGACGACGTGGTCGGCGCCGAGCGCCCGCGCCTTCTCGCCCTTCGCGTCGTCGCCCACCGTCGTGTAGACGGTGCAGCCGATGGCCTTGGCCATCTTGATCGCCGCCGTGCCGATGCCGGAACCGCCGGCATGGACCAGGATCGATTCCCCCGGCTCGAGCCGCGCATTGTCGAACAGCATGTGCTGCACCGTGCCGAAGGCGATCCCGGCGCAGGCGGCCTGGACATGGTCGACCCCGGCGGGAACCTTCACCACGAGCCGGGCCGGCATGTTGACGCGCTCGCGGGCGAATCCGTCGAGATGGAAGCCCATCACCCCCGAGACGTCTTCGCAGAGGTTGTCGCGGCCTTCGCGGCAGGCGCGGCAATGCCCGCAGGTCAGCGCGCCGTAGGGCACCACCGCATCGCCGACGGACAGGCCCTCGACCCCCTCGCCGACCGCCGCGATCTCGCCCGCCGCCTCCGCGCCGACGGTCAACGGCAGCTTGCGCTTGGCGAAGGCCATGCCGCGAAAGCCCCAGACGTCGATGAAGTTCAGCCCGACCGCGCGCACCCGGATCTGCACCTCGCCCGGCCCCGGGGCGGGCGGCGGCTCGACCTCGGAGAGGCGCAGGTCGCGGTCGCCGAAGAGCTGGAGGGCTTGCATCAGGGTCGGTCTCGTCTGCGGTCGAGGGAACCGGCGCCCTCTGTCGTGCCATGGCTCGGCGTTCTCCGTCGCCCTGGTGGGAGGAGCGGCAGGGATCGCGCAGCGGGGCTTATCGGTCGAAATCGGGCCCGGCTCAATCCGCCCGAACCGATTCGGCCCTTCGGCGTTAGAGACGGCCGACTCGCTCTCACCGAAGCGGGCGGAATTGCATGGGGTGGGCAATTCATTTTGCAACAAGACATTTGCAGAACCTGAGGGTGACATTCCTAATGGGGCGTGCTTCGGGCTCGCAATGAACGATGGAACGGCGATCTGGCCTTTCGGCAGCGGCGAGATGGTCGAGCGCGTCCGGGCTCACGACTGGGCGGCGACACCGCTCGGTGCGGTGGAAAGGTGGCCGCAGAGTCTGAAGACCGCCGTGGAACTGACTCTCGGCTCGCGTCTGCCCAGCGTTCTCGCCTGGGGGCCCTTGCTTCATCTCATCTACAACGATGCCCATATCGAAGTGTTGGGAGCCAAGCATCCGGCGGCGCTCGGGCGACCCTTCACCGAGGTCTGGCCCGAGCCGCATGTGCAGTCGCTGATCGAGGCGGCCTTTGCGGGAGGTTCCATCGAATTCATCGATCAGTTCTACGAATTGCCTTCTCGTCAGGAGCAGCCCATCGGCTGGTTCACCGGGAGCTGGATTCCCGTTCGCGATGAGACCGGGGCGATCGCCGGACTTCACACCGTCGGTATGGAAACCACCGAGCGGGTGCTGGCCGAGCAGGCCCTGCGCGAGAGCGAGGAGCACCTTCGCCACACGGTGGACTTCAATCCCCAGGTGTCCTGGACCGCCATGCCCGACGGGACGATCGACTTCGCGTCACATCGCTTCCGCGAATGGACCGGGGTCGACGGCCTCGGAAGGAGTGGCGGGGCGGTGCAGCACCCGGACGACGCCGCCGCCTTGCTCGCGGCCTGGATGGATTGTGTCCGCACCGGCAGAGTGTTCGACGTCCAACACCGCGTTCGCATGCGGGAGAGCGGCAGCTACCGCTGGCTGCGCTCGCGGGCCTATCCGCGCCGCGATCCGGATGGGCGCATCGTCCGCTGGTACGGTACGAGCGAGGACATCCACGAATACAAGCTGGCCGAGCAGGCCTTGCGCGCACGCGAGGAGCAGCAAGCTTTCCTGCTCAGGCTGAGCGACGCCCTGCGCGCCCTCGCCGATCCCACCGAGATCCAGGCGGTGGCCTGCCGGCTGCTCGGCGATCACCTCGACGTCGACCGCGCGCATTATGCCGCGATCTACGAGACGGAAGGGTATCTGGTGATCGAGCGCGAGCATCTTCGCAGCGCGGCTCGTCCCTATGTCGGGACCTATCCGCTTTCGTTCATCGCTTACCTCGTTCCGCTCTACAAGATGGGGCTTTCGGTCGTCGTCCCGGATGTTTCCACGGCCCCGCAGATACCCGAGGCGGGGCGGGTTCTGCTGCTCGCGAACGATTTCGTGGCCTGGATCGGCGTGCCTCTGATCAAGCATGGCGAGCTGGTCGGCGCCTTCAGCGTCATGTGCGGCGCGCCGCGCGCCTGGACCGAGGCGGAAGCCGCCCTCGTCGGCGAGACGGCCGAGCGCATCTGGGCGGCGATGGAGCGGGCGCGGGCGGAGCGGGCGGCCCGCGAGGCCGACATGCGGCTGCGGACGATGGCCGATGCCGCTCCGGTGCTGATCTGGGACGTCGATTCCACCGGCGTGATCTTCGCCAACGATCACTACCTCGATTTCTTCGGTGCCGGGCTCGACGCCGTCGGAGGGATGGGCTGGGCAAACTTCCTGCATCCGGACGATGCCGAGGGTTATCTCGCCGCCTACAACGCCGCCTACGAGCAGCGGCGCCCCTTCACCAGCGAGGCCCGGCTCTTGCGCGCTGACGGCCAGTATCGCTGGCTCAGCAATTCCGGGCGGCCGCTGGGCGAGAACCGTTTCGTCGGCGTGTCGATCGACGTTACCGAGCGCCACGATGCCGAGGACCGCCTGAGGCGCAACAACGCCGTTCTCCAGGCCATCAACGTCGTCTTCGGCGAGACCCTGGGAGTCTCGTCGGAGGAGGAACTGGCGCGCATCTCCCTCGAGGTCGCCGAGGACCTGACGGGCAGCGCCGTCAGTTTCCTGGGCGAGATCGACGAGGCCACCGGGTGCCTCGGCAGCCTGTTCTTCAGCGACCGGAGCCGGGCGCAATTCGCCGGGCTCCTGCCTGGCGACGGCACGGGCGGATCGATGCCGGGCCGCGCCATCCAGGGCCTCTACGGGCGCATGTCGCGCGACGGCCGCGGCTTCATCGTCAACGATCCCGTAGCGCCATCCGACGGCCGCGCAGCGATGCCGGCCGACCTCCCCCTCCGCGCCTTCCTCGGCGTCCCCCTGAAGCAGGGTGGGACCGTCCGGGGCATGATCGGGCTCGGCAACCGCGAAGGCGGCTACCGGCCGGAGGATCTGGCCGCGGCCGAGGCGCTGGTCCCGGCGATCTGGCACGCCCTGCGCAGCAAGCGGGCGGAGCTGCGCCTGCGCGAGAGCGAGGAACGGTTCCGGCAATTTGCCGAGGCTTCCTCGGATGTCCTCTGGATCCGCGATGCGGGGACCCTGTCGGTGGAGTATGTCAGTCCGGCGCTTCTGCCGGTCTACGGCGTCGAGGCCGGCGCCCTCGTTGGGCGCGAGGTCCGGCATTGGGGCGCCCTCATGGTGCCGGAGGATCGCGAGCGGACCCTGCACAGCCTGACCCGGGCGGTGGCCGGCGAATCCCTGGTGAACGAGTTCCGCATCATGCGCCCCAATGACGGCGCCTTCCGCTGGATCCGCAGCACGCTCTTCCCCCTGCGCGACGAGCAGGGCCGGGTACGCCGCATCGGCGGCCTCTCCTCCGACACCACCGAGGCCAAGCTCCTGATCGAGCACCAGGCCGTGTTGCTGGCCGAGTTGCAGCACCGGGTGCGCAACATCATGGCGGTCACCCGGTCGATCGTCGCCCGGACCGGCGAGCGCGCGGAAACCGTGGCCGAATATGCCTCCCTCGTCGGGGGGCGGCTTTTGACGCTGGCCCGCGTTCAGGCCCTCCTGACCCGCTCCGCCGGGGCCGGGGTGAAGGTCGCCACCATCGTGCACGACGAGGTCAGCGCCCAGGCCCTGCGCGAGGACCAGTACGACCTGTCCGGCCCGGAGATCGAGCTGCCGCCCAAGGCCGCGGAGATCCTCACTCTCGCCGTCCACGAACTGGCGACCAATGCCCTCAAATACGGAGCATTGTCCGTGCCGGAGGGATGTGTCCGGGTGCGCTGGGGGACCTTCGCCAAGAGGGACGAAACGTGGCTGGGCTTCGATTGGGCGGAGAGCAGCGGGTCCGATCCGGTCCCCGTCACCCGACGCGGCTTCGGCCGCGAACTGATCGAGGGCCGGCTGCCTTACGAGCTGAGCGGGACGGGCCGGTGGGAGATCGGGCCGGACGGGGTCCGCTGCCATCTGGAATTTCCCCTGCGCGACCGCGCCAGCATCCTGGGAACGGATGCTCCGCAGCGCGCGACCGTCTGTGGAGGAGTGCTCGACATGACGAGCCAGGCAGACCTGAGCGGCTACCGCATCCTCGTGGTCGAGGACGATTACTACCTCGCCACCGATACGGCGCGGGCCCTCCAGAGCGCCGGTGCGGAGGTCGTCGGCCCCTGTCCGAGCGAGGAGGCGGCCCGCGAGGCCCTCGCGGAGGTCAGGCCGACGGCGGCCCTGGTCGACATCAATCTCGGCGACGGGCCATCCTTCACCCTCGCCGGCCTGCTGCGGGAGAACGGCATCCCGTTCGTGTTCGTCACCGGCTACGACGAGGGTGTGATCCCGGCGGAATTCTCCGATGTGGAGCGGCTGCAGAAGCCGGTCGAGCTGCGGCGCGTCATCACCATCCTGGCGGAGACGCTGCGGCGGCCGGCACCGTAGCCCGCTGCGCCCTCACTCGGGAGAGAGATAGCGCCGCCGCGCCCAGCCGAGAACGCGCTCGAACTTCACCCGGCACCATGTCAGCCCGCTCGGAGTGTCGGTGGTGCAGCCGAAGCCGAGCACTCTGCGCCCGGCCGGAATCTGCCCGAGGGCCGGCGCCGCCGCATCCGGGGCCTCGCGGATCGTCAGGCTGTCGTCTCGCGGCAGGCCTCCGACCCGGAACGTCTCGGCGCCCCGCGCGGGCAGTCCCGCCGCGAGCATCAGGACGAGAACCAGAATGGGGCGCGTCGGCGACATCTTCGCGGGCCGGGTCAGGGGCGGTGGATGCCCATCATCGCGGTGAGACCGCCATCGACCGGCAGCACCGTGCCGGTGATGTAGGCGCCCCCCTCGCCCATCAGGAAGGCGGCCATGGCCGCGACCTCCTGCGGGGCGGCGAAGCGTCCGAGCGGGATCTGGCGCTCGATGCCCGCACGGTGGCTGGCATAGGGGGCCATCATCTCGGTATCGATGAAGCCGGGGGCGATCACGTTGACGGTGACGCCGCGCTTGGCCGATTCGATGGCCAGCGTGCGGCAATAGGCGATCAGCGCGCCCTTGGTCGCCGCGTAGGCGGCGTTGCCGGCATTGGCCTGGAGCGCGGCCACCGAGCCGATGGCGACGATGCGGCCTTCCCGTGCCCGGATCATGCCGCGCACCAGCGCCTTGGAGAGGCGGGTCAGCGACCAGAAGTTCACCTGCATCGCCGCTTCCGCCCGATCCTGGTCGAGCATGGCCGCGAGCGCATCCGCCGATTGGCCGGCATTGTGGACGTAGCCGTAGAAGCCCTCGCCCTCGATCTCATCGCAGAAGGCGTCCAGGGCCGTCCGGTCCGACAGGTCGAGGGGGCGGGCTGCGAAGCGGCCCTGCCCATGCGCGCCGGTCAGTTCGGCGGCCAGCGCCTCCGCCCGGTCGGACGACGAGCGATAGGTGAAGGTGACGTCGTACCCCGCCGCCGCCAGGGCGCGCACGGTCGCCGCGCCGAGCCCCGAGGCGCCGCCGACGACGAGGACGGATTTCCGCGCCGTGTTCAGCTCCGTACCCGCTTCGGTGCTCATGCCGGCTCGTCTCCGAGGACGAGGCAGGTGTTCTGGCCGCCGAAGCCGAAGGAGTTCGACAGCACCCGCGAGACGCGCATGTCGCGGACGCTGGACACCACGTCGAGGAGCAGGGCCGGATCGGGCATGGCGTAGTTGATGGTGGGCGGGATGCGCCCGTGCCGGATGGTCAGGAGCGAGATTACCGCCTCGATGGCGCCCGCCGCCGTGAGGGTATGGCCGATCATCGACTTGTTGGACGAGATCGGCAGCTGACCGATCCGCTCACCGAACACCGCCGAGCAGCCCAGCGCCTCCATCTTGTCGTTTTCCGGCGTGGAGGTGCCGTGGGCGTTGACGTGATCGATGGCCTCCGGTCCGAGGCCGGCATCGTCGAGCGCCGCGCGCATCGCCGCGATCACCGGGGCGCCGTCCGGGCTGGAGCGGGTGCGGTGGAAACCGTCCCCCTTCTCGCCGCAGCCGAGCACGTAGCCGAGGATCGTCGCCCCCCGCGCCCGTGCCGCTTCCGCGCTCTCCAGCACCAGGGCGGCGGCGCCCTCGCCCATCACGAAGCCGTCGCGGTTCTTGGAGAACGGCTTCGAAGCGCCCTCCGGCGGGTCGTTCTGGGTCGACAGGGCCGAGAGCAGCGAGAACCGGATCAGCGATTCGGGGTTCACCGAGCCGTCGGTGCCGATGCAGAGCGCGGCCTCCATCTCGCCCCGGCGGATCGCCTCGACGCCGAGCTGGATCGCCGTCGCCCCCGATGAGCAGGCGGTCGAGAGCGAGATCGGCGAGCCGCGGGTGCCGAACCGGTCGGCCAGACGGTCGGCCACCGTGCCGAAGATGAACAGGTCGTGCCAGGGATCGAAGCGACGGCTCGCCGCGGCCCGCTGCAGGGTCGCGTAGGTCACCTCGCCGGCTTCGCCGGCGGCCTCGGCCAGGGCTTGGCGCTGCGGCCATTCCATCTCGACCGGGGGCACCGCCACGAACAGGCCGCCCGGAAATCCGGCGCCGATGCCCGATTGCGCCACCGCCTCCTCGGCCGCCACCCGGGCGAAGCGCTCGGACAGGAGCGGGGCCACCAGCGGGTCGGTGTCGAGGAAGTCGACGGTGCCGGCGATCCGGGTGCGCAGGCCCTCGGTGGGGAAGCGGCTGATCGCGCGGATGCCGGAGCGACCGGCGGTCAGCGCGTCCCAGTTCTCGGTCGCGCCGCGGCCGAGGGAGGTGACGATGCCGATGCCCGTCACCGCGACGAGCGGGCGCCCTTGGGCATCGTGGGTGGACGAGGAACGGGAGTCGGGCATCGGAGCCTTAGATCACCTTTCTTCCGCATGCGCATCCGGCGATCCGGAACCCGCCGCGAGCCGCCTTTCCGAGGCGTCCGGCGGGCGAAGACGGCGGGACGACGGATGCGTCTCTTGCTTCCGCACTGTCTGTTCCGGCAGGCCCGCGAAGCGCCGGCCGGGCCGCCGGGTCGGTTCAGGCCTTCACGACGCGGATCACGCCCTCGCCGCGGCGGTGGCCGACGGAGGTGACCGCCACCTCGCCGGCCGAGCCCACCGCGCAGAGGGCCGCCGCGAGGGCCGCCCCGAACGGGGCCGCCACTTCCATCGGGTGGCCGATCATGTCGCCGGTGGCGCGGATGCCCGTGCCGGGCAGGCGGGCCTGGATGCCGGCGATCTCCTCTCGGGCGAGATCGGACAGTCCGGTGGCGCCGGAGAGCACCACGTCCGGCCGCTCGATGCCCGCCTCGTCGATCAGCCGCGTCAGGCTTTCCGTCACGCTGCCCGGCGCGCGGGCGACCCGGTCGTTGGCGACGGGAAGCAGCCGGGCCAGGGCCTTGGCGCCGCGGGCGGCGGCATGTTCGGCCGCCTCCAGCACCAGAAACGCCGCCGCGCTTCCCAGGACGAAGCCGCCGCCGTCCTCGTCCTCCCGCTCCAGCACCGGCCGGTAGGTGGGCTTGAGAAGGAAGCCGCCCATTTCGTGGATGACCATCACATCGGGCCGCTCGGCACTGTAGGAGCCGCCGACCATCATGGCCTCGACTTGGCCCGAGGCGATCCGGGCATGGCCGATGCGCAGGGCGTCGACCCCGGCGGATTCCTCGCCCATGAAGGTGCGCGAGGCGCCGGTGACGCCGTGGACGATGCTGATATTGCCCGCGAGCAGGTTCGAGAGCTGGGCCAGGAACAGGGTCGGCCGCAGGTCGTTCAGGAGCCGCTCGTTGAGGAAGGCGCCGGGATCGGCGGCCTCGCGCAGACCGGTGAGGATCGCCCCGTCGACGGCGACGTCGCGCTCGCCGCCGCCCGCCGCCACGATCAGCTGAAGCGCCGACTTGAACGCCGCATCCTCCTTCACCCCGGCGGAGTCGAGGGCGAGGCCGGCGGCGTAGACACCGAGCCTCTGCCACGGCTCCATCTGCCGCTGATCGGATTTCTTGGGGATCTGCGTGTCGAGGGTGAGCGGGGCGACCGGGTGCACCGGATAGGGGGCGAAGGTCTCCGCATCCGTACGCGGCGGCTCGGCGGAGGCGAAGGCGGCCAGATGCGCCGCGATCCCCTCGCCCGCACAGGACACGAGGCCGATGCCGGTAACGACGACGTCGCGATTCATCGGGTAGCTCACGGGTGCGCTGCGTCGAGCAGGCCGATGCGGCGGGCGCGCTCGCGCATCGGAGCGTCGAGACCCGCGGGGAACGGCATGGTGCGGAACCGGAGCTCCGCATCGCAGAGCGCCTTGCCCTCGTGGCGGATGGACGCCTTCGTCACCGCGTAGCCCGAACCGTCATGTTCGAGGCTCGCCGCGATGTCGAGGGCGGCGCCGGGGCCGACGAAGGAGCGGAAGCGCGCCTTGTCGACGGCCATGAGGAAGGGCATCTGCGCGAAATCGAGATGGGCGAGCACGAGGTAGCCGGAGGCCTGGGCCATGGTCTCGGTGAGGAGCACGCCCGGCACCAGCGGGTGGCCGGGGAAATGCCCCTCGAAGACCGGGCTCGCCTCGGGCACCAGGGCCCGGGCCTCGATACGGCCGGCGGCGCGGTCGAGCCGCACCACGGAATCGATCATCTCGAAATATTCGAGCCGCATCGCGGTAGGCGCTTTCCGATTGTCCGCGTCAGGCCTTGGCGGCCTTCTCGGCCACCAGCGTATCGATGCGCGCGCAGAGGTTCTTCAGCACGAAATACTGCTCGGCCGGCACCTTGCCCTCGTTGACCTCCTGGGTCCACCGCTCCAGCGGCAGCTTGATCCCGAAGGCCTTGTCGACGGCGAAGGCGATGTCGAGGAAGGCGAGCGAATCGATGCCGAGATCGTCGATGGCGTGGCTCTCGGGCGTGATCTTGTCCCGCGGGATATCCGCCGTCTCGGCGATGATGTCCGCGACGCGGTCGAAGGTGGCGGTCTCGTTCGACATAGAAGGCTGGCCGCTTTCTCGATTTCGTGTCCGGCGTCGCCGACCCCCTCGCGCGGCACGCCCCCATGGCGCCCGAGCCGGTCCGCAGCTCCGCTTCGCCGTCGATTCCCGATGGCGCTGTCTGAAAAGATCGCGACCCCTTACACGAAGCGGTGGAGCGCGGGCAACCTCGGGCGTTGGGCCCGATGGAGCGACTGCCCAGCCCGGAACTCCGCGGCGCGGCGCGGATCGGAAGAGCGAGAAGAACGCGCTCTACGACGGCCGGAGCCAATGAGCGGCCTCTGCTCGGCCCTGGCGGGATTGTTCGAGACGGCGACCCGGCGCATCGCCTGCGGTGGGCGCGAACCTCCCCGCCTCAACCGGCAGAGCGGCTCAGATCGAGCGCCGGAAGGCGGGTCTCGGCGCCTTGACGCGGACGCTCGCGGCCCGTGCGACGCCCCTCGCCGGCCGAGGCCCGCTTGCGCTCCGGCATGCGCGGGCGCACCAGCTCGCCCAGCGCCACGAAGTGATCGTTGTGCCGCTGTCCCGCATCCTGGATGCCGAAACCGAGGGCGAAGGAGCGAGTGAGATCCCGATCCGGCGCGATCCCGTAGCGGTCGAGCGCGGCCATGAAGACCCGCCGGAAGGCCAGAGGCGCGCACCATGCCTTCTCCGCGAGCTGCATCGGCCAAGTCCAGAGCCCGTCGCTCCGGCGATGGGCGATCTCCTCGCGGGCGATGAAGTAACCGCTCGCCCGATGTTCGAGGCCTTCGTCGAGGATGTGCCAGTCACGATCCGCCGCCGCAGACGGCGCAGGCGCTTCCGACCGGTCGCGCAAGTCGTCGTCGAAGCCGATCTGGAACATGGAAGCCTCCTGCCTTGCTCGCGGGCCGCAGCCGGCGAATCGGTCTGGAACGTTCCATGAACAGTGCGTCCGCCTGCAGAACAGGTCAAGCCTTTGTTCGCAATTCGTTCCTGGTGGATGGGACTGCGCCGAGCGTTCCGAACCCTCCGCCGGAACCGGGTACGGCCCGGCCTCCGCTCCGGGACAGGCGCTGTGTCCTACCGGAAATAGGAATGGACACCGATCATAAGTTGGTTTCTTAAGATCTGAAATGCAAATTGCCGACAAGCTCGATTCAGCACATCAGTTTTCGAGAAACCATGCTCGCGCTGCCGCATATTCCGACCCTAGGCCTGTGCAGCATGCTCGCGAGTTTGGCGTTCTTCGGCGTGTTCGTTTGCCTTTGGGTCGGGCAGCGCGAGGAAGGCTACTACCTGCATTGGGCTGCCGGCTCGCTGATCTACGCAGCGACAATTCCCGCCTTCAACCACCTGTCGTCCCACACACCGCTGCAGGACGGTGTGCTGTATGCCTTGCTCTCGGTCAGCACCCACATGGTCCTGACCGGCCTGCGCCGCTTCGACGGCCTTCCGCCGTTCAGTCCCTGGCTGCTACTGCCGATCCTGTTCTCAGGCGTCGGCTATGCCGGGCCCGCGCTCCTCTACGGTCCGGACAGCGCGCCGTGCCGGATCGGCGGAACCTGCGGCAGTGCGCTGGCCATGTCCATCGTCGGCGGCACTCTCGTCTTCGGCCGGGCACCCCAGCCTTCGCGCGGGCGGCGCATCGCCGGGGCGGCGCTGCTGGCTTATATCCCCGGCTTCCTCGCGGCGATCCTCGCCGAGGCTTTCGGCCGCGCCGCCGTCAACATGGCGGCGGTGATCCCGCTGGTCTCCGACCAGTTGCTGCTTGCAGTGCTCAATCTCGGCCTCATCGCGATGCCGGGCGAGCGGGCACAGGCCGGTTTGCGCGAGGCGGCCCTGCGCGATCCCCTGACCGGCGCCTGGAACCGGGCCGGCCTGGGCGTGATCGCCGCACGGCTGGTGGTGCTGCGGCCCGAACGGCGGCTGCTGGATCGTCTGTATCGCCGACGCGGCCAGGGCGGCAGGGGCCATTGCCCGGAAGCCGGGACCGATGGCGCCGCGCACCGGCAGGGTATGGCGGTCATCGCCTTCGACGTGGATCACTTCAAGGCCATCAACGACCGGCACGGTCACGCCGTCGGCGACCGGGTGCTCGCCGCCCTCGCCGCCGTGGCCCGGGATCTCCTGCCCGAGCCCGGTGCATTCCTCGTGCGGCTCGGCGGTGACGAATTCGCGATGGTGTTGCCGGACAAGAACCTCGCCGAAGCGTGCTGGCTCGCCGACGAGATCCGCCAAGCGATCCGTCTGACGCCCGATCTGCCGGCCTGGACGATCAGCCTCGGTGTCGCCGCGGTCGAGCCCGGCGACACCGATCTTTCCGCCGCCATCGAGCGGGCCGACCGCTCGCTCTACCGCGCCAAGGCCGAGGGGCGCGACCGCGCCGCCGCCTGATACGGGATCCGCTCGATCGAAGGGGATCCGCCGGTTGTCGGAAGGGAACCCGCGCCCTGCCCCTGGATCGCGGCGGCAATCGCCATAGGTTGCCCCGGCCGCCGCAGCGGCGGAGCCGGAAGGATGCGGCGATGCCTCCCATCGACAGACCAGAACCCGCACCCTCCCGCGGCCAAGCCTTGTTCCGCGCCCTGCTGGCGGCCCTGCTTCTGGGGCTCGGGCTCTACATCCTGTCCGGCTTCCTGCGGGCGCTGGTCTGGGCGCTGGTGCTCGCCATCGCCCTGTGGCCGCTCTTCGCCCGGGCGCGGCGGCGCTTCCCGCCGGGCCGCCACAACGTGCTGTGGCCAGCGGTGTTCACCGCCCTCGTCGCGTTCGTTCTGTTGCTGCCGATCGCGCTGCTGGCGGTCGAGGCCTCCCGCGAGGCGCACGATCTGCTGGCCTATGCCCGCGAGGCCGAGCGCAACGGCATCCCGGTGCCCGATGTCGTCGCCCACCTGCCCTACGGCTCGGCCGCCGTGAGCGCGTGGTGGGAGGCCCATCTCGCCCATGCCGGTCTCGCCCATGAGCTGAGCGAGCGGCTCAACACCGCCTCGAATCGCGATCTCACCCGCAGCCTCGGGGCGGGGCTGGTACATCGGGTGGTGCTGTTCGGCTTCTGCCTCCTGACCCTGTTCTTCCTGTTCCGGGAGGGCGACACCGTGATCGCGCAGGCGCTGCGGGCGAGCCATCGCCTGTTCGGACCGCGCGGCGAACGGGTGGCGCGCCAGATGGTGGCCTCGGTGCACGGCACCGTCGACGGGCTCGTCCTGGTCGGGCTCGGTGAGGGCGTTCTGCTCGGGATCGTCTACGCGCTCGCCGGCGTGCCGCATCCGGTGCTGTTCGGGGCGATCACCGCGGTCGCGGCGATGATCCCCTTCGGCGCACCGCTGGCCTTCGGCCTCGCCGCCGTGCTGCTGCTGGCGGGCGGCGCGGTGGTTCCCGCTGCGATCGTGGTGGCGGCGGGGTTCGTCGTCACCTTCGTCGCCGACCATTTCGTGCGCCCGGTGCTGATCGGCGGCACCACCCGCCTGCCCTTCCTGTGGGTGCTGCTCGGCATCCTCGGCGGCGTCGAGACCTTCGGCCTGCTCGGCCTGTTCGTCGGCCCGGCGGTGATGGCCGCGCTGATCCTGCTGTGGCGGGATTTTACCGGAAGCCCGGAGGAGCGGCCCGCGCTCAGTGCCTGAGCGGCCGGCCGAGCTTCCGCGCCAGGATCCGCTGCGGGCTCGTCTCGGGATCGGCCTGGTCGGCGACGGCGAGATAGGCGGTCTGTTCCAGCATGTAGCGCCCGCCCATGGCGCCGTGCATCACGAGGTCCGAGAAGGTGACCCAGGTCTCTCCGGGCTGGAAGTTCACGTCCGCCTGGGGGGCGTTGGCCTGATAATCCAGGTCGCGCTTGAGCGCGTCGTGGAGGTGCAGCATCAGGTGGTCGTATTCCGAGCGCTTGGCCTTGGTGATCTTGAGCGCCGCCAGCACGCTCGCCGACAGGCCGGAATAGCCGGGGAGCTTGGGCAGGAACTTCTCGGCCATCGAGCCGAAATCCTCGCCGACCCGCCAGTGCCGCGGCTGCCCCTCCGCGTTGATGTTGCGGAAGATGCGCAGGATGCGCTTCTCGCCGATTGGGTTCGAGGGGAAGGCATCGACATGCATGCGCGTGTCGTCGCGCCGCCAGCTCAGCTTGCGCTTGTCGACGTCGAAGGGACGGTACGAGGTGCCGGCGAGCGAAACCTTGCCGCGATAGGCGGGCAGGTAGGTCTCGATCAGGCTCTCCGCGAAGCGCCGGTAGCGCACCAGCAGGGCGCGCAGGCGGGCCTGCTCCTCCTCGCTGCCGGCCGCGCCCCTCAACTCGGCGGACTCGCCGCGGATGCTGACGTTCTTGGCCTTGCCGTCGGCGAAGGGGCGCTCGACGAAGCGCTGCTCGAAGGCGTCGAAGGGGAAGTCGAGGTCGCGGAAGACGAGGACCGATCCGCTCTCCAAGGCCTCGACGAGGCCGGGCGCGCCCGGCACCGCCTCGGTGCGGGAGACGGGGAGGACGGGGCTGATCATGGCTTGGCTGGTTCCGCGCGAGACACTCCGATGCGGTTTAGCCGACGTGCGAAGCGCCTGCCAACACGGGGGATGCCGCGTCCCTGCGCCGCTCCGGCGCAGGACATTCCCGGCCTTTGCCCGGCTTTTGCGGTGGACGGGCCGGTTCGGCCGCTTGCTCCCCCTGCCGCCTCCGCGTCTCCTGGCCGGCAACCTGAGGCATGGGTGAAGCGTTTCTCCGCCGATGTCCGCCCCCGGGACGAGGAGCCGTCCATGGCGACGCTGAAGGAATTCGAGGAGGCCCTGCGCGAGCACGGCATGCATATGGCGCTCGCCCTGCTGGAGCGCCTGCGCGAACGTGACCGGAAGACCCGCACCGTGCGCCCCGCCCGGCGCATCACCGGCCAGAAGATGACGCCGGACCTCGCCCGCGCGATCCTGGAGCTGCACGCTTCCACCGGCATGACGCAGCAGGAGATCGCCTTCAAGGTCGGTGTCAACCAGGGCCGGGTCAACGAGGTGATCAAGCGCGGCAAGTGGCTCGACGACGACCCCCACGCCCCCGAGGCCGTGGCGCGGGACAAGGCGAAGGCCCGGATGCGCGCCGATCCGAAGCCACGCCCGAGGCCGCCCGCCCGCAAGGAGGCGCTGCGCCTGGCGAAGCGCCCGGCCTCGCCGCAGGGACAGCTCGTCTTCGGGGATCTGTAGCGCCATGCCGGAAGCGGGCGAGACGGCAGCGGAAGGCATCTGCCGGGTGGTCGGCCCCGGCGCGGATTTCACCGGCCGGCAGGGCCTGTCCTACGCGCCCGGCATCTCGGCGGAGTCGGTCGGAGCCAAGGGCCTCCACCTGCAGATCGTGACGATCCCGCCGGGCGCACGGGCCAAGGCCCACAACACGAGGGCCACGAGACCGCGATCTACGCCCTCTCCGGCCTGTCCCGGATGTGGTGGGGGGAGCGGCTGGAGCATCACGCCGAATTGCGGCCGGGCGAATACCTCTACATCCCGGCCGGCGTGCCGCACCTGCCCTACAATCCGAGCCCCACCGAGCCCTGCACCGCGATCATCGCCCGCACCGATCCGAACGAGCAGGAAAGCGTGGTGCTGCTGCCGGAGCTCGACGGGATACATCCGTGATCCGCGGTGTTGAGGAGGAGCCCTCCCACAGCCCGGACCCGCTCCATGCGCCGCGTTCTCGTTCCCGCAGCGGCCCTGCTCGCCGCCGGCCTCGTGCCGGCCGCGGCGCAGCGCCCCTCCACGCCGGACCTCACCTGCGCCCAGGCCCGGGCGGTGGTCCTGCGCCAGGGATCGGCGGTGCTCGGCACCGGCGGGCCGACCTACGACCGCTTCGTGCGCGACCGCTCGTTCTGCGAGGCCACCGAGATCGGCCGGCGTGCCTTCGTGCCGACCCGCGACACCCCGGGCTGTTTCGTCGGCTTCACCTGTTACGAGCCCGGCCCCGGCGATCGCTTCGGGGATTTCTGAGCGGCGGACATGAAAACGCCCCGGCCATGGCGGCCGGGGCGCTCCCCCATGGGAACAGCCTCGCGGCTGAGCGGTTACGCGGCCTGCTGGACCGAACCCTCGATCACCGGCCGGCTCGGGGCGGCGCTGGCGATCTCGATGCGGCGCGGCTTCTTCGCCTCCGGGACCTCGCGGACGAGATCGACATGGAGGAGGCCGTTCTCCAGCGCGGCACCGGTCACCTGGACGTGGTCGGCGAGCTGGAAGCGGCGCTCGAAGGCGCGGGCGGCGATGCCCTGGTAGAGCACCTCGGCGGATTTGCCCTCGGCGGCCTTGCGCTCGCCCTTGATGGTCAGGGCGTTCTCCTTGACCTCGATCGACAGGTCGGCCTCGGTGAAGCCGGCGACCGCGACGGTGACGCGGTAGACGTTCTCACCCGTGCGTTCGATGTTGTAGGGCGGGTAGGTCGGGGCGGTCTCGGCGCTCACGAAACCGTCGAGGGCCGCGAAGAGGCGGTCGAAGCCGACGGTGGAGCGGTACAGGGGAGCCAGATCGAACTGACGCATCACATATCCTCCAGAAGAAGCAACATGTTCATAGTCTTCGGGTCCGCCCGGGGGCCGGACCATCGCGCCTCCGTCTCGGCCGGCGCTCCCGTGATATTGGTGGGTCCGAAAAATCGCGCAAGGGCCGTCTTGCGAGGATTTTGCGTGAGGTTTTCGAAAAAGATGTCAGGGATGATCCGGCCGTGCTGACGCTGCGACCCACTCCCGGCAACCCGGTGCCGCCGGGTGCCCGCCTCATCCCCGTCGAGACCGCGGACGGAGTCACCCTGCGGGCTGCGACCTGGCAGCCGACGACGCGCGGCGTGAAGGGAACGGTCTGCCTGCTCCAGGGCCGGGCCGAGTTCATCGAGAAGTATTTCGAGACGATCTCGGACCTGCGCGCCCGCGGCTTCTGCGTCGTCGCCTTCGACTGGCGCGGCCAGGGCGAGTCCGGGCGGCAGGTGCGCGACGCCCATAAGGGCCATGTCCGCCATTTCGACGATTACCGGCTCGATTTGACGGCGATCACCGAGACCGTGCTGGTCCCGCACATGCCTGAGCCGTATTTCGGCCTCGCCCATTCCATGGGCGGAGCGGTGGCGCTGACCGGCTCGGCGGAGGGCTGGCTGCCGTTCCGGCGCCTCGTCACGGTCGCGCCGATGCTGGCGATCCGCATGGTGCGCTGGCCGGCGGGCGCCGCGCTGCTGTCGCGCAGCCTGCGCCGGCTGGGATTGGGGCGCTGCTACATTCCCTTCGGCAGCGCGGTCTCGATCGCCACGAAGCCCTTCGCCGGCAACCGCCTCTCGACCGATCCGGTGCGCTACGCCCGCAACGCGGCGGCCGCCCGCGAGGTCGGCGCCGGGGCGGTGGGCGACCCGAGCATCGCCTGGCTCGCCTCCGCCTTCCGGGCGATGCGCCGGCTGGCCGATCCCGCCATGATCCGCCGGATCCGCACGCCCTGCCTGATCGTCGGGGCCGGTGCGGACCCGGTGTGCAGCACGCCGGCCACCGAGCGCTTCGCCGCCCGGCTCAAGACCGGGCACCTGATCGTCCTGCCGGGTGCCCGCCACGAGATCTTGACGGAGTGCGACGCGATCCGCGCCGATTTCTGGGCCGCCTTCGACGCCTTCATTCCCGGCAACGGCCATCAGGCCGCCGACGAGAAGGTTCACGCCCTCACGGGTTGAGCCGCTTCAGCGCCGCCTCGTGCAGGCGCCGGTCCCCCGCCGCGACGATCCGGCCGCCGCCGGTGGCCGGGCCGCCATCCCAGGCGGTGACCACGCCGCCGGCGCCCTCGACGATGGGGATCAGCGCGACGATGTCGTAGGGCTTGAGGCCGGCCTCGACCACGAGGTCGATCTGGCCCGCCGCCAGCATGCAATAGGCGTAGCAATCGGCGCCGTAGCGCGACATCTTCACATGGTCCTCCACCGCCCGGAAGCGTTCGGCCTCCTCCCCTTCCGCGAACAGGCGCGGATCGGTGGTGGCGAGGATGGCATCCTTCAGGCTGTCGCAGCGGCGGCTGTGCAGGCGGCGCTCGCCCTTGGCGTTGCGGATGCTCGCCGTCTTGCCGTCGCCGAGGAAGCGTTCCCCGAGATAGGGCTGGTGCATCAGGCCGCGCACCGCCACGCCGTTATGGGTCAGCCCGATCAGGGTGCCCCAGGTCGGCAGGCCGCTGATGAAGGCACGGGTGCCGTCGATGGGATCGAGCACCCAGACGCATTCCGCATCGGCCCGCTCCGATCCGAACTCCTCGCCCAGGATGCCGTGACTCGGCAGCTGGTCCTTGATCATCCGCCGCATCACCGCCTCGGCGGCGCGATCGGCCTCGGTGACGGGGTCGAAGGCACGGCCGGTGCCGTGGGATTTGTCGTCCAGGCCGAAATGCGCCCGGAAGAAGGGCAGGATCGCCGCTCCGGACTGGGTGGCGAGGTCTTCCATGAACCGGGCGAGATCGACGACGCTCATCGAGGGGCAGCCTCCCGTTGACGCCTCGAACGAAGCCGCCGGGAAGCCCCGGCGTCAAGCCTGGCCGCGGGCTTTGTCGCTGACTTCCGCTCAAGCCGGCTCGGGCAGCGCCTGACGTGGCGGGGTGGCGGTGTCCTGGCGCTTCCGCTCCTCGGGGCCGCCGAGGCGGGCCATGGCGAGGATCGTCTCGATCAGGTCGCGCAGGGAGGTGACGTGATCGTCCGCCCCGAGCTTGGCGCGCAGGGCGTCGTCGGAGAGCACCGGGTCGTCGAAGCGCCACAGGCCGGCGACGATGGGGGCGGTGTCGAGCTTCTGGCGCAGGCGTGAGACGAGGCGGCGCAGATGGGTGGGCTCGCCGGCCAGGGCCAGGGAGATCACGCAGACGGCCTGGGCCGGGCCGGGATTCCAGTCACCGATCCGGGCACGGGCCACCTCGGCAAAGGGCACCTGCCGCGTGCCGAAGCCGCGCTTGCGCAACAGCTGGTCGGCGATGGCCGTCGCGGCCCCGTCGAGGAAGCCGCGGCCGGAGACGAGGACCACCGCCCCGTCCCGGCGCCAGGCCTCGGGCAGGTCGTCGGGGTCGGGATCGGGAATCGGCTCGTTCTTGCAGGCGCTCTCCCCTTCCGATCCCTCTGGGACCGCAGGGGCGGATTTGGCGGACGGCTCGGGCAGGCCGTCCTCGCGATCCTCCAGATCCTCCACCAGGGCGGTGATCGAGGCGCGGATCTCGTCCTTCTGGCTGGGGGTCAGCACGCCGCGGGCGGCGTCGCGGGCGGCGAGTTCGAGACCCTTGAGCACCACGTCGTCGTAATAGGCCGAGAGCGAGCATTCCCGCAGGATCAGGTCGGCATGTTCCTGCGCCTCGTCGGGATCGTCGGCCAGCATGCGCTGGTAGAAATTCTCCACCGGGGTGAGGGCCGGGCGGTTGCTGAACAGCACGTCCAGGAATTCGAGCCGGTCGACATGGCGGCCGAGCACCACGAGGCAGACCGTCAGCGGCGTCGAGAGCAGCAGCCCGACCGGCCCCCACAGCCAGGTCCAGAACAGGGCCGAGACCAGCACCGAGAAGGGGGAGAGGCCGGTGGAGTGGCCGTAGACCAGCGGCTCGATGATCTGGCCGACGATGGGCTCGACGAGGGCGAACAGCAGGAAGGTCGCCACCACCATGCTCCAGCCCGGATCGACCGCCGCCGCCAGGGCGATGGGCAGCACCGCCGAGAGGAAGGCGCCGATATAGGGGATGAAGCGCATCAGCAGGGCGAAGATGCCCCACAGGACCGGGCTCGGCACGCCGATGATCCAGAGCCCGACACCGATGACGATGCCGAAGGCCGAGTTGAGGGCGAGCTGGCCGAGGAAGTAGCGGGACAGGCGCCCCGCCGCGTCGTCCATCGCCACCGTGGTGCGATGGAGGTCGCTGGAGCCGGCCAGCCGGATCAGGCGGTCGCGCAGGTCCTCGCGCTGCATCAGGATGAACAGCAGCACCACCAGCACGATGCCGGTGGTGGCGAGCGGCTGGGCCACGGGGGAGAGCACGGCCGTGGCGAGTTCGAGCGGGCTCGGGCGCCGTTCCTCCACCTGCACCAGGATCGGCTTGGGCGGCTCGGGCTCCGTCTTGCGGGCGCTGTCGCGGGCGGCCTGCTCGCGCTTGGCCCGTTCGGCGTTCTCCTTCTCCTCGTTGCCGGATTGGTGGATCGCCCGGTTGATGTTGGCGATGTAGTCCATGGTCTGGCCGAGGGTGCCGGTGCGCAGGCCCTCGATCTTGCGCTCGATGGTGCGCTGGTAGCGGGGCACGTCCTGGGCCAGTTCGGCGACCTGAACGCCGATCACGGTGGACAGGGCGGCGATGATGCCTGCGGCGAACAGCACCGAGACCATTACGGCGACGAGCCGTCCGAGCCGGAGCCGCCTCAGGAAATTCACGAGCGGGCCGAGCACGAAGGACAGCAGCACCGCGATGGCGATGGGGATGAGCACCTCGCGGCCGAGATAGAGGCCCGCCACGATGATCGCGAACACGATCAGGGAGGAGGCGAGCGGACCGCGCGGCGTCTCGGCGGCGGGGACGCGCGTCGGGCGCGGCGGCACCATGAGCCCTTCACCGGGTGACATGTGCTTCATCTCGGGCCGGGCTTCCCTCTACGCCACGCTGCGGGCCGGTGCCCGGAGGCACCGACGCTCAAGAAACCGTGAGCGGGTCGAATTCGATCCCTCGACCTTTGCCGTGGCGTCCGGTTTCTAGCGCTCCGGCTCGGCGCCCTGCCCGGCGAAGGGGCGCAGCGAGAGGCCGGCCCGCTCCAGCCTCGCCCGCACCGCCCGGGCCATGGCGAGGGCCGCCGGGTTGTCGCCGTGGACGCAGACCGTCTCGATCGCCACCGGGATGCGGCGTCCGCCCACCGTGAACACCGCTTCCTCCCCGACCATGCGGGCGACGCGCTCGGCGGCCTCGTCCGCGTCGTGGATCACGGCGCCGGGGCCCGACCGGGGCGCGAGGGTGCCGTCCTCGGCATAGGCGCGGTCGGCATAGATCTCCCGCACCAGAGGGAGGCCGGCGCGTTCACCGGCGCGTTCGGCGGCGAGCCCCGGCATCACCACGAGGGCCAGCCGGCGGTCGACGCCGGCCACGGCCCGCGCCAGGGCCGCGGCGACGGTCTCGTCCTCGTTCGAGAGGTTGGCCAGCGCGCCATGCGCCTTGACGTGGGTGACGCGCGCCCCCGCCAGGGCGGCGCAGGCCTGGAGTGCGCCGATCTGGTAGGCGATGTCGCGCTCGAGCCTCCGGGGACACTCCTCGATCCGGTTGCGGCCGAAGCCGCGCAGGTCGTGGAAGCCGGGATGGGCGCCGATGGCCACCCCCCGCGCCAGCGCGGCGGCGGCGGTCTCGACCATGATATCGGGATCGCCCGCGTGGAAGCCGCAGGCGACATTGGCCGAGGTGACGATGTCGAGGAGCGCGGCGTCGTCGCCCATGCGCCAGGGCCCGAAGCCCTCGCCGAGATCGGCGTTGAGGTCGATGCGGCGCGCGCTCATCCCCCGGCCCTCACACCGCCACCGGCAGGGCGGCCTGCTCGCCCACGCCGAACACCCGCTTGTAACGCTCCACCTCCGCCTCCGGCCCCTGCGCCTTGCTCGGATTGTCGGAGATCTTCACCGTCGGGCGTCCCGCCGCCTCGGTGACCTTGCAGACGACCGAGATCGGGTCGAGCCGCCTCTCCGGAACGAGACCCCGGAAGTCGTTGGTCAGGCGGGTGCCCCAGCCGTAGCCGATCCGCATGCGGCCGTGGAACCGGGCGTGGATGCGCTCGATGTCGTCGATGTCGAGCCCGTCGGAGAAGATCGCCAGTTTTTCGCGCGGGTCGCAGCCCCGGGAACGCCAGAAGGCGAGCGCCTCCTCGCCGCCCTCGATCGGCTCCTTCGAATCGATCCGGATGCCGGTCCAGGCGGTCAGCCAATCGGGGGCGTGGGCGAGGAAGCCGGTGGTGCCATAGGTGTCGGGCAGGGCCACCAGCAGGTTGCCGGCATAGTCCTGCTGCCAATCCGCGAGCACCGCGTAGGGCGCCTGGGCGAGGGCCGCGTCGTCGTCTCCGGCCAGAGCGGCATAGACCATCGGCAATTCGTGGGCATTGGTGCCCACCGCCTCGACCTCCCGCCGCATCGCGATCAGGCAATTGGAGGTGCCGAGGAACGCCCTCTCGCCCAGGCCCTCGCTCATCGCCTGTACGCACCAATCCTGCCACAGGAAGCCGTGGCGCCGGCGGGTGCCGAAATCGGCGATGGAGAGGTCGGGCAGGCGTTTCAGCCGCTCGATCTTCTCCCACACCCGCGTCATCGCCCGGGCGTAGAGCACCTGCAACTCGAACTTGCCGAGATCGCGCAGGACGGCGCGGGAGCGCAATTCGTTGAGGATCGCCAGGGCCGGCACCTCCCACATCGTCGTCTCGATCCAGGGGCCGTGGAAGGTGAGCGCCACCTGACCGTCGCGGACCTCCAGCTCGTAATCCGGCAGGCGGAACTCCTCGAACCAGGCCATGAATTCCGAGGAGAGGATCTGGCGCTTGCCGTAGAAGGTGTTGCCCCGGAGCCAGGTGGATTCGCCCCGGCTCAGGCGGATGGTGCGGGCGTGGTCGAGCTGCTCTCGCAACTCTCCGAGATCGATCTCGTCGGCAACCCGCACGCTCTTGGTGCGGTTCTGGATCGCGAAGCTGACCCCCACATCGCGGTGACGGCGGAGAATCATCTGCGCCATCAGCAGCTTGTAGAAATCCGTATCGAGCAGCGAGCGCACGATCGGGTCGATGCGGAAGTTATGGTCGTAGACCCGCTTCGCGAGGTCGATCATGGGCCATCCGTCTTTGGGAGAATGCCCGAGCTTGGGACGGATTGCGGCGGCGATCAACGCCGGCCGGCCGGATCCCGCCACAAGACAACGCTCCCGTCACCGGGTGACGGGAGCGCCGCTGAAAGGGTTCGAAGGACGAGCGGGCCGAGCCCGAAGGAATCAGGCCAGATTGACCTTCTTGGTCTCGGTCTTCGGGCTCTCACCGGTCAGCGAAGCCTTCACGTAGCCGTAGAGGTGAACCATCGTGCTCGACGGGCTGTCCCAGTACTCGCCCTGCTGCGGATGGATGCGGATCAGGCCGACCTCGGGATCGTTCTTGCCGTTGGGGAACCAGGTCTTGAGGCTCTCCTTCCACTTCTCGTCGATGAGCGCCTGATCGCGGATCACCTCGGCCTTGCCCGCGATCGAGACGTAGGTCTGGCTCGACGGGTCCGAATAGGCGAGGTTGACTTGGTTGTCGCGGCCGATCTCGGCGGTCTTCGGGCTGTGCAGCTTGGTGAAGAACCAGATGTCGCCGTTCTCGTCGATCTCGTTGTTCCACATCGGGCGGCTGTTGAGCGTGCCGTCCTGATCGGCGGTGGTCAGCATCGCGACCTTGACGTCCTTGGTCAGCTCGAAGAGCTTCTTCGCGCCCTCGTGGTCGCGATGGTTGCCCTGGTGCATGGAATTCTCCGACGTATCGACAATGGCGTAGCCGGGACCGTTCGCTCAGCGTCCCGGCGATTGCCTCGACAACGAGCGAAGCCGATCTTGGTTCAGGGCCGCGTTCCGAAGCGGTGGGGACAGCGGAGCGACAGGGGCCGGGATGGGGCACAGGGTTGCGTGGATCGCGGTACTCCTCTTCGCAGGGCTCGGCCCCGTGACGGCGGAGGTGCGCTACGGACCCGGTGTCCGCATCGGCGGACACGATTTCTCCAATCGTCGCTACGGCAGTGTCCATATCGAGCGGGTGAAGCGGCTGCGCGGTCCCCTCGGCTGCCGGCCTCTTCGGCGCGGCGTCTACCGGCGCGGCGACGGCACGACCGTGCGCGGGCCGATGGAGGAATGCCACCTGATCGCCGTCCCGCCCGGAATGCGGCGCTGAGTGGATCGACAGCCCCGGGCTGGCGTTTCCCGTAAGGGCGGTTAGATGAACGAAAGCGGACCTGTCCCGCCCCGGCGCCTGAGGGAGTTCAAGTTTTGGCGATCACCCGCGACGACGTGCTGAAGGCGCTGTCGAGCGTCACGGTGGACCGTGGCGGCACTCCCCTGCCTGGCTCCGGGCGGTTGTCTCAGGTCGTGATCGATTCGGGCAACCGGGTGATGTTCTCGATCCTGATCGATCCGAGCGAGGCCGAACTTTTCGAGCCGGTCCGCCGCGAGGCGGAGGGGCGGGTGCTCGCCCTGCCCGGCGTGTCGAGCGTGCTGGTCAGCCTCACCTCGGAGCGGGCGCAGGGCGCGCCGAATCCGAGCGCCGCGCCGCGCTCAGCGGGTGGCGCTCCCGCCGGTGCTCCCCCGCCGCGCCAGGGCAATGCCCTGCCGGGCGTGCGCCACATCGTGGCCGTGGCCTCGGGCAAGGGCGGCGTCGGCAAGTCCACCACCGCCTGCAACCTCGCCCTCGGCCTGAGCGCGCAGGGCCTGCGGGTCGGCCTGCTCGATGCCGATATCTACGGCCCCTCGGTGCCCAAGCTCCTGGGCCTCTCCGGCAAGCCGCGGGTGATCGAGGGCAAGGTGCTGGAGCCGATGCAGGCCTACGGGCTGAAGGCGATGTCGATCGGTTTCCTGATCGAGCCGGAATCGGCGATGATCTGGCGCGGGCCGATGGTGCAGTCGGCGATCACCCAGATGCTGCGCGACGTGGCCTGGGGCGAACTCGACGTGCTCGTGGTCGACATGCCCCCCGGCACCGGCGATGCCCAGCTCACCATGGCCCAGGCCACCCCGCTCTCGGGCGCGGTGATCGTCTCGACGCCGCAGGATCTGGCCCTGATCGACGCGCGCCGCGGCGTGACCATGTTCCGCAAGGTCTCGGTGCCGATCCTGGGCGTGATCGAGAACATGGCGACCTTCATCTGCCCGAATTGCGGCCACGCTTCCGCGATCTTCGGCCATGGCGGCGCCCGCCACGAGGCCGAGCGGCTCGAGGTTCCCTTCCTCGGCGAGATCCCGCTGACCATGGCGATCCGCGAGACCTCGGATGCCGGCCGCCCGGTGGTGGCGACCGATCCGGATGGGCCGCAGGCCAAGGTCTATCGCGAGATCGCGCAGAAACTCTGGGGCACCCTCACCGGCGCGCCCGCCGGCCGGGCGGCGCCCCGGATCGTCATCGAGTGACGGTGGCCCCAGTCCTCGGGCTGATCCTGGCCGGAGGGCTGTCGCGGCGGATGGGCGGGGGCGACAAGCCCCTGCGCGTCCTCGCCGGCCGCACCCTGCTCGAACGCGTCGCCGAGCGGTTCGGGCCGCAATGCCCGGCCGGGCTGGCGCTCAGCGCCAACGGCGATCCCACGCGCTTCCGTGACGTCTTTTCCGGCCCCGTCCTGCCCGACACCGTTACCGACCATCCCGGTCCGCTCGCCGGCATCCTGGCCGGACTCGAAGCGGCCTCCGCCCGACCGGGCGTGACCCATCTCGTCAGCGTGCCCGGCGATGCACCGTTCCTGCCGCATGACTACGTGGCGCGGCTGGTCTCCGCCGCCGTGACGGAGGGCAGGTCGATCGCCCTCGCGGCGTCCGCCGAGCGGCGCCACTTCACCAGCGCGCTCTGGCCGGTCGGCCTTCGCGACGATCTGCGGCACTGGCTCGGCCGAGGCGAGCGCCGGGTCGGCGGCTTCATCGAGCGGCACGGGGCGGCCGTCGCCTCCTGGCCGGTCGAGCCGGTCGATCCCTTCCTCAACCTCAACGCGCCGGAGGATCTCGCCGCCGCCGAGGCGCTGCTGGCACGGGCCCCCTGAGGCGTTGGCAAAGCGCCGCGCACCCGGCTTCGGATGTTGTGCCGGAGGCCCGGAATTCATATTTAAGTAACTGAAACGACGGCCTTTGGTCGGCCACGGCCTGTCCCATCCTCACCCCTCATCCTGAGGTGCCGGAGCGTCAGCGGAGGCCTCGAAGGATCCTCCAGGGATCGCGTGCGACCTGGAGGATCCTTCGAGGCCCGCGTTCCGCGGGCACCTCAGGATGAGGGCACGGCTGGGAGCGGGGATCCTCGGGATCTCTGAAATCCCTTCGGAACGAACAGACAATCGAGAGAGCGACGTTGGCAGACGACAAGGACGCACCCGGCGCCGGCACGCCCCCGCCCGCCACGGACATCAAGCCCGTCTCCATCACCGACGAGATGCGCCGGTCCTATCTCGATTACGCGATGAGCGTGATCGTGAGCCGCGCGCTGCCCGATGCGCGCGACGGCCTCAAGCCGGTGCATCGGCGCATCCTCTACTCGGCCTTCGAATCCGGCCACCTGCCGGAGCGCAAATACGTCAAGTCGGCCCGCATCGTCGGTGACGTGATCGGTCTCTACCACCCGCACGGCGACCAATCGATCTACGACGCCTTGGTGCGGATGGCGCAGGATTTCTCCATGCGCCTGATGCTCATCGACGGGCAGGGCAATTTCGGCTCGGTCGACGGCGATCCGCCGGCCGCCATGCGCTACACCGAGTCGCGCCTCGCCAAGCCGGCGGTGGCGCTGCTGACCGACATCGACAAGAACACCGTCGATTTCGGACCCAACTACGACGATTCCCGCGAGGAGCCGAAGGTTCTTCCGGCGCGCTTCCCGAACCTGCTGGTCAACGGTGCCGGCGGCATCGCGGTCGGCATGGCCACCAACATCCCGCCGCACAATCTCGGCGAACTGGTGGATGCCTGCGTTGCCCTGATCGACGATCCGAGCCTGACCATCGAGGCGCTCAACGAGATCGTTCCCGGCCCCGACTTCCCGACAGGCGGTCTGATCCTCGGCCGGGCCGGCACAAGGCAGGCCTACAATACCGGCCGCGGCTCGATCATCATGCGCGCCCGCTCGCATGTGGAGGAGCTGCGCAAGGAGCGCGAGGCGCTGATCTTCACCGAGATCCCGTATCAGGTGAACAAGGCGACGCTGATCGAGAAGATCGCCGAGCTGGTGAAGGAGAAGCGGCTCGAAGGCATCTCGGATCTGCGCGACGAGTCCGACCGCGATGGCATGCGCATCGTGGTCGAGCTGAAGCGCGACGCCATCGCCGACGTGGTGCTGAACCAGCTCTACCGCTACACCCCGCTCCAGACCTCGTTCGGCGCCAACATGGTGGCGCTCAACGGCGGGCGCCCCGAGCTGATGAACCTGAAGGACCTGCTCCAGGCCTTCAACGATTTCCGCGAGGAGGTCGTCTCCCGGCGCACCAAGTTCCTGCTGAACAAGGCGCGCGAGCGCGCCCACGTGTTGTGCGGCCTCGCCATCGCGGTCGCCAATATCGACGAGGTGATCCGCCTGATCCGCACCTCGCCGGACCCGAACACCGCCCGCGAGGCGCTGATGGCCCGCGACTGGCCGGCGCACGACATCGCCCCGCTGATCGCGCTGGTGGACGATCCGCGCCACCGGGTCGCCGATGACGGCACCTACCGCCTGTCCGAGACCCAGGCCCGCGCCATCCTCGACCTGCGCCTGCAGCGCCTCACCGCCCTCGGCCGCGACGAGATCGGCGACGAGCTGAAGAAGCTCGCCGACGAGATCGCCGATTATCTCGACATCCTGCGCTCGCGGGCCCGCATCCAGGCCATCGTCAAGAGCGAGCTGGCCGAGGTGCGCGAGCTCTTCGCCACCCCGCGCAAGACCGAGATCATCGATTCCGATTTCAGCGTCGAGGACGAGGATCTGATCGCCCGCGAGGACATGGTCGTCACCGTGTCCCATGCCGGCTACGTCAAGCGCGTGCCTCTCTCGACCTACCGGGCGCAGAAGCGCGGCGGCAAGGGCCGGGCCGGCATGGCGACCCGCGACGAGGATTTCGTCACCCGCCTGTTCGTGGCCTCGACCCACACGCCGGTGCTGTTCTTCTCCGACCAGGGGCAGGCCTACAAGGAGAAGGTCTGGCGTCTGCCGATCGCCGCGCCGAACGCCCGGGGCAAGGCGCTGGTCAACATCCTGCACCTGCAGAACGAGGGCGAGCGCATCTCGACCATCATGCCGCTGCCCGAGGACGAGGCGTCCTGGGAGACGCTCGACGTGATGTTTGCGACCGCCTCCGGCAATGTCCGCCGCAACAAGCTGTCGGACTTCACCACGGTGAACCGCAACGGCAAGATTGCGATGAAGCTCGATCCGGGCGATCACATCGTCCATGTCGAGATCTGCCGGCCCGACCAGAACGTGCTGCTGACCACGGCGCTCGGCCAGTGCATCCGCTTCCCCGTCGAGGATGTGCGCGTGTTCAAGGGCCGCGACTCGACCGGCGTGCGCGGCATCTCGCTCGGCGCCGAGGACCGGGTGATCTCGATGGCGATCCTCAACGCCTTCGACGCGACGCCGGAGGAGCGGGCGGGCTATCTGAAGATGCGCCGCGCGGTGATCGGCGATGGCGAGGCCGAAGGCGATGCGGCGGAGGCCGAGGAAGTTTCGGCCGAGGCCGCGATCACGCTCGAACGCTACAATGAGATGAGCGCCGCCGAGCAATTCGTGCTGACGCTCTCCGAGCGGGGCTTCGGCAAGCGCTCGTCGTCCTACGAGTACCGGACCTCGGGCCGGGGCGGCAAAGGCATCACGGCGATGCGGGTCAATGCCCGCAACGGCCACCTCGTCGCGTCCTTCCCGGTGGAGGCCTCGGATCAGATCATGCTGGTCACCAATGCCGGCCAGCTCATCCGCGTGCCGGTGGACGACATCCGCATCGTCGGCCGCGCCTCGCAGGGCGTGACGGTGTTCAACACCGACAAGGCCGAGCGCGTCGTCTCGGTGGAGCATATCGAGGGCGAGGAAGAGAACGGCGACGAGGTCGTCTGACGGATGGACTGACCCGGCGCCCCGTCATTCCGGGGCGCCGACAAGCGAACCCGGAAATCCACGACTGGCCTCGCGCCAGAGGGCGGCCCCGCATCACGGGTGGGGTCCGGGCTCCGCTCCGCGGCCCCGGAATGACGGGGAGATGAGGTGATCTGCGCCGTCTATCTCTTGGAATGCCAAGCGGGATGGTGCGCTCTATCTCGGTGTCACGAGGGATCTGAGTCGGCGCATCTGGGAGCATCAAACGAAAGCCGTGCCCGGTTTCACGGAGCGCTACGGCGTCAATCGCCTTGTCTGGTACAAGGTTCATGATCGCATCGACGAAGCCATCGCCCGCGAGAAATCTCTCAAGAAATGGCGCCGCGCCTGAAAGATCGCCCTGATCGAAGCGATGAACCCGAATTGGACCGATCTGTATGATCGGTTGAATGCCTGACCGGCGAGTCAAATCTCGTTGTCGCAAATGTGACTATTGCCAGTTCCAATTTTTAAAAACAAATCGGATTAAATCGAATTCGAAATCGTGCTTTCGGAGAATCTCTGATTGACCTCAATGTTGCTATAATACCATATATTTGCCGCCCATCTGTTGGTACCAACGCTCAAACTTCCTCAAATATTTGGGTTTGAGCCTTGCGCAACTCCCTGATCCTCGCCGGTCTCGCGGCCGCCCTCCTCTCGGGAACGGCGCTGGCCGCCGACCTGCCGCGCCGGGCCGAGCCGCCGGTCTTCACGCCGATTCCGGTCTTCGCCTGGACCGGCGCCTATCTCGGTATCAATGCGGGCTATGCCTATACCGAGGGCGACACCCTGCGCACGACCGGCATCGGCGCGCTCCAGGCCAATGTCGTCAACGACCTGCGCCGTCCGGCGGTCGGCCTGCCGCAGGATGGCTTCAGCGTCGGCGGTCAGGGTGGCTACAACTTCCAGCTCACGCCGGGCACCGGCCTCGTCGTCGGCGTCGAGGCGGACGCGCAATACATGGACCTGCAGCGCAGCCGCGCCGAGACGATCTTCCGCCCGGCCTTCAACCCGAACGTGCTGACCAACGTCTACCGCGCCGATCTCGACTTCCTCGGCACCCTGCGCGGCCGCATCGGCTACGCCTTCGACCGCGTGCTGGTCTACGGCACCGGCGGCTTCGCCTACGGCACGGTCTCGCAGAGCGTGACCTTCCAGACCGGTGCTCCGGTCACCTATGCCGGCGCCCGTTCCGGCGTCGAGACCGGCTACGCCTATGGCGGCGGCATCGAGTACGCGCTGCCGACCGACTCGTTCCTGAACGTCTTCAACTCGAGCGCCGTGACCCTCAAGGGCGAGTATCTGCGCTACGATCTCGGCAGCCGCACGCTGTTCGTCGGCACCACGGGCGGGCCCGGAGTCGGCTACAACGTCACGTACCGGACGGAGGGCGCCATCGCCCGCGCCGGCCTGAACTTCAAGTTCGGTTCCTATTGAGAGCAGAAGGTTGGCCGGGCGTTGCTGTCCGGTCCGATCCTTCGAGGCGCGGCCGAACGGCCGTGAGCGGGCGCCCGTCGTGGCGCCCGTTTCCGTCGGTGGCGGTTCCGTTCGCGGGAAAAATGCTCTAGGGCCGTTCCCGTGACGATCCGCACCGCCCTCTATGCCGGCTCCTTCGATCCGGTGACGAACGGCCACCTCGACGTGGTGCGGCAGGCCTGCCGCCTCGTGCCGCGGCTGGTCCTGGCCATCGGCGTGCATCCGGGCAAGGCCCCGCTGTTCTCGGCCGAGGAGCGCGCGGCCCTGCTGAGCGAGACCTGCGGACCGCTCGCGGCGGCGGAGGGCGCTGCTCTCGACGTCGTCACCTTCGACGACCTCGCCGTTTCGGCCGCCCGGCGCTGCGGCGCCAGCCTGTTCATCCGCGGCCTGCGCGACGGCACCGATCTCGATTACGAGATGCAGCTCGCCGGCATGAACGGCGCGATGGCCCCCGAGGTCCAGACCGTGTTCCTGCCCGCCTCCACCGGCGTGCGGCCGATCACCGCGACACTCGTCCGCCAGATCGCGGCCATGGGCGGGGATGTCTCGCCCTTCGTGCCGCCGGTCGTCGCGGCGCGTCTCTCGGCCCGCTTCGCAAAACCCTGACCCCATCGACGGAGTCCAACACCGCATGAATCGCCGCCACGCCGTCTTCGGCCTCGCCCTCGGTGCCGCCTTCTCGGCCGCCCTCTCCGTCTCGGCCCCCGCATGGGCCGGCGAGAACACGGTCTATCTCGACACCAAGGACGGACGGGTCACCATCGAGCTGCGCCCGGAGATTGCCCCGAAGCACGTCAAGCAGATCAAGACGCTGGTCTCCCAGGGCTTCTATGACGGCCTGAAGTTCCACCGCGTGATCGACGGCTTCATGGTCCAGACCGGCGACCCGAAGGGCAACGGCACCGGCGGCTCCAGCCTGCCCAACATCCCCAAGGAATTCTCCTCCGCCCCGTTCAAGCGCGGCACGGTCGGCATGGCCCGCTCGGGCGATCCGAACTCGGCCAACTCGCAGTTCTTCATCTGCATCGGCGATGCGGAGTTCCTGAACAACAACTACACCGTGGTCGGCGTCGTCACCTCCGGCATGGATGTGGTCGACAAGATCAAGAAGGGCTCGAAGGCCGATAACGGCGCCGTGCAGAACCCCGATAAGATCGTGAAGATGACGCTGGCCGGAGGTGGCCAATAGCGGCCCTGGGGATCTGGCGCGGCGCGGCCTGCGCCGCCGCGGTCCTGGCTGCCCTGCTCCGGCCGGGCGGGGCGGATGCGTTCGAGGGCATTGAACCCGGGCGGACCCTGCCGCAGACCTTGCGGGGTACGCAGCATGTGCCGCTGCGGGCGAGCGAGGCGGACCAGCCTCCGGCGGACACGCTGAAGGCCCTCTATCCGGCGCTGGCCGCCTGCTGGAAGGTGCCGGAGGGCCTGGGGCGGTTCGAGCGGGCGGAGATCACGGCGCGCCTGTCGCTGCGCCGGGACGGCTCGGTGATCGGCACGCCGCAGATCACCTTCGCCAAGACGCCGGGCGACACGAGGGCCCGCGACATCCTGGTGCGGGCGACGCTCGATGCGATCGCCCGTTGCACACCGATCAAGGTGACGCCGGCCCTCGGCGGCGCCATTGCGGGGCGCCCCCTGGCGCTGCGCTTCATCTACGACGGACCCAGAGGACAGGGAATTTAACACCATGGCAGAGACGAACGAGACCATCGTCCTGGAGACCACCAAGGGCCGCGTCGTCATCGCGCTGCGCCCCGATCTCGCCCCCAACCACGTGGAGCGGATCAAGACGCTGGCCTCCCAGGGCTTCTATGACGGCGTGCCGTTCCACCGGGTCATCGACGGCTTCATGGCCCAGACCGGCGACCCGACCGGCACCGGCTCCGGCGGCTCGGAGCTGCCCGACCTCAACGCCGAGTTCAACGCCGAGCCGCATGTGCGCGGCACCTGCTCGATGGCGCGCACCAACTTCCCGCACTCGGCCAACTCGCAGTTCTTCATCTGCTTCGCCGATGCCCGCTTCCTCGACCGTCAGTACACGGTGTGGGGCAAGGTGATCGAGGGCATGGACGTGGTCGACACGATCAAGCGCGGTGAGCCCGTGCGCGATCCGGACCGGATCGTGAAGGCGACCGTCGCGGCGGCCTGAAGCCCGTCTCACGGAACTCCCCGGCTGTGAATCGCTCGCTTTTCCGGGCGTATGCGTGCTGCGGGAGTTTCGTGGGATGCTGAGGCGGCTCATCGCTCCTCATCCTGACGAGCCGGGCCAAAGCTCGGCCTCGAAGCAGTCCTGAACGGCCGGTCCTCAGAGTGGGACAGACCTCGTGGCGTGCTTCGAGGCTGCCGCCGCAGCCGCTCGGCATGAGGAGCGTCGTGGACGCCGGAAGGGGCTGCGGCCAAGCCTGTCAGGCCGTTCGCGTCGATCGCATCGGGTCCCGCCGCGCTCCGTCGTCGCGCGCGTCGGCGAAGCGATCAGACGGAGGCCGTATCGGGCCCTGCAGGGTTCAGGGGCTGTCCGCCGGCGGCTCCCGCAGCCCGGCGGCTTCCTCTAGCCACATCAGGATCTCCGGGGCCCGCCAGGGCTTGGGCATGAAGGTCGCGGTGACGCGCAGGTCGCTCGGCTGGTCGCCCGCATCGCCCGAGGTCAGCAGCAGGCGGATGCGCGGCCAGGTCACGCCGATGATCCGCGCCAGTTCGAACCCGCCGATCGTGCCGGGGGTGCGTACGTCGGAGAACACCACGTCGATCCCGTCGCCGCGCTCGCGCAGGATGTCGAGGGCGCGTTCCGCCGTCTCGGCTTCGACGACTTCGAAGCCCTTCTCCTCCAAGAGCTCGGCCGCGAGGTAGCGCTCGTCGGGCTCGTCCTCGACGACGAGGATGACGGGCCGGCGGCCCAGCTGCCGCCCAATGGGTCGTGCGTCGCTCATGACCCGTCACTCATGACCCGCCACCTATGGCCCTGGCACATTTCTGAGCCTGTCGGCAGGACATAGTCCTCGGGTCCCGCGCGACATCCTCCGGCAAAGTCCCCGGCACGGGATACGATAGAACGGTGGTGACAAACGTCTGTCATTCAACGGCAACAGCCGCCGGATTTGTCGCGTCTTTTGGGTGGGCCATGCCAATTTGTGAGGCCGGACACGTCGAGTCCGCGATCCGTGCAGGGCTCTGTGCAGGCATTCGCGGCCGACTCGGCGGTCGAGCGACGGCCTGAAATAAAATCCACATTTTCAATAACGACGGCAACGCTGAAACGGACGATGGATTACGGCTCATGTGTGTTCGTTTTTTGTTCTAGGGAATGTCGCCCGAGGCCCGCCTGCGAACACGGCCAGGGCGCCCGGTTCGATCCGCGCGGGTCGGCGCTGCCGATGCGGGCGCGGAACTTCCGGTAGGAGATTTCGTCAGAACACCGAGCCCCGAGCCGGGTTAGTCCGAGCGGAAGGGAAGCATCCATGATCCTGCGGACGGGTGCGGTCTGGCTCGGGCTCCTCGCCCTCTTCCTACTGTTGGCCGGGCAGATCGGCTGGCACGAGGCGGTGACGGGGGCGGTTGTGGCCGGCTTGGCGACGGCCTGGGCCGTGCGGATCCGCAGGCATGCCGCGCGGCGTTTCGCCTGTTCGCCCGGAACGATGCGCCATGCTGGGCGGGCGCTCGCCGGTCTCGTTCCGGCGACGGCGCGGACCGGGCGGGTGCTGCTGAGGGCAGCCATCACCGGGGCACATCCGGGGCACGCCGCCCGGAGAGGCTTTCCGCGCGGCCAAGAGGATCACCCGGCCGAGGCGGGGCGCCGGGCCTGTGCCGTGCTCCTCGCTTCGCTCGCGCCCGACAGCTTCGTGCTGCGCGCCGATCCCGGCCGCGACGAGGCCCTGATCCACGCCCTCGGCCGACCCGGCCCCGCATCCGATTCGCGTTGGCTGGTATGACCGGGCTCTGGCTTGCGGCAACCCTGGCTCTGCTCCCGCCCTTCGGCCTCGCCGTGCTCGCCTGCGGGCGCGGCGCCCTCGGATTCCGGCTCGTCGCGGTGCAGTTCGCGACGTCCCTCGCCACCTTGCTCCTCGTCGCCCTGAGCTTCGCCCTCGACCAGCCCTCGGTGATCGATCTGGCCCTCACCCTGGCGGTGCTGACGCTGCCCGGCACGCTGCTCTTCGCGGTGTTCCAGGAGCGCTGGCTGTGACCGTGCCGGTCGCGCTCTGCCTCGCGCTGGCGGTCGCCTCCGTCTGGATCGCCGCGCTCGCCCTCTGGCGGCTGCGCACGGCTCTGGAGCGGCTGCACACCGTCACCTTCGTCAACGTCGCCGGGGGCGGCGCCGTGCTGCTCGCCGCCTGGCTCACCGACGGGCTCTCGCCGCGGGCGTTGAAATGCGCCGCGATCTGGCTGGCGACGGTGCTGGTCGGGGCGCTGCTGAGCCACGTCAGCGGCCATGCCCTGCATCTCCGCGACGGGGAGCGGCGATGACCGGGCTCGTTGCCGCGCTCCTGCTGCTCACCGCCCTGTCCGGCCTGCTCGTGGTGCTGGCCCGCGATCCGCGGCGGCAGGTCTTCGCCCTGTCCGGCAACGGCCTCGTGCTCGGCCTGCTGTTCCTCGCGCTCCAGGCGCCCGACGTCGCGCTCTCGGAGATCGCCGTCGGCACCGCGATCACGCCCCTGCTGTTCCTGGCCACGCTCGCGGCCATCGCCATGGACCGTGCCAAGCGATGACCTACGGCGCTGGACCGACCCAAGCGAGGAGGGCCCGATGACGCCGCGCCAGCGCCTCGTCCTGCTCGGGCTCGCGGCCCTGGTCCTGATGCCGGCGGTCATGCGGATCGCCCTCGCCTTGCCCGCCTTCGGCGCGCCGGAGGCGGAGCTGGGGCAGGCCATGAACGCCCTGGTGCCGGGCCTGCGCCACGTCACCAACATGGTCGCGGCGGTGAATTTCGACCTGCGCGGGATCGATACCCTCGGCGAGGAAGGCATGCTGCTCTGCGCCGTCACCGGTACGACGGTGCTGTTGCGGGGCGCGCGGGGCGAGAGCGGTCGCGAGCGTGCCGGCCACCTGCCCGGCCGGCCGGTGACGCCACGGGCCGACGCCACGGTGCTGGTCTGCCGTATCGCCGCGACGCTCACCCTGCTTTTCGGCCTCTCTGTCGCCCTCCACGGCATGACGACGCCCGGCGGCGGCTTCCAGGGCGGCGTGATCGTCGCCTCAGGCCTGTTGCTGCTCTATCTCGGCGAGGGCTACGAGGGCTGGCGGGCGCTGATCCCGCCCCCCGTTCTCGCCGTTCTGGAAGGGGGCGGCGCCGTCCTGTTCGTGCTCTGCGCCGGCCTGCCCCTGCTCGCCGGCCATCCCGCCCTGCAGAACCTGCTGCCGCTGGGCGAGCCGAAGGATCTCTATTCCGGCGGCCTGATGGTGGTGGTGAACGCGGCGGTGGCGCTCTCGGTGACGGGCAGCTTCGGCCTCCTGCTCGTCGAGTTCCTGGAGGAGACGCGGGAGCCCGCCGACGATCCCGTTCCCGAAGACACCCTCCCCGAAGACCCCCTCCCCGATGAGGCGGAGCGATGAGCGCCCTGTCCCTGCTGGATGCCCTGCCCTGGCTGGTCGCCGTCTGGCTCTTCGCCGTCGGGCTCTACGGCATTGCCACCTCGCGCCATTGCGTGCATCTCGTCGGCTGCCTGACCGTATGCCAGTCGGCGACCTATGTGCTGCTGTTGGGGATCGGCTACGTTCGCGGGGCCGGGCCACCGGTCTTCTACGACCACCCGCCCGGCACGCCCGCCGTCGATCCCGTGGTGCAGGCGCTGGTGCTGACCGACATCGTCGTGGGCGCCGCCGTCTCGGCGCTGCTCCTGGCCCTCGCGATCCAAGTGCAGAAGCGCCGCGGCACCCTCGATCCGCAGGCTCTGCGCCCCCTGCGCCCACCGCCCTCCTCCCTCGAATGACGCCCGACGCCCTTCTCCCCGTCGCGGTCCTGCTGCCGCTCGGCGTCGCGACGCTGCTCCTGGCCCTGGCGCACTGGCTGCCGCCGAGGCTGCCGAAGGTCGTCGCGATCCTGACCGCGCTCGCCGTCTGCGGGCTCTGCGCGTTTCTTGCCCGGCACAGCCTCGACGGGCCGGTGCGGCACTGGTTCGCCGGCTGGACGCCGGATGCGGCGCAGCGCCCCGGCATCGTCCTCGGCATCGGCTTCCAGGCCGATCCGGCGAGCGCGGCGCTCGCCGCCTTCTGCGGCCTTCTGTTCACCGCCTCCTTCGTCTTCGCCTGGGGCTATTTCGACACCGAGCACGCGCATTTTCAGGTGCTGATGCTGCTGTTTCTCGCGGCGATGGTCGGCTTCTGCCTGACCCGCGACCTGTTCAACCTGTTCGTCTGGTTCGAGCTGATGAGCGTGGCGGCCTTCGCGCTCACCGCCTACCCTCTCGGCCGCAGCGCCCTGGAGGGGGCCTTCACCTTCACCGTCACCAACGCGCTGGCGAGTTTCCTGATGCTCGCCGGCACCGGCCTGCTCTACGCCCGCACCGGCACCTTCGACTTCGCGACCATGGGGCGGGCGGTGGCCCGGACCGGCTCCGATCCGGTCCTGACCGGCGGCTTCGTGCTGGTGGCCTCGGCCCTGCTCACCAAGGCCGCGATCCTGCCCTTCCATCTCTGGCTCGCCGACGCCCACGCGGTCGCGCCGAGCCCGGTCTCGGTGATCTTCTCGGATGCGATGGTGAGCCTCGCCCTGTTCGGCCTCGCCAAGCTGGTGGCCCAGGTCTTTTCCGGCGAGCCGCAGGTGATGGCGCTGGTGCGCGGCCTCCTGCTCTGGCTCGGCCTCGCCACGGCGCTCGTCGCCGGGCTGACGGCCTTCGCCCAGCGTCATCTCAAGCGGCTGCTCGCCTTCTCGACCATCGCCCATCTCGGCATCATGCTCACCGCGCTCGCCGCCGGGACCGGCACCGCCACGGCCGGGTTGCTGCTCTACGTCGTCGGCCACGGGCTGGTGAAGGGCGCCCTGTTCATGGTGGCCGGCATCCTCTTGGCGCTCCGGCAATCGGCCGACGAGATCGTGCTCTACGGCCAGGGGCGAGGCCTGTGGGCGCCCGCGCTCGCCATGGGCGTCGGCGGCCTCCTGCTCGGCGGGTTGCCGTTCGGGCTGATGCACGGGGCGACGCAGTGGATGGACCTTTCCGCCGCCGTCCCGGCCAAGGCGGTGGTGACGCTGGCGAGCGCTCTCACAGGAGCGGCCGTCCTGCGCGCCGCCGCCCGGATCTTCCTGGGGGCCAGCGGCGTGCCGGGGCCGGAACTGCAGGCGCCGACCGAGCGCGAGCGGGAGAAGGCCGACCGCCCGCTCTGGCTGATGGCCGCGCCGGCCCTGGTCCTCGTCCTCCTCGCGCTGATGCCCGCCGGGCCGGTGACCCCCTTCCTCGGCGCGGCGGCTTCCCGCCTGCGCGATCCATCGCTCCCGCCTCTCACCCTGCCCGAGGCGGAGTTCGGCTCTCTCGTCCCGCTCGGGCTCACCCTCGCCCTGCTCGCCCTCGCCCTCCTGCGCCGCCGGGCCGTGCGGGGCACGGCCCGGGCCGTCACCCGGGCCGAACGCAGGAGCTTCGGCGCGGTGCGGGCGCTGCATAGCGGTCTGGTCGGGGATTACGTCACCTGGATGGCGGTCGGGCTCGCCCTGTTCGCCCTCGCCTGCGCAGCACAGGCCGCAGGCTGACGGGCGCCACAACGACCCGCCCATGCATCGCAGGCCGGGCTCGCCGGGTTCCCAAGCCGACCGGGCATGCGCTCGGCCCCGCAACACCAAAGGTCGGTACAGAGAATGGAATCCTCGCCCCCCGCCCGCGACATCGCCCTCGTCTTCGGAGGCGGCAATGCCCTCGGTGCCTACCATGCCGGCGGCTACGAGGTTCTGCAGGAACGCGGCATCCGGCCGGATTGGGTCGTGGGCGCCTCGGTCGGAGCGATCACGGCGGCGATCGTGGTCGGCAACGCGCCGGAGGACCGGTTGTCCCGCCTCCACCGGTTCTGGAACGAGGCGACCCTGCCCACGGCTCCGGCCGCGCTCGATCTCCTCAAGCCGCGCCAGCACTACAACGCCCTGCACGCCCTGATGACCCTGGTCTACGGGCGGCCGAACATCTTCCGCCACCGCTATCCGGGCCTGTGGTCGGCGCTGCCCTGGATGCCGAACGACGTCGCCCTGTTCGACCATGCCCCCCTGCTGGACACCCTCGCCCGGCTCGTCGATTTCGAGCGGCTGAACCGGGCCGAGACGCGGCTCACCATCGCCTGCGTCGATGTCGCGACCGGCGAGGAGGTCTGCTTCGACAACACCCGCCAGCCCCTGGAGCCCCGGCACATCCTGGCGAGCGCCGCCCTGCTGCCGGCCTTCCCGCCGGTCGAGCTGGACGGCCGGCTGCTCTGCGATGCCGGCTACACCAACAACCTCCCCCTCGACCCGCTGTTCGACCCCGAGCCGGAACGCGATCGGCTCTGCATCGCCCTCGACCTGTTCGCCCTGGAGGCCGATCCGCCCCGCTCCCTCGACGCGGTGCTGGAGCGGGCCAACGACCTGATCTTCGCCAGCGCGTCCCGGCGCACGATCGCCGGTTTGGATCACCTCTATGCCCTGCGCGAGCGGATCGATCCGAACGGGCCGGTGGCGACGCTCCTGCATCTCGTCCACCGCGCCGGAGCCGACCAGCTCGCGGCGAAGAGCTTCGACTTCTCCCCCTCCTCGATCCGCGACCGCTGGGCGGCGGGCCGGCGCGACATGGAGCGGGGGCTGGACCGGCTGGCCTCCCGCTCTCCGACCGGTCGCCGCTTCGTCTACGAATGCCCGTGACCGAGCCTACCGGCCGGGCGAGAGCCGGACTTCCGCCGGCAGCGCGTGCCGCCGCGCCGCCCATGCGAGATAGACCAGGGAGGCCAGGTGCCCGGCCCCCACCGCCGCCGCCGCCCCGCTGACCCCGGCATAGGCCATCAGCGGTGCCGCGAGGGCGACCGACACGACCATGCTGAGGCAGAGCGACTCGAAGACCACACGGGTATTCTGCTTGGCGCGAAAATAATTGGTGGTGAGATCGCGGACCAGCACCACCATCACGCTGAGCGAGAGGACCCGCAGGCAATTGGCATAGATCGCGTAGTCCGGCCCGAAGATCAGTGTCAGCCACGTCTCGCCGGGGATGGAGAGCACCGCCAGGATCGCGGCGATCGGCAGCCCGAGCTTCATCCCGGTCCGTGCCAGATAGGCGCGCAAAGCCGTCTCGCCGCCCTCGGCATAGGCGCGGGCGGCGACCACCGGCAGGACGTTCTCCGTCGCGGAGAGCAGCAGCAGCACGGTGCCGACGAGATATTGCGCCGCCCGCAATCCGCCCAGCGCCTCGAGGCCGAGCGTCGCCCCCGCGACGAGCCAGACGAGCTGTTCCTGAACGAAGGTGACGAACACGACCGGCAGCAGCCAGCGCCCGAGCGGAACGTGCCGACGCAGCACGGTGCCGATCTGCACCGAGCCGGGCCGGCTCAGGATCGGCCGGCCGACCGAGACGATGAGCGGCAGACAGGTGGCGAAGGAGGTCGCGGCCAGGAGCCAGACGAACCCGTTGCCGTCGATGGTCGCGCCGTTCAGCCAGATCGCCCCGGCGACGAGGGGGAAGCTCGCGGCGCGGGCGAAGTCCATGAGCAGGGCCTGCACGCCCCGGCCCTGGGCGAAGCGCAGGCGGCGCAGGGTGAACTGGAGGTTCTGCGCCAGCATCAGGGCGCAGGCCGCCACCAGGGTCTCGCCCGACATCCCGCAGATCATGAGGGCGATCACCACGAAGACCGCGCCCGGCCCCGAGAGCAGGACGGCGCCCACGAGGATGCTGGCGGCATAGGCCTGCGAGACGCCGCTGCGGGCGCCGACGAGGGTCATCATCGGGGCCGTGATCAGGGCGTTGTGCAATGCCTGGGCGAAGGCGAGCACGATCAGGATCATCGCGAAATGGCCGAATTCGGCGATGCCGAGCAGGCGGGCGGCGACGATGCCGCTGGCGAAGCCGAAACCGCTGACGACGCCCTGGTCGGCCAGCGAGACGAGCGCGGCCGGCGGGCGTCGGACGAGCCCGGCGGCGCGCTGACGCAATCCGGCCCGCCGGGAGGGGGCGGCAGCGTGTGGGTCGGGCATCCAGTCTGTCCTGCTCACCGTGCGGCCAGGAAGCCGGTCACGGCCCGGCGCAGCAGCCGGGTCCGGCTGAAGAGCCATAGGGGGTTGGCTGTGACGACATCGCGGCAGAGGCCGCGCTTGAACTCGTAGACGCCGGGATTGCCGAACGGATCGATGCCGCCGAGATCGAGGATGCGGCACCCCTCCTCCCTGGCCCACTCGATCAGGCGCCAGACCGCGAGGCGCCCGGCCCCCGTCGCCTTGGCCCGCTCGTTCGAGGCGACGTAGAAATCGGTCCAGCGTTCCGCCGCGCGGTGGACGATCCGGACCAGGATCGGCTCCCCCCGCTCGCGGACCTCCAGGAACAGCAGATGTGGGTCCGCCGCGGCGAGGTCGCGATAGGCTGCGGTGTCGAGGGTGTTGCGAAAGCCCTTGCGCCGCTTCAGGTCGGCATAGAACCGGCTGAACGTGTCGAAGGCGGCGAGCCGCGCGGCGGGTTCGGTCAGCAAGACGGTGTCGAGATCCGGGTTGGCCTCGGCCGCTCTCAGCACGTCGCGCCAGCGTCCTTCCATCCGGTCGCGCAGCCGGTCCGGCCCCTGTGTGAGGTCGAGTTCCAGCGTGTGCATGCGCGCGGTCACGATCGGCGCGAAGCCGTGGCCGAGCAGGGCCAGCACCGCCTCCGGCCTCTGGAACTGCTGGTAGTTCACCCCGAGCAGATCGAAGCGCCGGAGGCCGAGATGGTCGAGGAAGGCCCGGAACACGGCCTCCGCCCGCGGCGCACCCGCGCGGGTCAGGACCGGGCAACCCTGGGCCAGGACGACATGGCCGAGTCCGCAGCGGCGGCGCTGATACTGCGCATAGGCCAGGGCGTGCCCGTCGCTGCCGAGGACGGCGATGCGCCTGACCTCCCAGCCGACCCGGCGCTTGTACTCGCCCCAACGGCGCGCGGCGTAGATGTTGGCTCCCGGCTGCCGCCAGACCCTCTCGTCCCAATTGGGATCGTCGGTCAGGTCCGTGGCCGTGAGATGACCCAAAACGAGTATCCTTTTGAGGCCGGCCATCCCGGCAGGAGACAGGCCATGCCTCGCTCCAGGCTTGACCGCAAGGGATGAGCCGGGAGCGGAAATTTAATATTGTGGCTGTAGGTTCGATCGATAGCGAAGAGCGGTAGAAATTAATCCCGAGGGGATGCAGCTATTCTTGCGGTATCCGTTGAAGGGGCGCTGAGGTGCGGATGTACGATTGGGTCGAGACGACGGTGCGTGACTCACCCGTTCTGCGCAAGCTCGCCCTCCGGGGCGGTGCCTTGTTCAAGTCCCTGTCCTATGCGGAACCTAGCCTCTACACGCTGTGCTACCACCAGATCCCGGCGGCTCGTCAGGACGATTTCGCCGCGCAACTGCGCCATCTCGCCCGGCACGGGGACTTCATCGACGCCGACAGCGCCGCCGACCGCCTCGCGGCCGGCTGGCGGGGCCGCGACCGCGCTTTCCTCGTCACCTTCGACGACGGCTATGCCAACACTTTCGCGGTGGCGCGACCGGTTCTCAAGGCGCTGAACGTTCCCGGCATCGTCTTCCTCATCAGCGACTGGATCGACGCCCCGCCGGACTTCCCGCCCGGCCTCGACCGCGTGGACGCCCTCCCCGCCAGCGGGCGCCTCTACATGAACCGCGCCGAGATCGCGGCCTGGTGCGACGAGGGGTTCGATGTCGGCTCCCACACCGCCACGCATCCCCGGATGAGCCGGCTCGGCCACGCGCAGGCGGCGGACGAGATCGCCCGCTCGCGCCGCGACCTCGCCGCGCTCACCGGCCGGGAGATCCGGCATTTCGCCTGTCCCTGGGGCGTCGCCGGCCAGGATTTCGACCCGGAGCGGGAGCCGGTCCTCGCCCTGGAGAGCGGCTATTGCACCTTTTTCACCACCCGGCGCGGCCATGCCACCCGCGCGGCGGATCTGCCCCTGATGCCCCGCCACGTCGTCGAGCCGCACTGGCCGGTCTCCGATCTCGAAGCCCTGATGGGGCGCGTGTGGCGGCCGGGGCGCGGGGCCGGAGCGGTGTAGACCGTTTCTTGGGGACTGTTCTGGCCGAGATCGCGCGGCGGCTCGGGCGGGCGTGAGGACAAGGCTTCGAGCCTGTTCCGCGATCCGGTAAGGACGGACAGGCTCGCACGGGCCGGAATCGTTCAGGGGCGTTCAGACATGCAAGCCGGCACGAATCCGTCCGAAAGCGTGTCCGACGGCCGCGACGGCGCGCACCCCGTGGTCGTGGTGACCGGCGCGCTCGCGCCCTACACCCATGTCCTCTACGAGCGCTTGGCCGAGCGGCTGGCGCAGGAGTTCGGCCGGGCGCTGCATGTCCTGTCCTGCACCCCGCGCGAGAGCGCCCGGCAATGGGTGATGCCGCCGCCGCGGCTCTATCGGCACGCGGTGCTGCCGGGCCTGCGCTGGCACCGCTCCTCGGTCCGCAACCTCTACCTCAACCCGGCCGTGGTGCCCCGGCTCGTCTCCCTCGACCCGGCGGCCCTCGTGCTCAACGATTTCTCGCCGACCATGCTGCTCGCCGCCGGGTCGAGGGAGACGAGCCGGGGCACCACGG
>NZ_NKUI01000107.1 GCF_014845115.1 Methylorubrum zatmanii | reverse complement strand
GTCGGGGTTTTTGGGCCGGGTTCGGATCGCTAGCGACCTATAGCGGATCGTCTGGCGGGTTAATGCCAGCTTCACAGCTCATTTCGTTACGGCCGTTCCTCCGACCCGCGTCAGCCCTGTTGTCGCGCTGTCCTCTCGCTGAGACACGCGCCGAGCGGGATGCGTGGAAGGAGGAAGCTCGGTTTTCGGGGCGCACGCTCCGGACAGCGTGACAACAGGGCTGACGCGGGTCGGAGGAACGGCCGTAACGAAATGAGCTGTGAAGCTGGCATTAACCCGCCAGACGATCCGCTATAGGTCGCTGCGATCCTGACCCGGCCCAAAAACCCGGAGCACGGTCACTGTGCCCCAGCTCCCAGTATTGCTGGGCGCGAAGGTGTACAGGATGCGGTAACCGCGCACCGGCCTCTCGCGCACGCCAGGATGATCTCCGATTGGCCACATGAGCGGGCTGAATTGGAGGTCAGTGATCGCCCTACGGATGAGCTTGAGCCGCTGCGAGGCCGTTTGGCCCGAGCCAGGCTGGCGCAGCCAGCGGGCAGCGCTCGCGATGTCGTCGGCCGCTGGCCGCGAGACAATGAGAGCGTGAGGCATGAGGGACTGAGCAGTGCGGGTCGGCTACGCGGAGGGCTCGATCGGCCGCTTGGCGACTTCACTGGCCTCGGCCGGCTCGATCTCGGCTTCGAGGGCGTCGAACCACGTCTCCAGAGCATTACCGGTCAAAATGTCACCAGCCTCAACAGCGGCAAGGCCGACCGCGAGCATGGCACGTTCCTTATCCAGGCGCGTCGCCCGGTGCTCGGCCGTCTCAACGGGCCGAGGCGCAGGCGTTTGGTGAAAGTCCACCGTGGTCATGACACCAAGATAGCGCCGGGCAGGCGAGAAGGGTAGGGCGCGGAGATTGCGGCCAAACCCATAGTACTGCTGTGTCACAAAATTTTCTATGTTCTTGATATTGCTCGCTCTTTCTCGGCGCAGGAGCGGGAGAAAAATGCAGATTCTGCAATGTGTTACGGGCTTCGTGACACAGTCGTAATAGCTCTCCGCCATTGCCGTGGCGGTGTGCGACCTGTCAGGCCGCCGATTTCGAGGCGGCGAGCACCCGGTGCACGGACCCCTTGCCGATCCCGAGCTTAGCCACAATGGCATTCATGCTGAGGCCCTGTTCCGACAAGGCTTGGATCTCCTCCGCCCGGGCGCGAGCTGTGGGCTTGCGGCCTTTGTACCGGCCCTCGCCCTTGGCTTTGGCGATTCCTTCACGCTGGCGCTCCAGCATCATCTCCCGCTCGAACTGCGCTACACCGCCGAGAACGTTGAGCATCAGCTTGCCCGTAGGGGTCGCTGTGTCCACGCCGAGGTTGAGGATGCGCAGGGCCACGCCCTTGCCCTCCAGCATCTCGATGATCCTGCCGAGGTGGGTCACGGAGCGGGCGAGGCGGTCGAGCTTCGTCACCACGAGGGTGTCACCTTCTCGGGCGAAATTCACGGCCGCTTCGAGCTGTTGGCGCGGCGCGACCGAGGACACCTGCTCCTGGTAGACCCTCTGGCACCCGAGGGCCCTGAGGTCGCGCACCTGCGCCTCCAGGCCGGCATCCTGCTCCAGGGTCGAGGTGCGGGCGTATCCGACGAGCATGGGGGCAATCCGGTCCGTTTCGGTCCAATAGGTTCTGAGACATAAAGACCTAATCCGGTCCAAAAGTCAAAGACTATTTATGTGGACCGGGTTTTGGCGAGGATTGGACCGGTCCGCTAGAGCAAGCCCTATTGAAACGAGCGAAGGCAAACCTTGACCTTGGTGTAGGCTCCAACGGGTAACAGTCTCAAGCCGTGCTCGGCCGGCGCCGAGAACTGGCGTCAGCCGACACCGGCAGCTTTCGAACTCACCCTGATCAAGGTGCTACGGACTGCCTGATGCAACTGACCTCGACCCTGACCTGTCCACATTGCGGGCATCGCGCGTCGGAGACGATGCCCACCGATACCTGTCAGTTCTTCTATGAATGCACCGGTTGCGGCACGCTGCTCCGACCTGAGGCCGGAGACTGTTGCGTCTTCTGTTCCTACGGCGACGTACCCTGCCCGCCGATCCAAGAGGCCGAGCAGACCGGGCGACCTGCAAGCTGCTGCAGCGGCTCCTGACACGTCTCACGATGAAGAGCGTTAACCCAGACTCAGCCAAAGGAGGAGTCCATGGCCCCTACTACACTGGTGCGCGTGACCACTCTCACCGCCATTCTCGCTGCCGGCGCAATCTCCATCGCAAGCGCCCAGACATCAACGGCTCCGATGAGCACGTCGGGCCAAAGCGCCCAGCCTACTCAACCGGGGATGCCGGGAATAATGAGCGGCATGGGAGGGGTGGGCCAGGGCGGCATGTGTGGAATGATGGGCCACATGATGGGCGGGATGAAGCAGGGGATGATGGATGGCGGCCTCAGGATGAGGATGATGTTCGCTATCGCCGATACGAATGGTGACGGATCGCTCTCGTTCGAGGAGGTGACGGCCATTCATAAGCGCATCTTCGATGCAGCCGACGCCAACAAAGATGGCAAGGTGACCCCTGAAGAGCTTCAGAGATTCCTTCAAGGACAATAGTTGAAGCGCAGATCAACGCCCGCAGCCGCCTCCCGGCCGGGGCGGAACGGAAACCGATCCCATGATGCACGACATGATGGACAGCATGGGCGGGATGATGTGGGGCATGGGCCTAATCGGCCTCGTGTTCCTAGTGCTGGTGGTCCTCGCGATAGCTGCCCTGGCGAAATACGTCTTCTTTCGATGAGCGCTCCACCCACACGTTGTCTCTACTGCTCGATCATGCGGGCAATGGCGCCCACCCCGATCAGCCTCATGCTGGCCAGTATCTGTCTGCCCGATGGAGGCTCCATAACGCCCAATCAGCGCGCGACACGTCCCCTTTCCCCTCTCCGCGTGTCAGGGTGCTGGCGTCCTAACGGTTTTCATGGAGCCCGCCGGCAAATCTCCCACGAATATACTCACGCGACAGCCTCATCGTGACCTGTGCGAACAGGCTCCGCGGGCGTGATCTTCACGCGGTTCGGGCGGGCGCCAGCCCTCTTGATCGCGGCCGAGGCGCGCCTGAGCTTTACCGTGGATCCGTCCGGGAACACGGCCTGCAGCTCCAGGGTGCCCCCGAGAGCTTTCACGTAGGCGGCAAGCGTTGAGAGTTTCGGATCGTTTCGATCCTCCAGCCGGCTCACGTTCTCCTGCGCGACATCGAGCGACTTCGCGAGCTTCTCCTGGGTGACGCCGAGCGCATTGCGAAGCTCCCGCAGGGTCGCCTGCTCCAGGAGGATTTGCTCGGTCTTCTGCTTGATGCGCTGCTGCCGCTCCGGCGGGAGCTTTGCCATCACTTCATCGAGGCTGACCGTCCGATACCCGCTCATTCCTTCGCCTCCTGGGCTTTGAGATGCTCGTCGAACCGCTCGTCCGCTCGGGCGATCAGCACCCGATAGAAGCGCTTCTGAGCGACGCCGGCCTTATTCCCGCCGACCAGGAGCACCGCGTGGCGCTCGACATCGAATGCGAAGGCCACGCGCCATACGCCGCCCGCCGCCCTGAACCGGCCCTCTTTCATGTTCGGGTGCTTCGACCCATTCAGAGTATCGACACGCGGCCGACCCATCTGAGGACCGCCTTCAGCGATGGCCCCGGCAAGAGCGAGAACCTCGTCCTGCACCTCGTCGGAGAGGTCTTTGAACTCCACGGCGAAGGCCGGATGGAAATCGACCTTCCACCTCGTCACAGAAAAATGCGCTCCAACGCATATGGTTGCAAGCGCATATCATGCCGCGCGACGAGCCGGAAAGATGTCGCCGTGGACATCCCCCCGAGTGCTCGCTACGCTCTTACGCCCGCCGGGCCACCCGCTCCGGCAACACTGCAATGATAATGCCGGCGGCGCCGAGAATGCCGGCGATGGCAATACTATGACACGCCGGACGCTGTCCTTGATGCAAGACGGGGCGTGGCTCGCCCGCTGCCGCTCCGACGCGATCAGGTCGACGATCTGGCGGCGTCGCGTGACCAGATCGGCCAAGGCCTGGGTCTCGGCATCATGAAGCGTTTGCGAGGCATGACATCCACCCTCCGTCAGGGTTCAGGATGCCCGAAAAACTTGCGCTCAGCTCAGACCAGTTGGACACCTCCAAAAACTCCTTTCGGCCCCAACTCGAGTCCAATCGGATCAAGGGCTTAGCGACCGCTGCGACCACGATTTCGGAGGTTTTTGGAGGTGTCCAGTTTGCTGGGTCAGGATCAAACCTCGACCCAGGAACATGACGTCTAGAACCACGACCTTAGGCCGACCAGATACTTGAATGAGCCGACATCCTCGCCACTGGCCCGCGCATAGCCGGCAGTGTTGCCGACCTTGCGCTCGTACTCGATCCCAACATAAGGGGCGAATTCCGGTATGAACTCATAACGGAGGCGAAGCCCCGCCTCGACCGTCGACAATCCGGCACCGACGCCGAGCTCGCGGATGTTCTGGGCGGAGAGATTAAGCTCGACGCGAGGTTGAAGGATCAATCTCTGCGTGATCAGCAGGTCATACTCGGCCTCTAAGCGACTCCTCAGCTCGCCTTTATTGGACAAGAAGAGGCTTGCCTCCACATTGTACGAATACGGCATGAGCGCCTGCAACGCGATGACAGCATCAGTACGCTGCGGGCCGGGTCCGAAATTGACCCTGCCACCCGCCTGGAGATCGAAGTACGGTGAAATGGCGCGGCTCCAAAGCACCTGCAGATCCCCCTCTTCCACCCTCCCACGGTAAGTGCCGTTACCTTCGGATTTGAGCCATAGCTTGTTAATGTCGCTGCCATACCAAGCCTGAGCATCCCACTTGTAGCCGTTCCCGCCCTCCTGAAACTGCGTTTCCAGCCGATCGATGAGGACCCTGTATGCTCTGAGGTCACCCTGTTCGGCCCGCAGTTCCTCGCGTGCAGTCGCCATGTCGGACGGGTTGTAAACCAGGTCGGCGGCATGCGCCGGCCCCGAAAGCGCAGCGGGAGGCGGGGGAGGGTTGGGCATCTCCCGCTGGGCCTCTATACCTCCCATCCCATCCATGGTTCCTGCGTTGTGCGAAGCCAGAGGGCCGGCGGGTGATGGTGCAGCCCGTTTAGCACCCACGCGGCGAGGCAGCGAGGAAGTGGTACCCCGCATCGCACCCATATCGTGGTCCCCATTCATGCCCGCCTGCGCAGGTGCGGATGTGCGTGGCGGAGCCACTTCCGTCGTCGACCCGGCCCCCATTCCAGGCATCTGCATGGAAGGGTCCATCTGCTGAGCGACGGCAAGGACGGGGAGTACCGTCGTCGCCAGCAACGCGATACGGAACGCGGTCATGCGGGTTCTCGGTCGAGAGGGCGGACAGTGACGACGTTGAACATTCCCGCATGCATGTGGAGCAGAAGATGGCAGTGAAAGGCCCAGTCCCCAGGATTGTTAGCGGTGATGTCAAAGGTCACTTTGCTTCCCGGCAGCACGTTGATGGTGTGCTTCAACGGATGGTGCCCGGGATGTCCGTTGACCAATTCCATGAAGTGCCCGTGGATATGCATCGGGTGCTGCATCATGCTGTTGTTGACCATGGTCACGCGCACCCGCTCGTTGCGGGCGAAGCGGATGGGCTCGACTCCGTCGCTGAACTTCCGTCCGTCAAATGACCACATGAAGCGATACATGTTGCCGGTCAGATTGATCTCGAGCGTCCGCGATGGGCGGCGCCTGTCCGGGTTGGGTTTGAGGGCGATAAGGTCTCGGTAGGTCAGAACCTTGTGGCCCGCATTCTCCAACCCCAGACCCGGATTGCCGGTGCGGTCCTGCGGTTCAGGCGCGACCATGTCCACGCCGACTCCGACGTCCACGTTCGGAGGAACGTTGGCGGGGTTGCGCATGTCCATATCCATGTTCATGCTGCCCATGGAGCCACCGCCCGGCATCGCCCCGTGGCCCATGCCAGCCATGGAGCCCCCGCCCTTCATCGCCCCACCGCGTGCCTTGGCCGCGTGGCCCATTCCGGCCATGGAGCCGCCAGCCATCGATCCGTGGTCCATGCCGGACATTCCGCCGGAACCCATGCTGCCCATGCCTGCCATACCCATGTCGTCCATGCCGAGAAGAGGCCGAGACCTGAGTGGCGGCACCGGCGCCGACATGCCCAGGCGCGGGGCCAACGTGGCCCTCCCCGTGCCGGATCGGTCAACGGCTTCCGCGACGATGGTGAAAGCTCGATTCTCCGTCGGCTGGACGATCACGTCGTACGTTTCCGCGACCGAGATCTGGAACTCGTCGACCGGAACCGGACGCACGTTCTCTCCATCGGCGTTGACCACGGTCATCCGTAAGCCCGGGATGCGGACGTGAAAGACCGTCATGGCGGACGAATTGATGACGCGCAGCCGGACGCGCTCGCCGGGGCGGAACAGCCCCGTCCAGTTTTCCGCAGGTCCATGCCCGTTGATCAGATAGGTATAGATCGCGCCGGTGACATCCGAGATGTCGGTGGGATCCATCCGCATCTTGGCCCATTTCACCCGATCCTCGAGCGACATCTGCTGTGCGGGATCATCGCTGAAGAGGCCTGCAGCAGTGAGGTTATTTCGATTGAAGTGGCCTTGCTCCTGTTTCAGCTGGGTGATGATCCTTTCAGGAGCCATGAAGCTCCAGTCGGACAGGACGAGCACGTGCTCGCGGTCATAGGCGACGGGATCGGGAGTCGCGGGATCGATGATGATCGGCCCGTAAAGGCCGACCTGCTCCTGCAGCCCGGAATGGCTGTGGTACCAGTAGGTGCCGGACTGTTTGATCGGGAGTTCGTAGACGAAGGTCTCGTGGGGGCGGATGCCGGGGAAGCTCACACCCGGAACACCGTCCATTTGGAACGGAATCAAGAAGCCGTGCCAATGGATAGAGGCGACTTCGTCGAGGGTATTTGTGACGGCGATGCGGAAGGTTTCGCCCTCGCGCAAGCGCAGGAGCGGCGCCGGAACCGTTCCGTTGACGGCGATGGCGCGCCCGGTCCGCCCTCCGACCGTGAAGGGCATGTGGCCGATCTCGAGAGCAATGTCTCTACCCGACAGGGTCGGCAGCGTCGGCGGGACGCCGCGGGTTCCGCTGCGCGCCCAAGCCGGAAGCATGGGGCTTAACGCGGCCGCGCTTCCCAGGGCGGCGCCGCGCGCGAGGAGGGCTCGACGGCTGAGCATGGGAACATTCCCTTCGACAATTCTGTTGCTCGCCCGGCTTGGGCTTCCCCGATCGGCAGCGACACCAGAGTCGCCGCATCTGCAAAGAAAGCCGCTCTGCGGCAGGGCTCGCATGACCCACGCATGCCGGTACCCGCAGGGAGTTTGCCGCAATGAGGCGGGATGTCGAAGAGGCAAAATGCCGACCTGAGCTTGAACGGCCTATCTTTTGCGGACTGTTGCCCGCTCGTGACACCCCCTTTGTCGTGCAAGTAGCAGAGGTCGCCCGGCAGCACGAAGGAGACGATCCGGCGATTGCCGCCTAGTAGGGTCTTATAGCGACAGGCGAAGCCGCTCATGACGAGGTAGATGCGGTCCGTGGTGTCACCATCGGTGATGTCGCGCCGAGCCGGAACGGAGCGGCGATTGAAGGTCAAAGTCTGCAGGGCGGTTCGCTCGCCCTCGGACAGATTACCTGCACGCTCAAGTTTTCGCAGGAACGGATCCCCACCCACTGCATTGTCTACTCGCAACCTCAGCAATGTCTGACCATGGTCATAAGCTAGGAATGACTATGGTCACGCACTGGCGTTTGTATCACCGCTCAGCATTGTAGGCGCGTACACCTGGATCGGTTTTGGGTTGTCCATGCGGTATAGGGTATACTATGGAAGCTTGACGGTTGGCTCGCGAGAGAATGCCCGGCTGGGTGCCTCGTTCCAATAGGGCTTGCTCGTGTGGACCCTTCCAAGTCCACTGAAGAGCCGTTCCAAGTGGGTGGTCTCGCGGTCTGGACCGGCAGTTCGTCCCGCGTCTGAAATCTCACAGGAACGATCATGCGCCGGGCGCAAATCTCGCCTTGTCCGTTGGGGCATACCCCTGCGGACAGGTTGAGATTCAGGGCATAGGAAGTAAGCATCCCCCGGCAAAGCCGGGGGCTTTCCGATCTGGGCCGCCCAGGGCGGCTATAGGGATCGCTGACGCGGTCCCAATGGTGGGACCACCGGTCGGTGGGTGTCAGCGCCAGAGGTTCAACTGCTCCAGGCGCTGGTCCTCCTGTTCCTGCTGCTTGATGTAGGCGCGGATCACGGCCTCGTCGCGACCGACGGTCGAGACGAAGTAGCCCCTGGCCCAGAAGTGCTGCCCAACGAAATTGCGCCTGCGCTCGCCATACACCCGTGCGAGATGGATGGCGCTCTTGCCTTTGATGTATCCGATCACCTGAGAGACGGCGTATTTGGGAGGGATGGCGATCATCATGTGCACGTGATCGGCCAGGAGATGCCCCTCCTCGATCCGGCTCTCCTTCTGCTGCGCCAGGGTGCGGAACACCTCGCCGAGATGGGGGCGCAGCGTCCCGTAGAGCGCCTTCCTACGTCCCTTTGGGATGAAGACCACGTGGTATTTGCACGTCCACTTGGTGTGGCTTAAGCTCTCGAACTCGTCCATCGTTGAACATCTTCCCGTGTGCTTGGCGGCTCACGGAGAGATGTTCTTCGATGGACACTGCCGAAAACGTCAAACGCCTACTGCCTCCCCGGCAAAGCCGGGGGAACTCCCTGTGGGATTAGAACTTACGAGACTAAGTGCCCGCGCGTCCGCTTGGTCCGATCTGAACGCTTGCTGGTGCCCGCCGAGCATCGCACGATCTGCCTGCGCCCCACCTGCGCGAACCTGGGGTGGCAGTCACCGGCCCGGCACGTCACCTTCCCCCGACGATGCCGCGGCCGGTGACCCACTCCATACTGGGACTTATGCGAAAGAGATCAGGCGCATTATTCGAACGCCGCGGCCTCGCGCGTGGACATGGACGTCGCTTGAAAGCCTTGGGCGGATCGTGTTCCTGGCCACCCATGATCCGATCCGAGCTCGTCACCCGCCTCGCGGCGCAGAACCCGCACCTCTACGAGAAGGACTGCGAGGCTGTGGTGAGCGCGGTCCTCGCCAGGATCGAGGATGCGCTGGTGGCCGGCGACAGGGTGGAGATCCGCGGCTTCGGAGCTTTCTCCACCAAGGACATCCGAGCGCGCCAAGGCCGCAACCCGCGGACGGGCGAAAGCGTGCTCGTGGCGGAAAAGAAGGCTGTCCAATTCAGGCCCGGCAAGGGGATGCGGCAGCGACTGAAGGCCATGACGCCCGACGCCCTGCCCGCGTCGCGCCGGGTCGGCTGAGCCTGTCGCGAACGATTGGGGTCGCCTACATCGCCAAGCGCCTGTTCCCCGGTTCGCCCTCCGGCGGCTTGCGGGCGCCACTCGCAGCCCACAGCATCACCGTGCGCCCTATCGCGAGTAGGGTGGCAGGCGCCGGCCGCGCCCGTGTTTCTTCCCAGGTCACGGTGTTGCGGTCGGTGCCCCTTCCGCACCCCTTCCAGCGGGCGTCACTCCGCCGCCTCCAGGCGCTTCGCCATGGCCTGCACCACCGTCGGCGGAGGCCGCGCGACCGAACTCAGCGAGCCACAGCATCACCACAGCAAAAGCCCAGCATAATGGGAGGACCACACCATATGCACTGAAGCTGCCGTACCCGGGCGCAGAGCTGGGTAGCCCGAAATGGACCAGCCCAGCCCCAGACTCAGGCCGCCATCTTCCGACAGCTCTCGGCGCACCGGCGGCATTGCTCGATGCATTGCTGCATGTTGCCCACGCTCTCGCACGACCTTGCGCAATCCTCGCAGACATCGGCGCACTCACGGCAGACATGCTTATGATGCTCGGTGCCGAGCAGCATGACATGCGCCGACGTCCGGCAGATTTCGGCACAGGACAGCATCAGCCGGAAATGCCCGGGCTCAACGTGCTTGCCGCCGGCCGGCAGACACTGGTTCGAGGCCATGCTCAGGCAGGTCTGGTAGCAGCGCAGGCACTCATCGATGCACGCCTGCATCTCGCTCGACATCTGATGCATGGGAAACTCCTTGTGGCTGAATAATCCTCGGGGAGGCACACGACCTCAGGCCCGTGAGCAGATTTACGGACGCGGTAGGGGGAATGATCGCCGCGGAGTTTTGTTTCGCGAAGGCTCGAGTCACCGCCTCCGGCTGAGGGTCCGACACAGCCGGCGCTCAGGATCGCGGTAATCAGGATCGCGAGGAAGGCGGGCCAAGGCAGCCTCCTCACGGTGACTGCGAACGACCGGCACCCTCACCGGAGCGCGCCTGGCTTCACCGTGACGGTACAGCGCTGCTCTCGTCCCGAGGTCCGCGCCGCCTCGTAGCAGCTCCTGAGCTCAGGTCCGGCTGCCTCCGACCGCCGCCAGCCCTCCGCCAAGCCATCCCACCACCCGGCATTCGCCCGCATCATCAACCCCATGCCGGCCTCCCAGGGCGCCTGCCCGAGAACCGCCGCCGCGATCCGGTCGGAGAAGCCGGACGGCAGGACACGGGCAAGCGGCCACCAGAGAAGCGGCAGCAGGATCAAGCCCGCCAGCACCCCGACTGCCCCGGCCTGCATCAGCCGGGTCCGCTGCGCCCGGCGTGTCCGGGCCGAGCCCAGCATCGCGGCCAGGTCCTGGCTGGCGTCGCTGATCGCCGCAGCCGCGCACTCGGCGTTGCGTAAGGCGGGCCGGGTGGCGCTCTCCGCCGCGCGCTCGATCCGGGCCGCCACGCTCTCCGGCGTCATCTGCAGGGCCGGGTGCCGCTCCAGCCGGGCCAGGATGCTGCCGATCTCCACCTGCGCCTTCGCGATCCGGCCCAGGCTCAGGCTGTAATCCGGCGCCCGGCCCTCCCGGATGGCGGGCTCCAGCGCCTGGATCGCGCGGCGTAGATCCGCGACCTCGGCCCGCAGGTCCTCGAACGCCCGCGCGGCCTCGTCGGACCCGTCCTCCGGCTCGGGGGCGCCTGGGCTCATGCTGCCTCCACGCTCTACCGGCTGAAGCCCGGGCTCGGCCCGCTCCGCTCCACCGCGCGCGCGGAGCGCCCGTCGAGAGCCCGCGCCAGACCGGAGCCGGGTTGGAGGCCGAGGTCGCGGGCTTGGCGCTTCAGCACCGCCGCAGCCTGGCCGTCGCGCCGGATCTCACCCGCCAGCGCCTGCAGCGCCGCCCGCGCGGCGACCGCCTCCGGCCCCTGGCGCGCGGCCGCAGAGACCTGCTCCAGCTGAGCCCAGCGCGCGGCGTAACGCTGCGCCCGCAATTCGGGCGAGTGCCGCAGCCGCCGCTCCTCGGCCACCGCCTCCAGCAATGCGGCCCGGCCCTCGGCGGCGCGGGCGGCGAGCTCAGGTCTCCGCGCCAGGGCCGCGCGCAGATCCCGACCGGTCTCGGGATCGAGTGCATCGAGCCGGGCCGCCGCCTCTGCCAGGGCTTTGTCCTGATGCGGCAGCACCGGCAGGTCCGCCCGGCGCATCCGCGCGGCATCCGCGAAGGCCGCCACGTACCCATCCACCGCCCGCGACAGGAAAGCGGCCGGATCCGCCTCCACGCTGGTCGCGTTCAGCATGGGACGAGCCGGTGCCCGCCCGAGCTTGAGCCCCGCGAACCGGCCCAGCCGCGGCGCAGGGGGTTCCGGCCGCAGCTCCGGTTCTGCCGGTCTCTCCACCACGATCGTGGAGGCTGGTACGATCCCGCGCCGCTCCGCGAAGCCGGCTGCGTAGTCCAGTGTCGTCTCCTGAGCCCGCTCCCGGCTCGCCCCTCGCGCGAGCGCTTGGATATCGCCGAAGTCGTCCTGCCCGTAATGCAGCGTCACGGCCTCGCGGTGGCGGGTCAGCCCGACATAGGCCGAATGCCGGTCCATCAGCGGCGAGGCGAGCAGGTGAATCCGGTCCACCGTGACCCCTTGCGCTTTGTGCACGGTCGCCGCGTAGCCATGCTCGACATGAGCATAATCCTTCAGCTCGAAGCCAATCACCCGCCCCTCGGGGCCGTCGAGGCGCACGCTCATGCCGCCGCTCTCGACGCGTTCGACCCAGCCGAGAGAGCCATTCTTCACGCCCAAGGAGCGTTCGTTGCGCAGGAACATCAGTCGGTCGCCCGGCGCGAAGGCGCGCGTGCCCCGCTCGGTCTCGACCGGCGCCTCCACCCCGAGCGCGCCCGCCGCCCGCATCCGCGCACGGGCCAACCTGTTCAGCTCGGCCACGTCCACCCGCGTGCTGGCCAGGATCATGCGGCTCTTCTCCGGTGCCGCTTGCCGCTCGGCATCCCAGGCCGCCACCAGGGCCGCCTGCGCCTCCAAGCGCGTCGCCTGCGCCTGCACCCGACCGGCCGCCACGTAGCGGGCCAGGGCCTCACCCGTGCGCCCCGTCGCCAGCTCCCGCGTCGCCGCCCGCTGCCACGCTTCCTCCTGCCGGCGCACCTGCGTGATCTCGGCCGCCCCGTGCCGCTCCAGCAGTGCCCGGAACGCAGCGCCGGCCTCGATCGCCTGCAGCTGCTCGGGATCGCCCACCAGCACGATCTTCGCCCCGGCCGTCTGCGCGGCCGAGAGCACCCGCTCCATCTGCCGCGAGCCCACCATCCCGGCCTCGTCGATGACGAGCACGTCGCGGGACGTCAGCGCGTCTCGTCCCTGCCCCCAGGCATGCTCCAGGCTCGCCAGCGTGCGCGAGAGAATGCCCGATCCCGCCTCCAGGTTCTCGGCCGCGATCCCGGAGAGAGCAGCTCCCCGAACCGTGTAGCCGGCCGCCTCCCAGGCCACCCGCGCCGCCGCGAGCATCGTGCTCTTGCCGGTGCCCGCATAGCCGGTGACGAGGGCCAGATCCGCCCCACCCGTCACCGAGCGGAACGCCGCGTCCTGCTCGGCTCCGAGCGAACGCGCCCGCAAGGCGGCCTCCTGAAGGCTTGATCCGATCGCGTGACCCTCCGCCCGGCTCAAGCGCTCGGCCGCCTGCTCCATCCGCGCTTCGATGCCGAGCATCATTCGGGTGGTGAACCGCTCCTGTCCACGCGCGTCTTGCCCGAGCCGCACCAGCTCCGGCGAGGCCTCGACCTTGGCCATGAGGGGCGTGAACTGGGCCTCGCCGTCCGAGTGCCGGTGAATCAATCGGGCCAGATCCTGCCGGGTGAAGGTCGAGGATTGCTGAGTCAGGGCCGTGAGCGCGATCGTGGGATCGGCCGCGATCCGGTCCCCGTTGCGGGCCGCAATCGCCCGATGTTCGTCGGCCCGCTCGGCGTCCTCATCGCGGGCCTCCCGCCGCGCCCCGGCCGGGCCGATCTTGTGCTGCGGCTCCAGGGCCAAACCCTGATCCGCCAGGCTGCGATGATCGATGCGCACGTCGTGCCCGAGCTCGGCCAGCCGCGTGTTGACGTGCCCGGCCCAGCGTTCGCGCCAGCCGACCAACTCCTCCCGCGCGTTCCAGGATCGCTCTTTGGCACCGAAGCCCTCCGGGCCGACCGCGCGAAGCGTCAGCAACACGTGGGCGTGGGGCTTGTAGGAGCCGTCTGCCGCCTGATCCCAATGCAGGTTGAGATCCGCCACCATGCCGCGGCTGACGAACGTCGCCTGCACGAAGTCGCGCGCGAGCGCGATGCCCTCAGCCCGGCTCAACTCGCGCGGCAGCGCGAACTCCACTTCGCGGGCGAGCTGTGCGTCCTTGCGCTTCTCGCTCGCCTCCACCGCGTTCCAGAGCGTTGCACGATCGGACAGACGTTCGGGCGCGCCTTGCGGCAGCAGGATCTCGGAATGCACCACCCCGCCCTTGGCGCGGAAGTCGTGGCGCTGCTCGGCGCGTTCGTCGTGCAGCTCGGACGCGGACCGGTACGCCGCCGCCGCGACGGCACTGCGCCCGGCCGAACGCGAGATCAGCTTGGCCGAGAAGTGATAGATCGCCAACGCAGGAATTCGCAGGAGAGGGACGCTGGCCAGAGCTTAGCCGTTTCGGATCCCCCGCACCAGTCGGCGCACCCTGCCCCGAGCGCTAGTCGCGCAGCGACGTATAAGCGCGCATTTCCACCGCTTCGCGCCGGACCTGACAGACACAGCCCGCCTGCGAGAGCAGTGCACTCGGCAGATTGGCAGGGCGCCTGTTTTAAGGCTAAGCTTGCCTCACTTAAGGGGAAGGCGACCATGCTGGAGGAGGACCATCCGAAGCTGCTGCGCCTGCACGAGCGCCAGCGCCTGGCTCGCTGCGCCTTGCTCGAAGCTTATGAGCGCCGAGATACGCTGACCGGCACGCTCGCCGCTGCCACGGTGCGGGGTGTGGAGCACCAGGACCTTCAGACCGCCACGACGGCAGCAGAGAATGCCGTGCGCAACGCCGAGACGGATCTCAAGGATGCCGAATACGCCCTCGCCAGCACCATCGAGGCGCTCGCCTCCGCCGCCCTGCGCCACGCAGGCGAATCATGAGCGAACCTGAAGCGTTCGAACCGCGACTGCCGGGCCGGGCCGCGCGCCTCATCGTATGGGCGTCGCTGATCGTTCTCCTGCTCAGCATCAGCCTGCTGGGCAGCAAGGCGACCGCCTGGGCTGGCGACCACGCGACCGCGATGGGGATGTGGGCCGAGATGCGGGTTTGCATCCTTCTGATCGCGGCTTCACTGGTCGCGTTCCTGGCCGTCGCCTGTCAGGCCGCCTTTCTCCGCATCTGGAACCAGCCCTGAGGAGCCGTCATGCGCAAGCCGCGCGACTTCGACACCGAGCTCAAGACCCTGCAGGAGCGCCAGAAGCAGTTGCGAGCCAGGCGCACCCAGCAGCTCGGTGAACTCGTCGTCGCAACCGGGGCCGACAGCCTCGAAGCCGAGACGCTCGCCGGCGCGCTCCTGGAGATGGTCGAGCGGGTGACCGGCGCGCCTCAGTTGAAGGAGGGCTGGAGCCGCAAGGGCGCCGGCTTCTTTCGCCGCGAGAGACGGGCGCGGCCGAACGGCGGCAGCGCTGCTGCTGCCGGAGTTGCGGTCGAGCATGACAGCCCTGCGCCGCACGACGGCGGCGCTCCGGCGGCTTGAAGCGGCGCGCGCCCGCATGGACACCCGCGATCAGGCCCTGGCCCGGCGCCAGCGCACGCGCCAGCTGATCGAGCTCGGCGGCCTGGTCGTGAAGAGCGGCCTGGTCGCGCGCGCGGATGATGACCGCGCCGTCATCCTCGGCGCCCTCCTCGAACTCGCCGAGGCGCTCAACGCGCCGGGGCTCGGAACCCTCGCCCGCCGCACTCGCTGGCGGGAGCGTGGGCAGGCTGCGCTGCGTCAAGATCCTGACGCCTGAAGCTGTCGATCTGCTGTCGGTCCGTGCGAATCTCAAATCCGCATGGGCCTGGGGCTGTCGTGAGGGCAACTCTGCTTTCCGGCAGCCTCTTGCAGGGGCTTGGCTTGGCGTTGGCGCTTCCTTCCAACCCGTCTTCCTTGAACCTTGGTATTCGTGGGGGTCAGGGATTTGCCCCCACCCCCTGGCTCCGATGAACGGCGCACGAGCCGCATCCAGGCCTGCCACTCGCGCGACACGACCCGCACGACGTTTGGCAGGTTCCGCCAAGCCGTGGCGCGCCGCTCTTCGACCGTGATCAGACCGAGGTCCCGGGCCCGGCGAAGCGCTCCCTTCACGGTGGACTTCGACACGCCCGCAACGGCCGCGACCTGCTCGTGACAGAGGCGGCAATCCCCCCGTTTCACGGCCTCAGCGCTCACCACGGCGAGCACGGCTTGCTCGGCCAGCGTGAATTGCGCCGAGATTTGGGGTGGCAACCGCCCGGCGGCGGCCCAGCGGCGGCGGCGTTCCAGGCTGGCATCCGTGCGCGGCCGGGAGCCTACGCGCTTCCTGGGAACCTCAGGCGCGGCCGGGATCATCTTCCGCGCCTCGATTAACCCGGACAGGGCCTCGGCCTCGGCCTCGGTCACTTGGCCAGCCCCATAGGCGCGCCAGAGCAGGGTCAGCACTTCGGGTAGCTTCACACGCGGCGCGGCTTCGGCCGCCAGCCGGATTTCGTCCGCAAACATAGCTCCACATCCCTGGTCGCGAGACCAGCCTCAGGGGCAGCGGACGCATGCCGGCAAAGCTCCGCCGTTGAGGAAAACGGCGGTTTTCCTCTTGCGGATCGGCAGGTTTTCGGGGAGGATCACAACGCCAATTGTTGATCTGTCCCCGGTTGCCTTGCCGGGCATGTGACCCGCCCTCGTGGCGGGTTTCGTGTTTCTGGACCTCGACTCGCCGGACCGTTCGGCTTGACCATTCGTCTCCGCTCAGGCTCCGCCTGTCAAACGATCAGATCGGAAAGCCTCAGGCTGCTGGCGAACCCGTTAACGCCGTCTTAACCATGTATCCCCACGCTACGGGTCACGTCCCGGCGCAGCTCCTGGTTCAGATCCTGGCGCAGATCCGGCGCACGGCCCGGGACTGTCCCCGGCTCTGACCCCGGAGCATGACCCGGATGGATGCGGTCTCCTGGCTCACCTACGACGAGCTTGCCGAACGCCTCGGCATTGAGCGCGAAAGTGCGCGTCAGCACGTGAAGCGGAAGCGTTGGGCAAGGCGTCCGGGCAACGACGGCAAGGTGCGGATTGGTGTTCCGGAGGAATCCCTTAGTGCCAGGTCTGAACCTGGTACTGAAGGTGAGACAGTCCCGGTTCGCGAGCCGGAACAGTCCCAGGAACAGATCCCGGTACCTGACCCGGGAGTGACGGCGGTTCTGACCCGCCACATCGAGCGGCTTGAGGCGCAGCTCGAAGAGGCCCTGAGCCGGGCCTCCGAGCACGATGCGATCGCGACTCACCGGGACATCCTGTCGACGCAACTCGATGCCCTGCGGGCCGCCCTCGATGCGGCCGAGCGCGACCGGGACCGCTGGCACGAGGCAGCGACGCGGGTGCCTGAGCCTGCTACTCACCAGCCATGGTGGCGTCGCTTGGCAGGCTGAGAGTTTGGTATGAGCGACGCGGCCGGTGTGATTCTCGCTCTCGCGGCCGAGAACATGGATCTCCGGCAGCAGCTCGCACACGCGCAGGATCTCTTGGTAGAGAGCATCGTGTTGGTTGTTCGCCCATTTACGGTTGGCAGGACCGGGCCGTGAACGGGACATGCTTTTCTGATGGGCGCAACGGTCGGCTACGCCGGTCGGGCGACGCCCGCCAAGGCCATTTCGCGGTAGACGGTCGCGCGTCCGAGCCCGACCTGGCGAGCCGCCTCGGTCGGTGAGAGGCCGGCCTGGACGAGCTTCAGGGCGGCGCCGACCTTGTCGGGATCGATCGGCTGCCGACCCGGGCGCCGACCCTTGGCCCGGGCCGCCGCGATGCCGTCCTTGGTGCGCTCGGCGATGAGCCGCCGCTCGAAGTGCGCGATGGCGCCGAACACGTGGAAGACCAGCTCGCCGGCGGCCGAGCCGGTGTCGATCTTCTCCTCGAGGCTGAGGAGTGCGATGCCGCGCTCCTTGAGCAGGGTCACGCTCGACAGCAGCTCGGCGAGGGATCGGCCCAGACGATCGAGGCGCACAACAGCCAGGGTGTCCCCTTTTCGAGCATAGGCCAGGAGTTCGCTCAGACCGGGTCGATCCATGGATTTGCCGGACCGCACGTCCGTGAACACCCGGATGGCGCCGGCGTGTTCCAGCCGCAGCCTCTGTCCGGCGACGTCCTGGTCCCCCGTCGACACCCGGGCATAGCCCAGCACATCGCCCATCGACGCCCTCTGCCCGTCCCGCAACCGGTCGTTCTGTGGAC
>NZ_NKUI01000106.1 GCF_014845115.1 Methylorubrum zatmanii | reverse complement strand
CGGCCGGAGCCGGTGACGAGGCTGTCGCCGCCCGCGCCGCCGAGCACGACGTTGTCGCCCTCGCCCGCCCGGATCTCGTCCGCCTCGCCCACGGCCGGATCGGTCGTGCGCACGAAGACCGGAACCCAGGCCGACAGCGTCACCGCGCCGTTGTCGCCCAGGATCACGTCCGAGCCGGAGCCCGTGCCGATCGTGTCCGCGCCGACGCCGCCCAGCACCACCGAGCCGCCGTCGCCCACCGCGATCGCGTCGCGGCCGCCGATCTCCGGCGCAGTCGAGGCGATCTCGGTCGGACGCGCCTGATCGTCGAGATCGACCGCGCCGTTGTCGCCCAGCACCACCGAGCGGCCGGCGCCCAGGGTCAGCTTGTCCGAACCCGAGCCGCCGAGCACCACCGCGTTGGTCGCGCCGAGCGTCACCGTGTCGTCACCGGCAACCCCGAAGTCCGTGCTCTCGACATGGACCGGGCTGCCCTTGGCGAGCCGCACCAGGCCGGCATCGCCGAGGACGATGGCGTCACCCGCCTGACCCTCGATGGTGTCGCCGCCGGCCCCGCCGATCACCAGCTTGCGGCCGGTCCCGAGGCGGATCGTGTCGGCCGCGCCGACGGACGGCGTCAGCGTCTGGGCGAGGGTGAGCACCCCGGCCGCGAAGTCGAGCTGGCCGCTGTCGCCGAACACGGTCTTGGCGCCGTCATTCGCGGTGATCGTGTCGGCGCCGAAGCCGCCGAGGATGATGTCGCCGCCGTCGCCGGCCGCGATGGTGTCGTTGCCGCCCAGGCCCGTATCGGTGGAGAGGATCTGCTGCAGCTGACCGGCCGCGTCGTAGGTGACGGCGCCGAAATCACCGAGGATCACGTCGGCGCCCTTGCCGGTGGTGATCGCATCCGCATCCGCGCCGCCGAGCACGAGGTTGTCGCCGTCGCCCGCACGGATCGTGTCGCCCGCGCCGATCTCCACATCCGTGGTCCGAACGAGGATCCGCCTGCCATCGGTGCGGAAGGTGGCAAGGCCGTTATCGCCGAGCACCAGATCCGCGCCAGCGCCCGCCGTGATGGTGTCGCTGCCGAAGCCGCCGAGGATGATGTTGTCGCCGTCGCCCGCCGTGATGGTGTCGTCGTCGCCACGGGTCGGGTCGAGGGAAGCCACGCGCACCAAACGGCCATCGGTGAAGCTCGCCTCGCCGAAATCGCCGAGGATCAGGTCCGCGCCCGTGCCGGTGGTGATCTCGTCACGACCCGCGCCGCCGAAGACGATGTTGTCGCCGTCGCCGCCACGGATGACGTCACCCGCACCGCGGCGCTCGTCGGTGGTGTAGATGGCGTGAACGAGGCCGTTCTCGAAGGCCACGACACCCATGTCACCGAGCACGATGTCCGCACCGGCTCCCGTGGTGATGTCGTCCGAGCCGACACCGCCGATGACGACGTTGTCGCCGTCCCCACCCTTGATGATGTCGCGGGCGCCGTCATCCGGATCGGTCGAGGCGAACTCGACGCGCACGCCGCCCTCGAACAGCGCGTAGCCGTTGTCGCCGAGGATCACGTCGTTGCCGGCGAGCGCCGTGATGGTGTCGCTGCCCGCGCCGCCGAGGACGACATTATCGCCTCCGCCGACCTGGATCTCGTCATCGTCGCCGAAGGTCGGATCGAGGCTCTCGGCCCGCTTCAGACGGCCGAGGGCGTCGAAGGTCAGACGGCCGTTATCGCCCAGCACGATGTCGGCATCGCCATCGTCCTTACCGGCATCGATGCTGTCGGCCCCCAGGCCGCCGAGGATGATATCCGCCCCCGCGCCGGTCTTGATGACATCGCGCGTCCCGCCGTCGCGGCTGCTCTGGACGATGGAGCGGATGCCGAGCTCGAAGCGGACGAGGCCGTTATCGCCGAGCACGATGTCGGCGCCCTTGCCCGTCGTGATCGTGTCACTGCCCGAGCCGCCGAGGACGAGGTTGTCGCCGTCGCCGGCATCGATCCGGTCGTTGCCGCCATCGGTCGTGTCGATCGAGGCGAATTCGACGCGCACGCCTTGCTCGAAGACCGCGTAGCCGTTGTCGCCGAGAATCACGTCGTTGCCGGCCAGCGCCGTGACGACGTCGCTGCCCGCACCGCCGATGACGAGGTTGTCACCCCCGCCGACCTGGATCTCGTCGTCGTCACCGAAGCCGATATCGAGGCTCTCGGCTCGCTTCACCCGGCCCTGGGCGTCGAAGACGATCTGGCCGTCGTCACCGAAGACGATGTCGGCATCGGCATCGTCCTTGCCGGCGTCGATGCTGTCGGCGCCGAGGCCGCCGAGCACCACGTCGGCGCCCGCGCCCGTGGAGATGCTGTCGCGGGCGCCGCCGTTGCGGTCGCTGACCACCCGCGCCCGGATGCCGAGCGCGAAGGAGACCGTGCCGTTGTCGCCGAGCACGATATCCGCACCCGCGCCGGTGACGATGGTGTCGCTGCCCGAACCGCCGAGGACGACGTTGTCGCCATCGCCGGCATCGATCCGGTCGTTGCCGCCATCGCTGGTCTCGGTCGAGGCGACCTCCATCCGCACACCGGCCTCGAACAGGGCATAACCCTGGTCGCCGATCAGGATGTCATTGCCGCCGAGCGCGGTTATGCTGTCGCTGCCGGTGCCGCCGATGACGAGGTTGTCGCCGCCGCCGACCGCGATGGTGTCGTCGTCGCCGAAGCCCGCATCGAGGCTCTCGGCGCGCTTGACCCGCCCCTGCGCATCGAAGGTGACGTGGCCGTTGTCGCCGAACACGACATCGGCATCCGTGTCGAGCTTGCCCGCGTCGATGAGGTCGCTTCCGAGGCCGCCGAGCACCACGTCGGCGCCCGCCCCGGTCGTGATCCGGTCACCCGCGCCGCCCGTCCGGTCGCCGATCACCTCAGCACGGATTCCGCCCGTGAACCGAACGGAGCCGTTGTCGCCGAGCACGATGTCCGCGCCGGCCCCGGTGACGATCGTGTCCGCCCCGGCGCCGCCGAAGACGAGGTTGTCGCCCGCGCCCGCATCGATCTCGTCATCACCGCCGAGGGTGGGGTCGGTGGTCTGCGCGAAGGAGACCCGGCCCTGGCCGTCGAAGGTGACCTCGCCGTTGTCGCCGAACACGACATCTGCCTCGGAGTCGGCCTTGCCGGCATCGATGGTGTCACCGCCGAGACCGCCGAGCACCACGTCGGCGCCCGCGCCCGTAACGATGCTGTCGCGGGCGCCGCCGTTGCGGTCGCTGACCACCCGCGCCCGGATGCCGAGTGCATAGCCGACGAGGCCGTTATCGCCGAGCACGATGTCACCGCCGGAGCCCGTGCTGATGGTATCGCTGCCCGAGCCGCCGAGGACGAGGTTGTCGCCATCGCCCGCATCGATCCGGTCGTCACCGCCATCGGCGGTCTCGGTCGAGGCGAACTCGATCCGCACACCGGCCGCGAACAAAGCGTAGCCGTTGTCGCCGATGATCACGTCGCCGCCGCCCAAAGCCACGATGGTGTCGGCCCCGGTGCCGCCGATGACGAGGTTGTCGCCGCCGCCGACCGCGATGGTGTCGTTGCCGCCGAAGCCGGCATCGAAGCTCTCGGCGCGGATCACGCCGCCGATGGCGTCGAAGGTGACGTGGCCATTGTCGCCGAAGACGATGTCGGCGTCGGCATCGTCCTTGCCCGCATCGATCACGTCGCCGCCGAGACCGCCGAGGACGACGTCCGCGCCGGCCCCGGTGGTGATGGTGTCGCCCACGCCGCCGGTGCGGTCGCTGGTGACCTCCTGACGGATTCCTCCTGAGAACCGCACCGCGCCGTTGTCGCCGAGCACGATGTCCGCGCCCGCGCCCGTGGTGAGCGTGTCGCTGCCCGAGCCGCCGAGCACGACATTGTCGCCGTCGCCCGCATCGATCCGGTCATGGCCGGCCCCGGCCGCATCCACCGAGACGAAGGCGACGCGGATGCCGGCCTCGAACTCGGCATAGCCGCCGTCGCCGAGCACCGCATCGTTGCCGCCGAGCGCGACGACGGTGTCGTTGCCGGCTCCGGCGATGACCACGTTGTCGCCGGCACCGACCCTGATCGTGTCGTTGCCGCCGAAACCGAGGTCGAAGCTCTCGGCCCGCTTGACGTGGCCGCTGCTCTCGAAGGTGGCGCGGCCATCGTCGCCGAGCACCACGTCGTTGCCGCCGAGCGCGGTGATCGTGTCGGAGCCCGTGCCGCCGATGACGACGTTGTCGCCGCCGCCGACCGCGATGGTGTCGTCGTCGCCCAGCCCCATGTCGAGGCTCTCGGCGAGCTTCACACGCCCCTGGCTGTCGAAGGTGACGTGACCGTTGTCGCCGAAGACGATGTCGGCGTCGGCATCGTCCTTGCCGGCATCGATGGTGTCGCCGCCGAGGCCGCCGAGGACCAGGTCCGAACCGGCCCCGGTGGTGATGCTGTCGCCCGCACCGCCGTCGCGGCTGTTCGTCACCTCCAGGCGGATTCCGCCTGCGAAGGTGGCGCTACCGTTGTCGCCGAGCACGATGTCCGCGCCCGCGCCCGTGGTGATGGTGTCGCTGCCCGAGCCGCCGAGGACGACATTGTCGCCGTCGCCCGCATCGATCCGGTCATGGCCGGCCCCGGCCGCATCCACCGAGACGAAGGCGACGCGGATGCCAGCCTCGAACTCGGCATAGCCGCCGTCGCCGAGCACCGCATCGTTGCCGCCGAGCGCGACGACGGTGTCGTTGCCGGCTCCGGCGATGACCACGTTGTCGCCACCACCGACCCTGATCGTGTCGTTGCCGCCGAAGCCGAGGTCGAAGCTCTCGGCCCGCTTGACGTGGCCGCTGCTCTCGAAGGTGGCGCGGCCATCGTCGCCGAGCACCACGTCGTTGCCGCCGAGCGCGGTGATCGTGTCGGCGCCCGTGCCGCCGATGACGACGTTGTCGCCGCCGCCGACCGCGATGGTGTCGTCGTCGCCCAGCCCCATGTCGAGGCTCTCGGCGAGCTTCACACGCCCCTGGCTGTCGAAGGTGACGTGGCCGTTGTCACCGAAGACGATGTCGGCATCGGCATCGTCCTTGCCGGCATCGATGGTGTCGCTGCCGAGACCGCCGATGACGACGTCTGCGCCGGCCCCGGTGGTGATGGTGTCGCCCGCGCCGCCGTCGCGGCTGCTCGTCACCTCCAGGCGGATTCCGCCTGCGAAGGTGGCGCTACCGTTGTCGCCGAGCACGATGTCCGCGCCCGCACCCGTGACGATCGTGTCCGAACCGGCGCCGCCGAGGATCAGGTTGGCGCCCGCGCCCGCCTCGATCCGGTCTTCCCCACCATCGGTCGGGTCGGTGGTCTGGGCCAGGGTGACACGGCCGAGGGCATCGAAGGTGACGTGTCCGTTGTCACCGAAGACGATGTCGTCGTCGGTATCGTCCTTGCCCGCATCGATCACGTCGCCGCCGAGGCCGCCGATGACGAGGTCGGCCCCCGCACCGGTCGAGATCGTGTCGCGATTGCCGCCGAACGGGTCACTCTTGGCCTCCTGGCGGATTCCGTCCGCGAAGGTCACGAAGCCGTTGTCGCCCAGCACGATATCCGCGCCGGAACCTGCGGTGAGGGTGTCCGAGCCCGCGCCGCCGAGCACGATGTTGTCGCCGCCGCCGACATCGATCTCGTCGTTGCCGCCATTGGTCGGATCGGTGGTCTCGGCGCGGATGACGCGGCCGAGGGCATCGAAGGTGACGTGGCCATTGTCGCCGAAGACGATGTCGGAGTCGGCATCGTCCTTCCCGGCATCGATGCTGTCGCCGCCGAGGCCGCCGATCACCAGATCCGCTCCGGCACCGGTCACGATGCTATCGCGCGCACCGCAGGTCGGATCGCTCGCGGCCTCCAGGCGGATTCCGCCTGTGAAGGTCACGAAGCCGTTGTCGCCCAGCACGATATCCGCGCCGGCGCCCGTGATGATGGTGTCGGAGCCCGCACCGCCGAGGATCAGGTTGGCACCCGCGCCCGCCTCGATCCGGTCGTCCCCGCCGAGCGTCGGATCGATGGTCTCGGCGCGGACGACGCGACCGAGGGCATCGAAGGTGATGTGGCCGTTATCGCCGAAGACGATGTCGTCGTCGGTGTCGTCCTTGCCGGCATCGATCACATCGCTGCCGAGGCCGCCGATGACCAGGTCGGCCCCCGCACCGGTCGAGATCGTGTCGCGGCCGCCGCCGGCCCGCTCGCTCAGGGCTTCGAGACGCACGCCGTCCAGGAAATCGACGGCACCGTTATCGCCGAACACCAAGTCGGCACCGATGCCGGTGATGATGGTGTCGTTGCCCGAGCCGCCGAGCACGACATTGTCACCGTCACCCGCGCGAATGGTGTCATCACCCGCCACGCTCTCGTTCTTGGTGGTGACGCGCACGAGCTTGCCCTGCGCGAAGGTCGCCAGACCGTCATCGCCGAGGATCACGTCGAGGCCGGCGCCGGTGGTGATGTCGTCGGCCCCGACGCCGCCGAACACCACGTTGTCGCCCTCGCCGGCATCGATCAGGTCGCCGCCGCCGAAGGTCGATTCCATCGTCTCGATCGAGACGAGGACACCGTTCGCGAACACGACGCTGCCGTTGTCGCCGAGGATCACGTCCGCGCCCAACCCGGTCAGGATCTTGTCGGCGCCGACACCGCCGATGACGACGCTGCCACCGTCCCCGAGGGTGATCTCGTCGCGCCCGCCCGCCGTCGCGGCGGTGGTCGCCGCCTGCAGCACGCGGCCCTGGGCGTCGAAGCTGGCCTGGCCGTTATCGCCGAGGACGACGCTGCGCCCGTTGCCGGCGGTGATGGTGTCACCGCCCGAGCCGCCGAGGATCACGGCCACGCCGTCGCCGACGGTGATCGTGTCGTCACCCCCGACATTGTCGTAGGTGGTCTCGACCAGAATCGGCAGACCGTCGGCGGTGAACCGGGCGTGACCGGCATCACCCAGGATCACGTTGGTGCCGGTGCCGACCTTCACACCGTTCCGGATCCCGGCGGTGATGGTGTCGCCGCCGGCGCCGCCGACCACGGTGTTGCGGCCGCTGCCGAGCGAGACCGTATCCCTGTCGCCGACCTCCGGGCTGATGCTGGCGATCTCGACGATGAGGCCGGCCTCGAAATCGGCCTGCCCGCTATCGCCGAGGACGACGTTGGTGCCGTCGCCGACGGTGATGGTGTCGCGACCGGTCCCGCCGAGCACGACGTTGTCGCCATTGCCGACGGTGATGCTGTCGTCGCCGCCGATCGCGGTGTCGAACGAGAGCGCGCGCTGGATCCGGCCGAGGGCATCGAAGGTGACGATGCCGTTGTCGCCGAGGATCACGGCCCCCTTGTCGCCGCCCTTGATCGTGTCGCCGCCCGCGCCGCCGAGCACGACATTGTTGCCGGAGCCGAAGGTGATGGTGTCCGCGCCGCCGACGGCCGGCGCGGTGGTGGCGATGCGGGCGATCACGCTCGTGGTCACCGAGCCGGTGACCGTAACGGTGAAGTCGGCCTCGCCGCTGTCACCGAGGATGACGTGGTTGCCCGCGCCGGTGGTGATCGTATCGCCGCCCGCGCCGCCGATGATCCGGGATTCCCCGTCCTCGGCGGTGATGATGTCGTCACCGCCGATTTCCGGCGTGATCGACTCGATGCGCTGGGCGCGCCCGTTGCGGAACACCGCCCGGCCGCTGTCGCCGAGGATGACATGGTAGCCCGCACCGACCTTGATTGTGTCGCCGCCCACGCCACCGAGGATGGTGGTATCGCCTTCGGTCGCGGTGATGGTGTCGTTGCCGCCGACATCCGTCGCGGTCGAGGTCACCGTCGCGATGACACCCCCGTCGAAGGTGGCCGAGCCGCTGTCGCCGAGCACGACCTGGGTGCCCTTGCCCAGGGTGATCTTGTCCGCTCCCGCGCCGCCGATGACCGTGACGTTGCCGTCCTTGGCGGTGACGGTGTCGTCGCCGCCCACGCCCGGATCGATGCTCTCGATGGAGACGAGCTTCCCGGCGCTGAACACGGCCTTGCCGCTATCGCCGAGGATGACGTGGTTGCCCGCGCCGACATCGATGATGTCCGCGCCGGCACCGCCGAGGATGGTGGTGTCGCCATCCGCCGCCGTGATCGTGTCGTTGCCGCCGACATTGGTCGCGGTCGAGGTCACCGTCGCGATCTTGCCGCCGTCGAAGATGGCCGAGCCGCTGTCACCGAGCACGACCTGGGTGCCCTTGCCCAGGGTGATCGTGTCCGCCCCCGCGCCACCGATGACGGTGACGTTGCCGTCCTTGGCGGTGATGACGTCGTCACCACCGATCTCGGGATCGATGCTGTCGATGGAGACCAGCACACCCGCAGCGAAAGTGGCCTTGCCGCTGTCGCCGAGGATCACGTGGTTGCCGACCCCGACATCGATGGTGTCGGCGCCTGCACCGCCGAGGATGGTGGTGTCGCCATCCGCCGCGGCGATGGTGTCGTTGCCGCCGATCGCCGTGGCCACGGAGGTGATGGTCGCGATCTTGCCGTCCACGAAGGTGGCCGAGCCGCTATCGCCGAGCACGACCTGACGGCCCTTGCCCAGGGTGATCGTGTCCGCCCCCGCACCGCCGATGACGGTGACGTTGCCATCCTTGGCGGTGATGACATCGTCGCCACCGATCTCGGGATCGATGCTCTCGATGGAGACCAGCAGGCCCGTCGAGAAGACGGCCTTGCCGCTGTCGCCGAGGATGACGTGGTTGCCCGCGCCGACATCGATGGTGTCGGCGCCCGCGCCGCCGAGGATGGTGGTGTCGCCGTCCGCCGCCGTGATCGTGTCGTTGCCGCCAACCGCTGTGGCAACGGAGGTGATGGTCGCGATCTTGCCGTCCACGAAGGTGGCCGAGCCGCTGTCACCGAGCACGACCTGACGGCCCTTGCCCAGGGTGATCGTGTCCGCTCCCGCGCCGCCGATGACCGTGACGTTGCCGTCACCCGTCGTGATCACGTCGTCGCCACCGATGGCCGCCTCGTCGTCGGCGGTCTTGATGCCGGTGAGGACCGGCACCGGGACGAGCACGCCGTTGACGATGCGCGTGCCCGGCACGAAGCGGGCCTCGCCGGTATCGCCGAGGATCACATGCGTGCCGGTGCCGACGGTGATGCCGTCCTTGCCGGCGCCGCCGAGGATGGTGGTGTCGCCGTCGCTCGCCTTGATCGTGTCGTCACCGCCGGTCGAGCCGGCGATGCTGCGCAGGACGGTCAGGATGCCGTTCTCGAACACCGCCTCGCCGCTATCGCCGAGGATGACGTGGTTGCCCGCGCCGGCGGTGATGGTGTCGGCGCCGAAGCCGCCGATGATGACGTTGTTGCCATCGGTGGCGGTGATGGTGTCGCCGCCGCCGACGCCCGGGGACGTCGAGACGACCCGGCTGACGACGTGATTGCCGTCGAGGGCGATGCCGGCGGTGGCCGACCCGTCCTGATAGATCTGGCCGTGGTCGCCGATGATGACGTTGGCGCCGGCCTTGGCGTCGATGGTGTCGGTCCCGGCCGCGCGGGCCTCGTCGATGAACGGGTCGGCGATCGTGACGATGCGACGGACATCGTCGAGGTTGAGACTCGAATCGCCGAGGATGATGTCGGCGTCGGGCCCGCCGGTGATGCGGTCGTTCCCGGTGCCGCCGGCGATGATGTTGCGGCCCTGGCCACCGATGATGGTGTCGTTGCCGGCACCGCCATCGATGATGACGAGGCCGGTCGCGCCCGAGGCGTCGATGGTGTCGTTGAGGCTGACGATCGAGCCGTCGCGATCGGTCGCGCCCTCGTCGAGGAAGCCGAAGGCACGCCCCGTCGGGTTCGTCGGCGAGGAATTGTAGCGGCTCCGGTCGGCGGTGGTGTCGCCGAACAGGGCGAGGGTACCTTCCGAGCCGGTCACCTTGATGGTGTCGGCGCCGCCGCCGCCATGGATCGCGGTCAGGGTATCGCGGGCGGTGCCCGTGACGGTGACGTTGTCCGCGCCCGAGCCCAGCAGCAACTCGACCGAACGCATGCCACGATAGGTGACGCCGCCCTCATAGGTGCGGGGCGTCGTGCTCCCGCTCGAAGAGGTGCTGACGCTGTTCGTCGACATGCCGAAGCCGTCGATATGGTTGGCGCTCACCGTGCCGGCGACGCCGACGGTGGTGGAGTCGTTGTAGAGCGTGACCTTGTCGAAGTCCGGCTTGCCGCTGTCGGCGATCGTCCGGTTCACGACCGGGTTGATCTCGCCCGGCAGGACGATGGCCGGGGTCAGCGACCGATTGGCCGTGCCGACGCCGCCCTCCAGGATGACCGGGCCCTCGATGGCGCTGAGGTCGTGCGGCTGGCGTGCGAAGGTCTTGATGTCGGAGGTCGTCGACGCGGCGTTGGGGTTGCGCGCCACGGTGATCCGCACCGCCCGGTCGTAATCCGCCGCCGTGAAGGTCACGGTGGCCGGGTCGGTGCCGTTCGCCGCCTTGAAGCGCGGATCGGTGCTGGAGGTCACGGTCAGGCCGTCACCAGCCAGAGCGATCGTCACCGGCGCGGTCGGCGCCGTGGTCAGGACCATGTCATAGTAGGAAGTTTGAGTCGGCGTCACCGCGACGCCACCGACATGAGGCGTCACCACCACACCGGCGGTGTTGCCGTCCGCCACCTGCACACGGACGATGGCCTCCTTGATCAGTGCCGGATCGTAGAAGCCGGCGGCTCCCATGCTGCTGGTGACGCTGTGGGTGATCTCCGCGACGAAGCGGTTCTCGGGCTTCAGGTCAGCCGGCGAGGAGACGAGCACGGTCTGCGGCTGGTCCCAATTGGCCTTGGTGAAGGTGAGATAGGCCCGCCCGTCCTGATCCTTCGGCAGGGGATTGCCGTTGGCATCGGCGAAGGCGAGCTCGGTGCTCGACACCTTGAGCGTGACGCGAACGGTCTCGCCGTCCTTCGGCGGGTTGTTGAGGACGACCGTGTAGCTGTCCTTGTTCTGCGGCTTGTCGCCTTCGATGATCGAGGTGCTGCCGTCGCTCTCGACAATGGTCAGGCCCGGCTTGTCATCGTCGATGACCTTGACCAGCACCGTCCGCACGTAGCTGCCGTTCACCTCCGTGTTGGAGCTGATCACCGAGTGGCCGATGGCCACGCTCTGGTCGCCTTCCAGCGCCGTATCCGACTTGGCGCGGACGAACACCTTCTGATCGGCGGTCCAGACGTAAGTGCCGTTGCCGTCGAGGACCGTGGTGAAGCGCAGCGTCAGGGCGTCGGCCCAGGTCGAGCCGTCGGTCGAGATCTCGACCGTGCCCGCCTGGCCGGCGAGCGCCCGCATCTGTGCCGAGGATTGCGCGGCCGAAACCGTGATGACGGCCCAATCGTCCTTGCCGAGTTGGCTCGTCTTCGGCGCGGGCGGGGAGATCAGGTAGGTGCCGACCCTGCTGCCGACGGCATCCGGTGTCGTGATGGCCGAATCCTCGCGCAGGGTCAGACCGCCATTGTCGCTGACGGAGCCGCCATCGCTCGCCGAAACGGAGGCATTGATGCCGGGCACGACCAAGCCGTTATAGCGGTCGTCGGCGCTCTCGACCGTGTGGTTGATGACCGCCGAATTGCCCTTGGCATCGCGCGCGACCACTTCGCCGCTGACATCGCCGCCCACGTTGAAGGTGTCGCTGCCGAGGCCGCCGATCAGGGTCACGACCGCGCCCGGCGGCGTCGAGAGCACGTAGAAGGTGTCGTCGCCCTCCAGGCCGTCGACCTCGATCGCCTGGATGTTGGCGAAGCGGATCGACAGGCCGGCGCCGAAGACGCCGTCACGGGTCACGACGAAGGTGTCGGCGAACTCGGTGCCCAGCGCGACGATCGTGTTGAAGCCGGCGCCGCCGTCGATGTCGAGCGGTGCATTGATGTTGTACTCGATCCGGTCGTTACCGTCGCCGGCATTGAGCTTGATCTTGTTCTCCTGCGAGGTGGCGAAGGCACGCACGATGAAGGTGTCGTCGCCGTCCTCGCCTTCGAGGCGCAGATCCGCCTTGTTCGAGTAGATCTGGAAGGTGTCGTCGCCGGTGCCGCCGTAGATCACGGTCGGGATCGAGATGCCGCGGGACAGGTAGCCGCCGAAGGACAGCTGCGTCGTCTCGAAGGCGTCCTCGGCGAGGAGGCCGTTGGCGGTGTCGCGCGGTGTCGCGAAGACCTGGCCGATCTGGAAGAAGTCGTTGCCCTCGCCGCCGTCGATGGTCATCAGCGCCGAGGTGTCGTCCAGGGCGAAGCGGTCGTCGCCCTTGCCGCCTTCGACGATGATGCGCCCGTTGACGCTCATGTCGTAGTTGATGCGCTCGACCACGGCATCGGCCGGGTAGGTCCCGTCCGGGTTCGGGTGGACCAGCGCCACGAAGTTCCGGCGCAGCAGGAACTGATCCGCCGCATCGGTGCCGAGGATGGTCAGGCTGTCGACACCCCGGTCCGGGCTGCCCGAATCCGTCACGTTGATGCGGTAGGACGAGGCGCCGTTCAGCTGGATGCGGATCGTGTCGGTGTCCTCACCGCCGTCGATGTCGAGGGTATCGGTGCGGCTGCCGGTCTTGCTGGTGAGCGAGGGCAGGCGGTCGACATTGATCGTGTCCGCACCGTCCTGACCATAGACCTTGGTGTTGCCGGCCAGTTCGGCGACGGCGATGTCGAGGGTATCGTCGCCCGCGCCGAGCCGGATGGTCGCCGCCGCAGCCCGCACCCGCCCGCGCAGGATGAATTGGTCCCGCCCGCCGAGGCTGGTCAGTGCCAGCGTGGAGGTGGCGATCGTCGTGCCCAGCAGGGTCAGGGCGTTGTCGCCCGCGCCGAGATTCACGTCGATGGTGTTCGCCGTGATGGCCGCGCGCTTGACCGGCGTCGTGCCGTCCATGGCCGCATCGATGACGGTGTCGGCACCGGAGCCCATGGTCAGGCTGAAGCCGTTCTGTGCCGTGAGGGTGCCGGCGAGGGCGACCCGGTTGGCGCCGTCGCCGAGGGCGAGGGCGATCGAGCCGGCCTGGAGATCGAGGGCATCGGCGACCGACTGGCCCGCGAAGCGGTGGTCGGTGAGGATGTCGAGACCCGTTCCGGTGGTGACCCCGAAGGCGTTGGCGATCCGGTAGGTTCCGACGAGGGTGAGCGTGTTGGCCCCATCCCCGAGGTCGATCGCGAGCGACTTGGCTACGATGTCGGCCTTCTCCGCGGCCGCGCCGACGATGCGCAGATCGGCCAGGGTGTCGGTGCCGCCGGTCCCGGTGATCGTGAAGGAATCGGTGATCCGGTAAGTGCCGGTGAGCGTCAGGGCGTTGTCGCCCGCGCCCGCATCGACGCTCATCGAACCGGCGGTGTAGCTGCCCTGCAGGTCGATGGTGTCATTGCCCGCACCGGCACGGATCACCAGCGCGTTCGTCACCGCATAGCTGCCGGCCAGCGTGATCCTGTTGGTCCCACCGCCCGCATCGAGGGTGTAGCGGCCGGCCTTGATCCCGCCGTCGATGGTGACGGTGTCGTCGCCGCTGCCGGTGACGAGTTCCATCGCGCCGACGATGTCGTAGCCGCCGAGGAGGCGGACAGTGTTGACGCCGTCGCCGAGGCCGATCGACAGCGAGCCCGCCTTGATGTCGGCCTTGCTCGTCGCGCCGCCGACGACGCGGTTATCCGCGAGATTATCGATGCCCGACCCGCCCCGGATCGTGAGGGCATCGGTGATCCGGTAGGTCCCGGTCAGGGTGAGGTCGTTGCGGCCGGCACCGGCCCCGGCATCGATCTCCATCGAGCCGGCGGTGTAGCTGCCCTGCAGGTCGATGCTGTCGTTGCCCGCACCGGTGCGGATCGCGAGAGCCCCCCGCGGATCGCTCTGCCGGGTGGTGTCGTAGCTGCCCGACAGGGTCAGCGTGTTGTCGCCGTCGCCCGCGTCGAGGGTCAGGCGTCCCGCGCCGTAGCTGCCCGACAGGGTCACGCTGTCCTTGCCCGCGCCGGTCTTGAGACCCAGCGCGCCGGAGACGACGTAATCGCCCGCGAGCATGACGGTGTTGTCGCCCGCGCCGAGATCCACCGTCAGCGAGCCCGCGCCGAGATCAACCTTGCTCGTGGCGGATCCAACGGTGCGCGTGTCGCTCAGAGTGTCGGCGCCGGAACCGCCACCGATCTCGAAGGCATTGGCGATGCGGTAGATGCCGGTCAGCGTCAGCGCATTGTCGCCGTCGCCCGCCTGCACGGACATCGAGCCGGCCTCGTAGCGACCCTTCAGGTCGATGACGTCGCGGCCCGCGCCGGCCTTGATCGCGAGGGCACCCCCGACGGTGTAGAGGCCGTCGGCGGTGAGGCTGTTGCCCGCCTCCCCGAGATCGATGGTGAGGGCGTCGAGGGTGTAGTTGCCGCCGAGGCTCACGGTCTCCACACCCGCGCCGCCGTCGATCTCCATCGTGCCCGTGGCGTAGGTGCCACCGAGCGAGATCGTGTTGTCCCCGCCCCTGGTGAGCAGGGTGATGGAGCCGCCGCGCGTGAGCGGGCCCTCGGTGGTGCCGGTGATCGTGCGGTCGCCGGTCCGGAACGTGCCGTCGAGGGTGTATTCCCCGCCCTTCGTGCTGCCGTCGATCGAGATCGAGGCGCCGACGATGGTGCCGAGCAGCCTGATCTTCGCGGCCGCGTCGTCGGACGGGACGGCCCGCTCGCGATCGTTGCCGTTGGCATCCTTCTCGGTGATCACCTTGTAATCGGCGCCGAGATGGATGGCGCCCTTGGCCTTCACCGTCGCGCCACTCTCGACGGTCAGGTCGTCGCCGGCCGTGAGGGTGACGGAGCCACCGGTCGAGAAGACGGTGACGCCGCTCTTCACGATCAGGAAGTCGTCGGTCTTGTTGGTCTCTTCGCCGGAATTCAGCGTGATCGAATCCGAGCTGATGATGTCCGAGTCGACCGTGAGCGGGCTCGACGTGCGCACGCTGATCCTGCCGCCGGCCTGCAGGCCGGTGCTGGCTCCGGTGACGCCGCCGACCCGCAGGCCGCCGACGTTCCACAGCCAGATGTCGCCGCTGGTCGAGCGCGCTTCGATGCCGCCGAACCTGTCGCCGTCGAGGCTGTGCATGTTGGCGACGACGCGCTTCGTCTCCGAACCGATGCTGCCGGAGGCGATCAGATAGGCCTTGCCGGAGCTGAGATTCGAGCTGCCGCCGGTCACCTCGTTGTAATTGGTCGAGCCGTTGAGGATGCTGCCGGCGATGGCGGTGATGAAGGCGGTGCGGTTCGCGGCGGTGCCGACGCTGGCGAGGTAGAGATCGTCCGTCGTTTCCGCCACGTAGAGGTTGCTCAGGCCGCCCCGGAGCGTGACGGTTCCGGTTGTCGTGCGGTCGACGTTGCTGTCGATTTCCAGCCCGTCGGCGGCGGTGCCGATGCCGTCGAGGGCAATGAGGGTGATCGAGCGACCGCTCACATTGGCGCGGCCGCCGCCGGCGACCGGCGCGGAATCGATGTCGCGCGGGTTCGACAGATCGCCGCCGTCGAGGATCGACGCCTTGGCCGAGAGGACGACATCGCCCTTGGTGGTGATCGCCACCACCCTCATGCTGGTTTCGGTCTCGGTCAGCGCGATGTCGCCGGTGGCGCTCGCCCGGATGGTGCCGGTCAGCTTGACCTCGATGGCGTCGCTGGCGGTGCCGATGGAGCCCGCCGCCTTCAGGTAGACGTTGGCGGCGACGATCTTGTTGGTGTCGGTGTGGACACCGTCGAGGATGCTGCCCTTGTCGGACACGAAGGTGACGTTGCCGCCCTGCGAATAGGCGGATTCCAGGTTCAGGTCGCCGTTGCGGGCGGTGACGAAGATGTCCTGAGCCGCGCGGACCGCCAGGGTCGCGCCGTTCGTGAGGCTGATGCCGATCACCTTCGCCGCGCTGCCGACGCCACCGTCGCCGCCTTCGAGCACGGTGTCGCCGCCCTTGATGTTGACCGCATCAGCCGCCCCGCCATTGACGAGACCGGTCGAGGACTTGAGGCGGATTTCCTTCCCGTTGGTGGATTCGATGGTGCCGAGCGTCAGCAGCTTGGCGGTGTTGATGTAGATCTGAGCGTCCGAGGTCACGGTGAATGCACCGGTGCTCTCGACGACCATCGCCTTGCGCTTCTGGATGAGCAGCTTGGTGATCTGGTTGAACGGATTCCCGGGATCCTTGGCCGACTGGAACACGACGACGGTGCGCGCGCTCTCCGTCTTGAGGGCGCTGCCGCTCTCGAGGATGAGAGTCCGGGCGCTGGCCTGCTTGATCGTGAAGCTGGTGTCCTTGGTGGTCGCGTTGGCGGTGGTGACGCCGAAGGTGCCGGCAAAGCCGATCAGCATGCCGTCCTTGAACCCGTCGCCCAGGAAGTTGCCGGAGGCGCGGGTGATCACCGACACGCCGGTCTGGCCGGTGGAGCGCACGCCGACCGTCACGGAGACGTTGGCCTCGGGCACGAACAGCAGCTTCGCCTCGAGCCGGATCACCGAGCCGTCGACCGAGGCGATGCGGTAGACGCTCGTCGCCGCGGCGCTGGTATTGGCGGTGTTGCCGGCAATGTAGAGCGTGTCGCCGACCGCGTAGGAGGCATCCCAGGCCACGCCGTCATTGCGGGTCAGGATGCCCTGATGGGTCGCCGCATCATTGCTGAAGCTGACGTTCAGGGCGGTCGGGGCCGCCTTCAGGAAGTCGAAGGCGACTTCCGTGGTGACGCGCGGCGCCTCACCGGACACGGCGATGCTGACGCCGAGATCGATGTCGCGGGCGATCCCCTCGCTGACGAAATGCTTGTCGACGGTGATCACGCCGCCGACGACACTGACGAGCCTGTAGGTCGTCGCGCTCTCGGCCGAGGCGTTCGAGGTCAGGCCGCCGATATAGAGCGAGCCGCTGTAGAGCTGGCCGTTCTTGTCGAAGAAGACGCTCGTATCCCAATTCCCGCCGTCCTGGCGCGTAACGGTGCCGTACTGGCCGGACTGGCCGAACACGACGTTGGTCGTGATCGGCGCCTTCGTCAGGAAGAAGAGATCGCTGCGCTCGGCGGCGGCGAGATCGATCTGTTGGTCGGGGGTGAGCGCCTTGGATCCGGGCCCGATATCGACCAAAGTCTTGCCGCTGGCCGAGCCGATATTGCCCGAGGCCACGATCTTGACGTTGACGCCCTTGATGATCGCGTCCTGCTTGTCGACGATCGTGCTGGTCGTCTCCTTGAGCAGGCCCTGTCCGACAGCGCTCAGCAGTTCGTCCTGCGTCCAGCGCTTGATGCCGGCATCGATCGCATCGGCCGTCGCCTTGTCGATGAAGAAGGCGGGGGCGCTCTGCTTCCGCGCCGTCAGCGCATTCGCGTTCGGGGTGTCGGCGGTGTTGTAGGAGCCCGGCAGGCTGTTGAAGAAGGCGTGGAGCGAACGGTACTGCGCCGTGAGGGCCGCGGACCGCGCGCTTTCCGCGGCGGTGCGGGCCGCGTCGATGGCGGCCGAGCTCTTGTTCTCCGTCTCGGCCGCCTGGCGGGCCGTGGCCACCGCCTTGGTGAGCGCCTCACCGGCGAGACGCGGCGCGAAGGACGCGTTGTAGACGCTCGGATCCACCTGCTGGTTGCGGTAGCTCCAATAGGTCTCGTAATCGGTCTGCACGGCCGAGGTTTCGGACGCGACCTTCGAGGTGTCGTACACGTTGCCCAGGCCGCCGAAGCGGGCATGCAGGGCGGCGTAGCTCGCCTTGAGCGTGGCTTCCGCCGCGACCACCTTGGCGGAGGTCTCCATCCGAAGCGCCGCCTCGCCCAGGGTCTGGGACTTCGCATCCTCGGTGAACTGCGCCTTCAGGGTGGTCAGTTCGTCGATGCTGAGAAGGGTCGAGGTGTTCTTGAGATAGGTGACGTAGACGTCGTAGGTCGCGGCGAGCTTCGCCTGATACTGGCTGCCGAAGCCGCCGAAGATCGCGTCGAGATCCTTGTAGGACTGCGACTGCAGCGTGGCCGCGTCGCCGGACTGCCGCATCTGCCAGTAGGCATCGTATTGCTGTGCGAAGTTCGTGACCTTCGAGTCATCGAAAGCCGCGAAGTCCGATTTCAGCCGATCGATCGCCGCGCCGTTCTTGAGATAGGTGCTGTAGAGATCGTAAGCGGTGCCGAGCTTCTCGATGTAGTGGCTGCCAAAGCCGCCGAAGATCGCATCGAGATCCTTGTAGGTTTGGGATTGCAGCGTAGCCGCATCGCCCGCCTCGCGCAGCTGCCAATACTGATTGTATTGCTGCGTGAAGTTCGTGACCTGCGAAGCGTCGAAGCTACCGAAGACCAACTTCAGGTTGTTGAAATCGGCATTCCTCGAGTCGGTGAGCTGCTTGAGCTGCGCGTTCACGTAATCGGTGAGGGTCGTGCCGGTCAGCGGGGTGCCGCGCGCCTCGGCCTCGATGGCGGTCGCGTAGAGCTGCGCGATCTCGGCCTCGCTCAGCCGGGCATTGCTGCCCGTCCGCCCGCTCTCGATCTGCGCGATCTGGGCCGTGACTCGGGCGATCAGGGCATCGCCCGCAATCGGGGCCGCATGCGTCGTCGCCTGGATCTTGGCGAGCGACGCCGCCGTCGCCTGCACCGTGTAGGTGGCGTCGAAGACGGCGCTGTTGGCCTGCGTCCCGCGGATCGCCCAGTAGGTCGCGTAATCCCCGGTCAGGTCGGCGTGATAGACGTCGCCGTAGACGCCGTACTGCGCGTGCAGCGTGCGGTATTGCAGCGTGCGGCTGGTCTCGATCGTCTTGATCGCGTTGTCGACATAGGTCTTCACCGCCGCGGTACCGGTGATGCCCTGGTCCCTCGCCTGCTCCGTGTAGAGGGAGGTGTAATAGGCGAGTTCGCCGGTCTTCTGGTTGAGCTTCACCTCGAACGTGCCGTCGTAGCGGGACGGATCCGGCTGCTGGTTCCGGTAGGACCAGTAGGTGTTGTAATCGCTCTCGCGGGTGGCCTCGTAGGCGCTGAGCGTCCTCTGGAACTTGAGATCCGCGTCCGCCGCCGTCAGCGCGAGATCCTTCCAGACGCCGTTGATCAGCTGGGATGCGAGGCGGTCGTCGCGGACGACGTTGGTGTTGACGTTGAGCAGGCTTCCGGAATCGACCTTGACGTAGACGTCGCCGTTGGCGGTCAGGCTGTTGAGGCGCAGATCGCCCGAAATCTCCCGGATACCGACCGAGCCGGCCGCCGTGATGTCGGTCTTGTCGCGGCCGGTGCTGCCGCCGTCGAGCTTGATCGGCGCAGCCTCGGAGCCGAAGCGGCCCCCTGCCGACAGGTTCAGTGAGCCGCCCGCGATCACGCCCTCGCCGGCAATGGTCACGCCGCTGGTGGCCACGAGCTTGACGTCGTAGCCGCCGCCCGCCGCGATTCTGTCGATCCCGAGTTCGTTATCGACGGTGCGAACGTTGAGGTTGATGTTGCCCGCGGTGGTGGTGGCCTTGAGACTGTTGCCGGCACCGACGGTGGTGACGTTGAGCGGCTGATCGAAGCCTTTGGTGCCGTTGCCGACACCGATCCCGCTCGCCGCCGCCAGGACGACATGCGATCCGGTGATCGCGCTGGTCGAGCCTTGATGCTGGATCGTGCCGCCGGAGAGGATCGTCGTGTTGCCGTTGTCGTTCTTGATGCCGCCAGCGATCAGGACACGGCCGGAGCCTTGCGAGTCGATCTTGACGGTGCCGGTCCGACCGCCGGTGAAGGTGATCGCGATGCCATAATCGGCCTCGAGGCTATGGGTCGCCTGAATTTGCGTAGTTTGGACAGTCTGAAGCTTGGTCCAATAGGTCTTCGTTCCGTACCAAGTGCTCTCGATCCAGTCTTTTACTATCTTCGGCTTGCTGATATCGCGCGTATATTCGGGCGCGCCGAGGAAAGCGTAACCCTGCTGGCTGGCATCGATGTAATAATAGGCGGATTCCGGCATCAGAGCCGCCTTATCTGTAACTTCCTTATCGAATTTGCCGAGATCGGGCGGATCCTTGGCGAGCGCGTCGATGCCGAGCCAGGACGATCTTCCACTGGTCAGCGTATAGGTGGTCTTATTGCCCTGACCGATGGTGAAGGCATAGCGGTAGCCCGATTTCGGGTCGTACTGCGTCGTGCTGCTGCCGGTATAGGTAGCGATCTCCCGGCCGGTGCTGGTCAGGTCGGCGCTGTAGCGCGTGACGACGCCATCGGCATCCTGCCGGATCAGGGTCTGGCGGAAGGCGATGTCGTCGCCGTCGGCGATGCCGTTGCCGTTCGCATCGGTCTTGTAGGCCAGATCCTTGATGTTGATCTCGCCGATGCCGCGCTTGGACAGGTCGATGCGGTTGAGGACGACGTCGCGGTCGAGCTTGTTGGTGACGGTGACGGTGGCGTAGCCGCCGAGCGCCCGCAACTCACCCCTGCCCTGGTTGGTGTTGAGCATCACGCCGGTCAGATTGATCTGACCGCCGGTCGAGACGATCTCGTTGATCTCGATGGCGCCGGTCCGGCGGTTGTAGCTCGCCGAGAAGCCGTCGCGGGAGAACTTGGTGAGATTCGCGCTGCGGTTCGGATCCCGGATGATTTCCTGGATCTCGTCTTCGACCGATTGATCGATGACGAGATTGTAGGTGTCGCGGCCGCTCTGCACGAGGCCGTTGAGGTTGAGATACTGCGCCTTGATGGTCACGGCGCCGCTGGCGATGATGCTCTTGGTTCCCTGGGAGAGGGCCGTCGCGATGTCGCTGCCGGATTTGCCGGACATCGGGCCGCCATTGGCCTCCAGGACCGCCTGAATCTGCCCGTAGGGATCGCCGCCGACGGAATAGGTGCGCAAATCCGTCGTCACGCCGAGCGACACGGCGCCGCCGACATCGAAATCGGGCGATTTGACGACGCTGTTGGCATTGATGGTCAGGTCACCGCTGCCGGTGGTCTTCACATGGAAGACCGCGGTCGGCGCGTAGATGTCACCGATGACTTGGATAGAAGGCGCCAGATTGCCGTCGCGGGCACCCGAGGTGTTGATGAGATAGATGTCGCTCTTGCTGTTGGCGGTGGCGATGCCGCCGACCGTCAGCACCTGGAACGCCACCTCACGGCCGCCGGCGAGGGCCTTGGCGGCCGCGGCGTCGGGGCTCGCGGCATTCTTGGTGATGATCGCCTGACGACGGACCTCGAAGTCGTCGCTCGCCGTCACCGGGATCTGCGCATCGTTGAAGAAGGTGCCGCCATTGGATTCCGGCATGGTGATGCCGCCGATGACGAGGGTGGCCAACGAATTGTTGGTGATCTTGACCTCGGTGTCGGAGGCGGCGTCGAGCTTGCCCGAACCGAGCAGCGCATCGGCGCGCACGATGATGCTGCCGGCGCCCGCCGAGAACGCGCTCACCGTGAGCACCTGCACCTTCCTGTAGACCGGTGTCAGGACGTCCCGGCCCTGATAATCCTTGTTGAATTCTGCGAGCCCGGAGGCGAGCAGCTCGGCTTTGATGCGGTTGACCTCGCCCTGGTAATAGGCCTGGAGCGTGGCGTTGTCCTCGTAGGTCGCGAGACCGGCCGTCGCGTCCTGATAGGCCTTGATCTGGTTCGACTGTGCCTCGGCGAAGCCGAGACTGATGGTGATCGGCAGCTTCGGCAGCGTCGTGGACGCGCTGGTCGCCCCCTGCGCCAGGGAGATGGTGAAGCTCTTGGTGCTCAGATCCGACTCGGCGATCGGGTTGCCGGCGGAGTCGTATTTCTGGCCGTTCAGCCGCACCGTGCCCGTGAACACGGTCGGCGAGGTGTCGTTCTCCCTCTCCGGCTGGTCGTCGATGACGATCGAGATGTTGCGAGTGATCCCGGTAACGACGGTGCCATCGACGATCACGACGCCGATCGAGCCCGTCTTGGCATCGCCGACCGGCGTGACGGCCGAGCCGCCGAGCAGGCTGTCGATCGCGCCGGCGACGGCGGTCGTCCAGTTCGTGCCCTTCATCCGCGAGACGGCGTTGGAATTGCCCTTGCGGTTCGTGAACAGGTTGGCGTTGCCGGCGGTGCTGATCGTGGCGCCGCCATCGATCTTGATCGTGTTGGTCTCCTCGACGCGGATCTTGGCCGCGAGCGAGCTGATCGGGATCGCGCTGCCGGCGAAGTTATCGGTCGTCGCCGAGGTGTCGTAAGCGTCGTCGTAGGCGTTCTTGTTGGTGCCAGCGAAGAGATTGGCATCGCCATAGGCGGTGACGGTGGCGTTCGCGCCGACATTCACCGAATTGTCCGGTCGCACGATGACGGCGGTGCTGCCGGTGGCGACGGTGGCGGCGCCGTAAGTCTCGGAGTTCGAGACGGAATAGGCGTTGCCGCTGCCATTGGCCGAGAGGATCAGGGTGCCGAGCGTGAACAGGTTCGCGCTGGCGCCGACATTGACCTGCGCCTGGAAGTTCCGCGTCTCGATGCTCGAATAGGCACCGGCACCGGAGAGCGCGCCACCCGTCGTCAGCGAGACCTTGTCGTAGGCGTTGATGATGTTGTTCGCCGCCAGACGGATGCCGCCCTGGCTGCCGGAGCGGGCGACCGTGGTGAGGTCGGTCTTCCGGCCGGCATCGCTGAGCACATCGACCCGCGTGATCACGTCGATGATCGTGCCGCTGCGGGCCGCCGCGCCGCTGGCGAGGCCGCCCGTCGAGCCGACGATGGTGGACTGGTCGAGCTGCGGCTTGTTCACGGTGTTGGTCGCGGTCGCGACGATGTCGCGCGCCGTGACGCGGGAGCCCTCGCCGAAGCTGGCGATGGTGCGCTGGGTGACGACGTTGTCGGCCACCGCGCCGGAACCGGCGAGCGCCCCGTAGCTGTCGGTGATGATTTGGCCGTTCAGGGTCGAGACATGCTCGGCCGCCAGATAGAACAGGCCGGTGCTGTCGCTGCGCTTGGTCAGGTTGACGGTGACGCCGCGGGCGAGTTGCGCCGTGGTGCTGCCGCCCGTGACGGTGCTGGCGCTGGCGGCGGCTCCCGAGACGAGACCGCCGCTGCCGGCGATCGCCTTGGCGAAGTTGTTGTCGACCCCCAGGGCGGTGACGGTCATCGAGCCCGCGTCGAGGGCGCCGAGCGAGGCGATCCCGGAGGAGGTCTCGGTGGCCGAGGTGGCGCTGGAGACGGTGGCACCGGCCGCGATCAGACCGGCGCTGGCGCTGCTGGCGACCGAGGTCTGCCGGGTCGTGCCGCTGGCGATCACGGCCACCGCCCCGGTCACGGCGAGCACCGTGCCGACATCGACGAGGCTCGTGACACGGCTGGCATTGGTGGCGGTGGTGACCGTCGAGTTGAGGCCGATCAAGCCGCCGACCGAGCCGGACGCGGTCGCGGTGACGGAATCCCGGCCGGATTGCTGGGCGAGATTGCCCGACACGGTCAGGCTCGCGGCGGTGATCGTGACGTTCTTCGTCGAGGCTCCGACGACCGCCGCCACCTTGGCGTCGGCGACCGAGGCACCGATGGCGGCGGTGCCGGCATTGATGCCCTGCGCGCCGGCTGCGACGGAGGGCAGCGCGGTCGCGACGATGCTGACATTGGCGGCGGAGAGCGCGCCGCCCTCGACCGAGGCGGTCACGGTCGGGCGGGCCTCGACCTTGGCGACCGAGCCGCCGGCCGCGAGCGCGAGTAGGCCGCCGGCCACGGAGATGCCGAGCACCTGCGAGTCGATGGTCGTGGTGTCGCTGGCCCGGACGGAAATGTCGCCCGTGGTCGTGATCCTGCTGTCGCTGACGCTGGCACCCGTGGTGCTGGTGACCGTGTCGCCGGTGCCGGCGCCGCCGCCCGCGACGGCCACGCCGAAGACGGAGGCATTGCCGGACATGGCCGCGGCGCGGGCACGGCTGGTCAGGGTCGCGCTCTCAGTGGCGGTGACGCTGACCGCTCCGCGGGCGGTGAGGCCGCCCGCCCCGTTCAGATTCCTGATCGCCGCCGTGACGGAATTGGCGATCACATTGTCCGCCGCCGCGACGGCGAGGGAGAACGAGGCGCCGCCTGCAAAGCCGACGGCGGCCGCGACCGAGGCCGCACCGGTCTCGACACTGAGGGACGACGTATCCCGCGCCGCCACCGTGACGGTGCCGGCGGTGATCTTGTCGTCCGCGCCGTCGCCGTCGATGGCCGCGCTCACCAGGGCGCCGATGCGGTTATGGGTGCCCGCCCCCGCGCCGGCGGCGCTGATGGCGACGGCACCGGCGGAGATGGCGACCGAACCGGCGACCACCGTCGCCTTGATGGTCTGGCCGGAATCGGCCGTGACGGCGAGGGTGCCGCCGGCCTGGATCGTGGTGTCCTTCGACAGCGCCTCGATCACGAGGGCCGACGACTTCGTCGTCTTGTTCTGGCCGCCGACCGTCTGCGTGATCTCGCTGCCGATCAGGTTGGTGGCGACGCCGGTGCCGATGCTGGCTCCGACCGCGACACCGCCGATGCTGACGCCGGCCGCGAGCGCGGCCACCTCGGCCTCGATGCGGCTGTTGTTCGCGGCGGCCACCGCCACGTCGCCGGAGGCGTTCAGGCGGGCATTGTTGAGCCGGGCGCGGGTCGAACCGCCGATCAGGTTGGTGGCGATGGCACCGCCACCCGCCACCGAGACGGCAACGCCGCCGCCGGACAGCGCCACGGAGGCGGCAGCGACCCGGGCGCGGATGCTCGCCCCGTCGAAGCCGGGCGTCGCCGGATCGTCGGCCGGAACCAGCGCCTCGACCCGGATCGCTCCCGCGCGGGTCGTCACGGAGGCGCCATCGACCAGGGCGGTCACGGCGTTGTCGATGACGTTGAGGGCGACGGCGACGCCGATGGACGGCGCCACGCCGACACCGCCACCGGCGGCGGCCACGGCCGCAGAGCCGACATCGACGGTGATCGCGGCCTGGTCCTTGGCGCGCACGGTCACGTCGGAGCCGGTGACGCTGGTCGCGCCGCCGGTGATCGCCGCACTCGTGGCGAGGCTGATGGCGTTGCCCGAATAGCTGCCGGAACCGGCGACGCCCACGGCCACGGCCGCGCCGGTGACAACGGCGGAGGCCGCCGCGACGGTCGCGTCGATGCTGCTGGACGAGGTCGCCGTCACGGCGACGGATCCCTGCGCCGTCGCCACGGTATCGGCGATCAGCGCCTCGACCTTGGCGCTGCCATCGGTGTCGAGGATCGGCTGGTCGAGGTTTTTGCCGTTCTTGTCGGTCAGGGTCCAGCTGCCGATGATGTTCTGCGCACCGGAGAGACCGATCGCCACCGGCACGCTGGCGATACCCGCGCCGCCGCCCGCGGCGGAGAGCGAGACCACCTTCGCGTCGATGTCCTGAGTGCTCTTCGCGGAGACGCGCAGCCCCGCGCCGCTGGTCACCTGGTTGAGGGCGGATTGGCCGGCGGCCTTTTCGATGGCCGCGCGGGTGCGGGTGGTGATGACGTTGAGCGCCGCCGCGCCGCCGCCGGAAACCTGCACGCTGGCGATGCCGGCGCCGCCGAGGCTGAGAGAGGCCGCCGTGGCGATGGCTTGGATAGAACCGCCGCTCTCGGCCTCGACCGAGAGATCGCCGGCGGTCGAGGTGACACCGGCATCCGCGTTGCGGATCAGCGCCTCGACAACGTTGCCGATGCGGTTGGTGGCCTGCGAGGCCGAGACCGTGACGCCGACGCTGGCGATGCCCGCGCCGCTGCCGGCGATGCCGGCCGAAGCGACGGAGGCGGTGATGGTGGAGCTGTCCTTCGCGGCGAGGGCGATCTGCGTGGCCGTGATGCCGGCGGCGCCAGCGCCGTCGATGAAGGCCCGCGTCGCCACGGCGATGGTGTTGGATGCGCCGGTGCCGGAGCCCGCGACGCTGACGCCGGCCGCGCCGCCGCCCTGGAGCGAGGCGGAAACCGCCGCCACATCCGCCTTGATCGTCTGGTTCGAGGTCGCGGTCAGGCTGAGCGCGCCGTCGGAGTTGAGGCTCGACCTGCTGATCGAGGCCTGGACCTCGTTGCCGGAGCCGATGGTGTTCGAGGCCGCACCGACACCGACCGAGACGCCGACACCGGCCGCGCCGCCGCCACCGGCCGCCGCCGCCGCGGCGACGATCAGGGCCTGGATGTCGGCGGTGGCCTCCGCCTTCACCGTGGAAGCGCCGCCGCGCACCGTCAGCACGCTGTCGGCCACGAAGGCATTCGTCCGCAGGGTGATGACGTTCGACGCTCCCGCGCCGCCGCCGCTCACCGAGACGCCGGCCGCGCCGCCGCCGCCGACCGAGACGGCCGCCGCCGCCGAGATCGCCCGGATCCGGGCTTCGTTGCGCGCGCCGACCGAGACGCCGCCGCCGCGGGTGGTGAGCCCGGCATCGGCATTGGCGATCGAGGCCTGGATTCCGCCCGCGATGCTGTTGATGGCCAGCGCGAAGCCGATCGCCACGCCGACACCGGCCGCGCCGCCGCCGGCACCGGAGAGCGAGGATGCTCCCGTCACGGCCATGATCTGCGCCGTATTCGCTGCGGTGACGGTGACGCTGCCTGCCTTGATGCCGTCCGAGCCGGTCCCGTCGCCGTCGATCGTCGCCGAGGTGACGATGCCGATGGCGTTGGCGGTCACCGAACCGGCGCCGCTGACCGACACGCCAGCCGCGCCACCGCCCTGGATGGCGGCGGAGGCGGCGACGACCGTCGCGGAGATCTTCTGGCTTGCCGTGGCCTGAACCGTCAGGGCTGCGGCGATGTCGAGCACCGTGTTCTTGACCGCCGCTTGGACCGCAACGGCGCCGTTGGCCTCGAGCGTGTCCTTGCGAGCGGCGCTCTCGCCCGTGCTGGACCAGGTGCCGATGCGGTTCTCGGCGCCGCTGGCGCCGAGGGCGACACCGACGCCGGCCGCGCCGCCGCCACCGCCGGAGGCCGCCGCCGCAGCGATGATCGCCGTGATCTCGGAGGAGCCGGTGGCCGTGACCGTGAGGGCACCGCTGCCCGCCGTGGTGATCCGGCTCGCATCGACGGTCGCATTGACCGAGCCGAGGATCCGGTTCGAGGCGAAGGCGCCGCCACCGGAGACGCCGACGCCGGCTGCACCGCCGCCCGCGAGGCTGATCGCCGCCGCCGCCGCAGCCGCGTAGATGCGGCCCGACCGCGACGCACTCACCGAGACGCCGGCCGCGCCCGTCGTCCGCACCAGGCTGTCGGCATGGGTGATGGTTGCCGCGACATCGCCGGCGATGCTGTTGAGCGCCAGCGTGAAGCCGACCGCCACGGAAACGCCGGCCGAACCGCCGCCGGAGCCCGCCAGCGAGGCGGAACCGGCATAGGCGTCGATGGTGGAGGTGTCGGCGGCGCTCACCGAGACGCTGCCGGCCACGATGCCGGTCGTGCCGGCGCCATCGATGGTGGCCCGGGTCGCGACCGCGATGGCGTTCGTGACCGAAACGCCGGCCGCCGAGACACCGACGCCGGCCGAGCCGCCGCCGCCGATGGAGACCGCCGCCGCCGCGACCTGGGCGGAGATCGCCTGGGCCGAGGTTGCACCGACCGTCAGCGCGCCGCTGGTCTTGACGCTGCTGCCGCTCAGGATCGCTTCGACGACGGAGCTCTGCTGCGCCGCCGCCGTGTCGACGCGGTTGCGTCCATCGCCGGTCGAGGTCCAGTCGCCGATCCGGTTGGCGGCGACGGAGGCGCCGATGGCGATGCCGACGCCGGCCGAGCCACCTCCGCCCGCGCCGAGGGCGGCAGCGGCCACGAGGGCCGAGATGGCCGAGTTGCCGGTCGCCGTGACGGTGACGCTGCCGCTCTGGCTGATCGGGCTCGCGGCCAGGACGGCGCGCGTGACCGGGCGGATGGTGTTGAAGGCGAGAGCCCCGCCGCCGCCGATGGAGACGCCGGCCGAACCGCCACCGCCGATGGAAACGGCGGCCGCCGTCGTCGTCGCGGTGATGGTCGCGCCGCTGCGGGCATCGACCAGGACCGCCCCCGTGCCGGCATCGATGCCGCCGTCGAGGTTGTTGATGCTCGCCTTGGCGGCGGCCTCGATGGTGTTGAGGGCGAGGGCGAAGCCGACCGAGACCGCGACGCCGTTCGAGCCGCCGAAGGCGGCGCTGACCGCCGCGGTCAGGGCGTTGGCGACGATGCTCGACGTGTCGGCCGCCTTCACGGTGACGGCGCCCGCCTTGATGGCGTTGCTGGCGATGGCACTGTTGGCCACACCATTGCCTTCGATGAAGGCCTGCGTGGTGACACCGATGGCGTTGATGACGGCGGTGGCGCCGCCGCTGACGCCGACGGCATTCGACCCGCCCCCGGCCAGACCGGCGGAGATCGCCGCGATATTGGCCTTGATCTGATTGGTGGACGTCGCCTCGACGGCGAGCGCACCCTTCGCATCGACGCCGACGCGGGTCAGCGACGCCTCGACAACGGTGCCGCCCTGGCCGGCGAGCGTGTAGCTCGTCGTCGCGTCGCTCCCCGACTTCGACCAGACGCCGATGCGGTTCTCGGCGATGGCCGCGCCGAGGCCGACGGCGGCGGCGTTGCTGCCGCCACCGGAACCCGCCACCGAGATGGCCAGAATCGCGGCCTCGATCGTGGCGGAGGCCTCCGCCTTCACGCCGACGTTGCCGTTGCTGCCGGTGGTGGTGAGCCGGCTCTCGCTTCCTTGCGCGCGGGTGCTCGTGGTGATGACGTTGCGGGCATAGTTGACCGCCGCCGTGACGGCGGCGGCGCTCGCGCCCGAGCCGGAGACGCTCAGGGCCGCCGACGCGGCCTTGGCCGTCACGGTCCCCGCCGACTTCGCATCGATCAGGATCGCGCCGACGGTCTGCAGGCCGCGATCGACATTCTTCACCGTCGCGGAGACGTCGTTGGCGATGGTGTTGAGGCCGATGCTGCCGCCGACCGAAACGCCGGCGGCATTGCCGGATCCGATGGCGACGGCGAGGCTGGCCGAGAGCGCCTGGGAGGTGATCGTCGAGATGTCCTGGGCCGAGATCCTGGCGCTGTCCGCCTGGATGCCCGGACCGATCCCGGTCCCGTCGCCATCGATCGAGGCCAGGGTCGCGAGCCCGATATTGTTCATCGCGAAGGTGCCGCCGCCGCTCACCGCGCCGGCCTTGCCGCCGGCGACGGTGACACCGGCGGCAATGGCCGCGATGTCGGCCTTGACACTGTTCTCGCTCGCCGCGGTGACCGAGAGCGCGCCCGTCGCCTTGACCGGCGTGCCCGTGAGGGTGGCCGACACGTTGCTGCGGCCGCCGAGCACGGGAGCCTCGCTCAGCGTGTGCGCGGATTCATCGTAAGCGGTCCAGCGACCGATCTCGTTATAGGCGATGGCGATGCCGAGGGCGCCGGCTCCGCCATCGGTCGAGCTCGCGCCGATGGACGCGGCGGCCCCGACGACGAGCGCCTCGATCGTGGTCTTGCTGCCGGCCGAGACGGTGACCGCCCCCTGAGCGTCGAACGACGCGTTCTGGCCGGTGGCCGTGGTGCCGCTGTTGATCTTGTTGACCGCCGCGACGCCGGCTCCCGCCACCGAGATGCTCTTGCCGCTGGTGCTGACGGAGGCCGCGACGCTGGCCGCCGCCGCGCGCGTCTTGATGCTGCCCTCGCGCTTCGCCTCGACGGTCACGCCGCCGGATTGCGTGACGACATTGGCGTTCTTGACCGTGGCGGCGACATTGCCGCTGATCTCGTTGATCGCGACACTCGCCGCGAGGGTCACCGCGAACGAGTCGCCCTGGCCGAACGAGCCGGCAATCGAGGCCGCCCCGACATCCGCCGTGATCTCCGCAGCGTTTCGCGCCTTGACGGAGAGACTGCCGGCATCGACGGAAACCGCGCTGCCGTCCGCAGCCACCCATTCGGCCGTGGTGGCGACATCGACGGCGTTGCGCGCGCCGGACCCGCCGAGGCTCACCGTGCGGGCGGAATCGGTGCCGCTGGCCGACACGCCGACCGCGACCGTGACGGTCGTCGCCGCGATCTTCGCCGTGGATTCCGCGCGCACGCCGACCGCGCCGGTGGCGCGGACGGGGGTGTTGGAGACCGTCGCCCGCACCGCGGCGCCGGAACCGCCGATGACGTTGTTCGCGACCGAGGCCCCGACGGCGACGCCGGTGGCCTTGCCTTCGGCGGCTCCCGCGAGGGTGATCGCGGCCGCGCCGGTGAGGGCGACGATCTTGGCCGCATCCGTGGCCGAGACATCGAGAGAGCCGACCTTGGCGCCGCCATTCGCCGCGTCACCGACCTTGGAATCGGTGATCTCGGCGATGGTCGAGCCCCGGATCGTGTTCAGGGCGAGCGCGCCGCCGCCGCTGACGGAGGTGCCGTTGCCCTGCGACGAGACCTGCGCGCCGACGGCGGCGGCGTAGGTCTGCGCGAAGATGTCGGCGCTGCGGGTGGCGCCGACGGTGACGGCGCCGAGGGTCACGAGGTTGGCGACCTGAACGACGCGCGCGGAAACCTCGCTGGTGACCGCGTTGTCGGCCAGCGACAGGGCGATGGCCACGCTCGACTTCGAGGCGGTGTTGCTCGCATCCGCGCTCAGGTTGGCCGAGAGGGCGAGCGCGACAGAAGTCGCGCGGACGATGGCGGTGTCCTTGGCCGAGACGCTGATGCCCTCGCTAACGGAGGTGACCGCGTCGTCGGTGCTGCCGGTGCCGTCGATCACCGCCGAGGCCGACGTGACGAGCTTGTTGCGGACGAACAGCCCGCCCCCGGACAGGGAGAGGTTGCCGTCGCTCGAACTGCTGGAATCGCCGCCGGTCGAAACGCCGACCGCGACCGCGGCGGCGATGGTTCTCGCCGTGATCGTGCCGCCCGATTCCGCCTCGACCGCGACCCGCCGCCCGGCATTCAGGCGGGAGCGCGTCACGCTCGCCTTGACGTCGAGGGAGCGGGCCTTGTCCGCCGCGAGGCTGGCGGTCCCGTCCACGGGGATCAGGCTGAAGTTGTAGCCGATCATGTTGAAGGCGAGGGAGACGCCCAACGCCACCGCCTGGGCGGCGCCCTTGCCGACGATCACGGCCGCCGCCGCCGCCTCGACCGACGCCGTGACGGTGGCGTTGCTCTTGGCGGAGACGGTGATGTTGCCCTGGCCGCCGGTTCCGTCGCTGACGCTCGGCGCCCGGTTGCCCGAGGCCGAAACCCTGCTGTCGGCGATCCGCGCCTCGATCCCGCCGAGGATGGTGTTGACGCCGAACGCGCCGCCGCCGGACACGCCGAGATTCTTGCTCTGCTCGGTGCTGAGCAGCACGGCGACGGCGGTGGCCGCCACCTTCGCGGTGATGGCGGCGGTGTTGGAGGCGGCGACGCTTACATCGCCCGCGCTCGCGGTCACGTCGCCGGCCCGGTCGAGGCCGGCTTCGAGCACGACGTCGAGGATGGTGTTGCGGGCGAAACTCGCCGCGACGGAGATCGTGCGCGTCGTCGTGGCCGTGTCGGTGCCGCCGGTATTGCCCGTATTGCCGGAGGTGTTGCTGCCGCCGGCCGTGCCGGACGTGTCCGGCATGTTGTAGACCACCGCCGTCACCGGGGCCTTCACCTCGGCATTGATGGTGGAGGCGCTGAGCGCGTTGACGGCCACGCCGCCCGCCGCGGTGAGCCCGGCAATGTCGGCGATGGTGGCGGAGGTGCCGAGCCGGACGAAGTTGAGGCCGGCGACGGCGCCGACGCTGGTGGTCGACGAGCCGATCGAGGTGACGGCGTTCGTGATCGTGGCGTCGATGGTCGCCTTGGACTTCGCCTCCACCGAGACCTTGCCAGTGGCGCTGATCGGCTGGCCCGAGATCGAGGCGGTGGCGGCGAACTGGCCGCCCTTGGTCATCTGGCTGTCGAGATCGAAGCCGGCGAGCGTCGCGGCGAGATCGAACACGGCGTTGGTGCTCGGGCTGCCGATCTTGTTGAAGGCCGCCGTGATGCCGACCGCGGTCTCGCTGGAATCGACGGTGCTGTCGACCGTGGCCTTGATCGCCCCGGTGTTCTGCGCCTTCACCGAGACATTGCCGACGGTCGCGCTCGTGGCGGCGTCGCCGAGCTTGCTCCGGTCGATGGTGGCGGTGCTCGAGCCCATCACCACGTTCGAGGCGATCACGGCCTGGGCGGCGACGGAGGTCTTGGTGCCGGCCTTGGTGCCGGGCTTCAGCTTCGACTCGACCTTGCTGGCGACACTCGCCGTGATCGAACCCTTCTGCTCCGCCTGCACGCTGACATCGCCGGCCTTGGCGACGGTCATGCCGGTCAGCGCCGCCGTGGCGACGCTGCGGACGTCGTTGGTCACGAGGATGCCGCTCACCGCCACCGCGTAGGGCTTGGCGGGGGTCTGGCCGCTGGCAGGCTGGGCATCGCTGGCCGGCGGCGTGGGCGAGCCGGCGGTGTCCTTGCTCTCGCCGAGGTTGAGCACGCCCGGCGGCAGGAATTGCACGAACTCGCGGAGGTTGTTCTCCCGCCAGCCGTTCTCCTCCGTGTAGCTTTCCGTCTTGAGATTGGTGTTGGCCTTCGTGTCGCCGAAATAGACGAACCGCTTCTCCTGGCCGTTCACCTTCGCGAAGACGATGTCGCCGAACTTGACGGTCTTCGAGCCGGATTCGGTGGTGTAGGTGTAATTGTCGAGAATCTTGTTGGCGAAGTCCTCCAGCATGCTCGGCTTGGTCAAGCTGGCGATCGCGGAGAGGCTGTTGCCCGAGGTGATGCTGCCGTTGCTCGTCGCCGAGAGCGTCACCGCGCCGCTGGCGTCGATGGTCTTGGTCGAGTCGATGGCGGTGCCGGCCGCGTTGCTGCTGTCGATGCGGGCCACGGCCTCGGAATTCACGAGGTTGCCGGTCAGCGCGAAGCCGATGGCGAAGGCGCTCGCATCCTTGAGCACGGTCTGCGAGGCGCTGGCCTTGTTGGTCAGCTGCGCATTGATCGAGGCGTCCGACCGCGCGGTGACCGCGAGGGCGTTGCCGGCGCCCGTGGTGGTGACGTTGCTGCGCAGGATCTGCGCCCGCGCGCCCGACGGATCGGAGGCGTTGTCGCCGGCCTCGGCGATCAGCGGCTGGCCGGTGATCGTGTCGGCGGCGCGGAACAGGATGTTCTGCTCCTTCCAGCCGACGCTGTTGAAGGCAAGCGTGATCGAGACCGCGCCCTGGTCGCTGGAGGTGGCAGTCTTGTTGGTCGCATCGACCGTGGCGGTGTTGGCCGCATCGACCGCGAGGCCCGCACCGGTCACGGTGCTGTCGACGATCTCCGCCCGGGCCGTGCCGAGGACGGCGTTGGTGGCGATGACGCCGCCGAGCGCGAGGCTGGTGGGCTGGCTCTTGGTGCCGAGGCTCCGGTCGGTGGACGGGTCACCCGCCGGCGCCGGGGCCGGAGTGCCGGTGCCCGTCGGCTTGTAGGAATTCGACGACTTCACGTTGGCGGCGCTGTCGGCGGTCGCCTTGATCGTGGCGGCCTCGCTCGCCTTGACCGTGACGGCGTCCCCCGCCGTGGCGGTGACGCCGGTGATCCGCGCCACGGCATCGCCGTGCACGCTGTTGAGCACGACGAGCCCGCCGATCGCGAGCGACGACGCCGGCTGCGGCGTCACCGTGCCGGTCTTGGCGGCGTTGTTGGCCGAGGGGTCACCGGTCGGCGCGACGGTCTCGGTGGCGGGGGTGGCCGGGGCCGGCGTCGTGCCGGTGCCGGTGCCGGTCGTCGGCAGCTTCAGCCCATCCGGGATGAAGTTCGATTCGAGTGCCCGCTTCCAGAGCAGCTTATTGGTGTAATCCGTCGCCGCGAGATCGACCTTCGCGTCGGCCCCCATATAGATGAAGATATCGCCGGCCTTGTAGGCATCGGCTTTGTCGGCGATCAGCTTCCACTTCGTCGCATCGGTGAGGTCGGGACTCTGGGAATCGATCTCACTCAGCAGGTCGGCGCCGACATACTTGTAGATCTTGCCACCGAGATCCTGGATTGTGTCGCCGGTCTTGACCGTGATGGTGCCCTGCCCGGTCTTGAAGGTCGGCTTGGCGTAGCCGTCGGCGATCCGCACCCGCGTGCCGAAGGTGACATCCTGCGGGTTCGTCGTCTTCGGCTTCTGGCCATAGGCCGAGAGGTCGAGGGTGCCGATGCTGTCGGTGCTCAGGCCGAACGGCTTCAGGAAGGCGTTGAGCCCATCCTTCAGGTCCTTGATCTTGGCTCCGACCTCGATCACCGCCCGGTCGGCGAGGACCTGCAGGCGGATCAGCTGTCCGACCGTCTGCTCCGCCTTGACGGTGGTGGCGGTCTTGTTCGGGCCGACGACGCTGTTGCGCAAAGCCGCATCGTCGAGATAGCCGCGCCGCGCCGCCTCGGCAGCGACCTTCAGCGCGTCGTTCCGCGCCGCGTCGGCGGCTTCGGTGTTGATCGAGGCGACCGTCAAGTGATCCGACAGCGCCTTCGCCGCGTCTTCGATCCGCTTGGCGAGGTCGGTCTGATCGGTGCTCGGAATCGTGCCGGGCTTGATCGCCTTGAGCTGGTCGACCAGGGTCTGGTTGATCGCGATCAGGTAATCGTTCGCGACATCGCCCGCCTTGAGCTTGAGCAGGTTCGTCTCGACCTGCTTCAACAGCGTCGCGGGGCCGGCCTGAAGCTGCTCGACGAGTCCCTTGACCCGGGCGACCTGCGCCGTGACCTGCTGCTCGACGGCCGTGAGCTGAGCCGGCGCCCAGTCGCTGCGGTTCTTGATCAGGTTCGACTGAATCGTCGCCGACTGGACCTCGTTCGGGTTGGTCGAGAAGTTGGACGGCAGATACTTGTTGAGCTTCGACTGGTTCGTGACGGAGCCGCCATCGGTCTTCACGACCGTCGAGCTCGTCACGATCTGGACGTTCGAGGTGATACCGGCCGCATCCGTTGCGGTGACGGCGAGCGCCCCGCCCGCCGTGATGTCCTTGGTGACGCCGGTATTGTCGATGAAGGCGACGGCGCTGCCGCTCACCTTGTTCGAGGCGAGCACCACGCCGAAGCCGGTGCCGCCGGACCCCTTCAGGGCATCGGTCGAGGAGCGGGCAGCGTTGCTGACCGTCGCGTTGATCTTGGCGGCGGAGGTCGCGGCGACGCTCAGGTCGCCCCCGGCCTTCGCCGAGGATTGCACGATGGTCGCCTTGGCGCCCGATCCAGTCTCGCCGCCGAAGGCGCCGGAGATCGCCGACTGGCCGATCAGCGCATCGACGGTGTTGAAGAGAAGGTTCTGGGTCTCGTAGCCCACCGAGTTGAAGGCGAGCGTGACCGCAGCGGAGACGCTGCCGGTGCCGCCTGAGGTCGTGGTCGAGGCCCGCAGCCGCGCATCGACGCCCACCTTGTTGTCGGCGGTGACCGCGAGATTGCCCTCCGTGGATTCGACCGTCGCGCGCAGAACGCTGGCCTCGGCGCCGCCGCGCACGACGTTGGTCGCCGCGATGCCGTTGGCGGCGATGACCGAGCCACCGCCGGTCCCGCCGCTGGTGCCGGCCGCGCCGGATTTCGACTGGAAGGAGGCGCCGCCGGAGGCGGTGACGGTGCTGAGCAGAGTCGCCGAGATGTCGGCCGCGTCCTCGGCCCGGACCGACAGGTCGAGGGCGGAGGTCACCGTCGCATCGGTGATCCGGGCGCCGGCCCCACCGGTCACCTCGTTGAACACGATCAGGCCGCCGAAGGCCTTGGAGGACGAGGCCGGGCTGCGGCTCGCCGGGATCGGATCGGTCGAGCCCGGGGCGGGGGTCGTCGCCGGGGCC
>NZ_NKUI01000105.1 GCF_014845115.1 Methylorubrum zatmanii | reverse complement strand
ACGGTTTTGTCCCTGACTCTTAGTGGTGGCCCCGGTTGCATGGAGCCGGGGCGCGACTGCTGCTTCCCGCTTTCCCACGCCGTCCTCCACCTTTCCGGCACCTGTTCCGTCCGGAACAGCTCCGGGCGACGATGCCGGCTTGATTGCGCTGGACGAGCACACGTCCATCGGATGCCTCATCCATGACATCACGGCGCATGGTGTCGAGCTGACCGTACCGGATGCCTCGATCGTTCCCGACATCTTCATGCTGACGGCATCCTGTTCGGAATCTGCGAAGGTCTGCCATACATTGTGGCGGAGCGACGAGACGATCCGGGCGCGCTTTCGATAGACTCCACCGGCCAACGCCCGACGGGGCATGAACCTGGCCGGGATTGGTCGGGTTGCCCTTGAGGGGGGTACAAGGGCCGACCCGACGAGAAGACCGGACGGGATGCCGTCCGAGGATCGCGGCGAAGCGCCGAGCCGTCCGCAACTGACACCGCGGGGCCATGCCAGCGGGCACGTTGCCGGCGAGGACGCCACCGACCCGCAGGGCGGCGCGAAGCAAGGGTAGGGCGACAAGGCCGAGGGATGACACCTCATCCCGAGAGAATGCCGAAGCGACGGCATTGTCTCGTTCGGCGCCGAAATCTGTGTCGGTCGCGTCGCAACGGACCGGGGATCGCGAGCGCGCGGCGGACCGAATCCCTCGGGAGACTCGGTCCGCCTGTCGCCTGCGTAAAGCATCTGGGCGGGCAGCCCAGCGACACAGGGGAAACGACCCTCCCTCGCCTCCTCATCCCGGCCGTGTTCTGCAAAGTCGGGCCGGCGGATGGAGGTCTGCGTGGTTCAGGCCTGAACGCATTGATCGCTCAGGACAATTCCGCGGAGCGGCGACGGGCGCCCAAAACAACGGTTCCCGCGATATGTGCGTGATCGCACGAAACGCGTTCCACTGAACCCTTCTGAACTCGAATTCAAAGGGTTCGGCAGAACGTTACGGGACGTCGCCAGCCAGGGCGTAAGTCTTTTGTTAACCATCTCGCCGCAATCTAGAATACCATCGCTCACGTCTCCTCGGGGCGATACGGTTCCTTTTGATTTCGGCCCGGTCGATCCATGGAACATCTCGCGACGGACTATATCGGAGGCTCGACGGCGGAGGCCGCGATGCCGGCGCTGAATGGTGAGACGCGCCACCGGATCGGACAGGGCCTGCGCGACGCCTATGTCGACAGCTGCGACGCGCAACCGATCACCGACGATCAGATCCAGCTGCTGCTGCGTCTGCGGCAGAAGGAGCGGGACCGCCGCCGTCCCACCTGAGGCCTCCGGTTGCCGAGGTCGCTCGCCTCATTGCCAGCGCCGTGCCTGCGGCTGTTGACGCCGGATCTCGGCGGCGCGGATCATCGTCAGGACGCGATCGAGATCCTTCAACAGGGCAGCCTCGGTCACCCGAGCCGCCTCGATCTCTTCCTCGTCCTGACCGAAACGCTGGCGCTGCTGTAGCAGCGTCAATTCCTCTTCCAGGGCGGCCCGCTCCGCGTGGAGCGCCTTGTAGGCCGCCTCCTGAGGGTCGGCGGTATCGAGCGAAAGGTCTCCCGCCCGGGCTGGTTGCGGCTCCGTCACGCCGGCGATCTCCTCGGATATGCAAGCCCCGGCGAGGCGGCGGCCGGGATCTCCCGAAGATCGGTCGCCGCCGCATCGGCCGGAGGCATCTCCGCGAGCGGGCGGTTCGAGGGAATCCGGCCCACGGCTCACCCTGGCACCTGATGCGGTAACGTCCGACCGGGCCCAAGCGGTCCCATCCTCAATGAAATTCCGCCTCTCCGGGCGCTGTCATGTCTCCGTCATGTGGCTGTCATAGAGGCGGCGCGTCGGTGAACTAGTTGGCAGCGATGTCGCGGCGGGCCCGGTTTGGGACTAGACCCGGCCTGCAGACAGCATCCGACATCCAACGGAGAAGCTCGTGAAACCCTTCGCTTATGCTCTGGCGGTTGGCCTTGCGGCCGCCCAGTTCGCGACCTCTGCCCTGGCTGTAGAGATCACGGGCGCCGGCGCCACCTTCCCCTTCCCCGTCTACTCGAAATGGGCCGAAGCCTACCGCAAGGAGACCGGCACCAGCCTGAACTATCAGTCGATCGGTTCGGGCGGCGGCATCAAGCAGATCCAGGCCAAGACCGTCGATTTCGGCGCCACCGACGCGCCGCTGAAGCCGGCTCAGCTGGAGAAGGACGGCCTCGTCCAGTTCCCGACCGTGATGGGCGGCGTGGTTCCGGGAGCTATGCGGGAGA
>NZ_NKUI01000104.1 GCF_014845115.1 Methylorubrum zatmanii | reverse complement strand
TGCGCATCGTCCCGAAAGGGGGATACCGGCTTTCGGAAAAAGACGGTGCTCTCGGCGTCTCCTCTCCCGGCCCCGGCGGCCCCGCCCAAAGCGCGATCCCCACGCTTCACTCCTCGTCGTCATCGGAAAAGTCGCCGGCGAGCCGCAGGCCGTCGATCCAGGTCGCGCCTTCGCGCTTGAGCACGACGCGCGGACGCACCCCGCCCTGTCCGGCGACCGCTGCGGCGAGGCGCTCGGAATGCGTCACCAGCCAGACCTGCGTGCGCTGCGCCGCCCGCACGATCATCCGCGCCAGGGGGGCCATCAGATCCGGGTGCAGGCTGGTCTCGGGTTCGTTCAGGGCGAGGAAGGGCGGGAGCCGGTAGGCCAGCAGCGTGCCCGCCAACGCGAGGTAGCGCAGCGTCCCGTCGGAGAGTTCGGCGGCCGCGAAGACCCGCTTCGGGTAATCGGGCAGGATCAGCCCGAACCGCGCCTCCCGCTCCGGCTCCGGCACCACGAGGCGGGCGCCGGGAAAGGCATCGGCGATGGCCGCGTCGAGATCGGCGGTGTCGCCGCGGATATGGGTGAGGGTGGCGAAGACGGCCGCGAGGTCGCCGCCGTCGGAGGACAGCATCGGCGTCGTCACCGCGAGGCAGGGGCGGCGCAGGGGAGACCCGGCATCGGTGCGGATGTCGTGGTAGAAGCGCCACGCCCCCATCGCCTGCCGCACGATCTGCAATTCGGGAAAGCGCACGGCGTCCTGGAGCGCGGACAACGCCGTCTCGGTCGGCAGCAGATCCTGGCCGATCGGGCGCTTGCGGCCTTCCTCGTCGCGGACGGAGCCGGTGGGGCCGTCGCGGTCGAGCACCGTGACCGGCCGGGCGCCGGCTCGGACGATGAGCCGCTCCGTCTTCACCTGGGGTTCCAGGGCGAAGGCGGCTCCGTAGATCCTGCCCCCGGCCTGGGGCACGAGACCGACCTCGACCGCGTAGCCGTAGGCTTGGCCGTTGGCCTCGTCGAGCAATTCGACGCCGAGCCGCATCCGGGCCGGCTCGTTCCGGCGGCGCGGCCCGGCCCAGAGCACCGAGTCCATCCCGCCCTCGGCGGCGAGCGCCCGGGTCAGGCCGCCCTGGCCGGCGGTCTGAAGCAGGGCGAAGGCGCGGTACAGGTTGGTCTTGCCGGTGCCGTTGCCGCCGACGAAGACCGAGAGCGGCCCCACCGGAAACCGGATGCTTCTGAGCGACCGATAGCCGGCCACCTCGATCTCGCGAACCGTCGGCATCGAGGCCCCCGCGCTTGAGCGGGAGAGTGTAACCGTTCAGGCGACGATTCGAGGAGGCCGGAACTTGTGAACAGGCCGGATCTTGGCCCCGCGGCGGATCAATCCGGGACCTTGATCTTGTCGAGGCCCGGACGCGGCTCGGGAAAGTGCGGGTCCATCGCTTCGAGCGTGTCGGCGATGGTGCGGGCGACCATCAGGTTGCGGGCCCATTTGCGGTTGGCCGGCACCACGTGCCAGGGGGCGTAGGGGGTCGAGCAGCGGCAGAGCGCGTCGTCGAAGGCGCTCTGGTAGGCGTTCCAGCTCTCGCGCTCCACGAGGTCGGCGGGGTCGAACTTCCAATGCTTGGTCGGGTCGGCGAGGCGGGCCTCCAGGCGCGCCTTCTGCTCGTCCTTGGAGATGTGCAGGAAGAACTTGAGGATCACCGTGCCCGAGAGGGTGAGCAGCCGCTCGAAGTCGTTGATGAGCCCGTAGCGCTCCCGCCACGTCTCCTCCGGCACGAGGCCCTTCACCCGCACCACCAGCACGTCCTCGTAATGGCTGCGGTTGAACACGCCGATCAGGCCGCGGCCCGGAGCGCGGGCGTGGTAGCGCCACAGGAAATCCTGATCGAGCTCCTCCGCGCTCGGCACCTTGAACGACCAGACCCGGCAGCCCTGCGGGTTCACCCCCTCCAGCACGCTCCGGATGGTGCCGTCCTTGCCGCCGGTATCGATCGCCTGGAACACCACCAGCAGGCTGCGGCGGCGCTCGGCGTAGAGCTTTTCCTGCAGGGCCTTGATGCGCTCCCGCTGCGCCTCGAGCGCGGCCTTGGCCTCGGCCTTGTCGAGGCCGCCGGTCGCGTTCGGATCGACCGAGGCGAGGCTGAAGCGCTGGTCCGGCGCGACGGTGACGATGCCCGGGGCCGCCGGAGGCAGGACCGGGTGGAGATGCGGCGACAGGCTCGGCGCGGTGCCCGCCCCGGCATCGGCCGCGCGGGCCCAGCGGGCGGAGGAGGGCGGATGGTCGCCGACCGGTGCCGCCTGCGACTTTGTTTCCCGCGCTTTCTCCGCCTGAGACCCCTTGCCGTCCTTGCCGTTCTTGCGCGCCATGCCGAAAATTATCCGCTCACGAGCCGATCGCGGGGCCGCCAGCCGGGCCCGCAGGAAGGGAAAAGCTTGAGCTCCCAACAGATGCGCCGCCGCTGCCGTTCCCGATCCGGCGCTGGGGGGATGCCGGGGCTGCGCCGCCGCAGCGGGGCGGCCGCGTGAGCGACGGACCGACGATCTGGTTCGTGCGCCACGGCCAGACCGACTGGAACGCGGAGGGCCGCCTTCAGGGCCACCGCGACACCGATCTCAACGCCTATGGTCTGGTTCAGGCCGGGGAGGCGGCCAAGCGCCTGCGCCGTGTGGCGGGGGCGGTCCTGCCCACCGCCGATTACGTGGCCAGCCCGCTGACCCGGACCCGCCGGACCATGGAGGCGATTCGCGCCGATATCGGCTTGCCGCCCGCCGGCTACCGCACCGATCCGCGCCTGAGGGAGATCGGCTTCGGCAGCTGGGAGGGCCGGACCTGGGCCGAGATCCGGCGGCGCGATCCCGCCGGGGCCGCCGCCCGCGACCGCGACCGCTGGGGCTACCGGCCCCAGGGCGAGAATGCCGAGAGCTACGCCATGGTCGAGGCGCGGGTGGAGGAGGTGGTGGCGGAGTTGCGCCGCCCGACGGTGATGGTCGCCCATGGCGGCGTCGCCCGGGCGCTGCTGGTCGTCTACGGCCATCTCGACATCTACGCCGCCCCGCGCATCGGCATCCGCCAGGGCAGCATCCTCGTCATCGATCCCGGCGGCTGGCGCTGGGCCTGAGGTCGTCTCCGCAAACATCGTTCTCGCCGGGGCCGAAACCGGAAGGCCGGCCGGCATCGCCAAGCGTCGCGTTGACATATATCCATCTTGCGCATAGCTAAGACGCGAGTTGGATATAAGGGGATGGGGCGGCGTCATGATCCAAGCCGAATCGGAGGCCGCCTTCCTGGCGCGCTACGATCCCGCCGATTACGCCCGGCCGGCTTTGACCGTGGATCTGGTGCTGCTCGGCCTGCAGGGCGGGCAGCCGGCCGTCCTGCTCGTGAAACGCGCCGAGCACCCCCATGCGGGGCGCCACGCCCTGCCCGGCGGCTTCGTCGGGATCGGCGAGGCGCTCGATGACGCGGCCGGGCGTGTCCTGCGCGAGAAGGCGGGGGCGCCGCCGGCTCATCTGGAGCAGCTCTACACCTTCGGCGCGGTGAACCGCGATCCGCGCATGCGCATCGTCACGGTCGCCTATCTCGCCCTGCTGACCGAGGCGGCCTTCACCGAGGTTCTGGCGCGGACCCCGGCCCTGCAGCCGGGCCGCGTCGCGGTGCCCTGGGCCGGGGAGGCGGGCGGCCCGGTCACGGTCCTGTCGGCCGGAGGCGAAGTCCTCACGCTCGCCTTCGACCATGCCGAGATCGTCGCCCTCGCCATGCTGCGGCTGCGGGGCAAGCTCGACTATTCGGAGGTCGGCTTCGCCCTGCTGCCCGACCTGTTCACCCTGCGCCAGCTGCAGGACGTGCACGAGGCGATCCTCGGGACGCCCCTCAACAAGCCCGCCTTCCGCCGCCGGATGCTCGACCGCGGCTGGCTCGAACCCACCGGCCGGCTCGAGACGGGCACCTCCTACCGCCCCGCCGAGCTGTTCCGCTTCCGGAAAGGAGACTGACATGGCCACGATCCGTCGCTTCGGCGTCCTCTCGCAGCTGAGGAGCGAGGCCAGCCGCTACGTGATCCGGTTTCGCAACGGCCGGGCGCGGCAGAGCGGGCGCGGCCTCGTCTTCTGGTTCCGCCCGGAGACGGCCAGCGTCAGCGAGGTGCCGATGGACGACCGCGAGATGACTTTGTTCGTCCGTGGCCGCAGCCAGGACTTCCAGACGGTGGCGGTGCAGGGCAGCGTCGGCTGGCACGTCGCCGATCCCGCCCGCCTCGCCGCCCGGGTCGATTTCTCCCTCGATCTGCGCACCGGCCGGCTCCAGGGCGAGCCGGTCGAGAAGATCGAGGCGCGCATCGCCGGCCTCGCCAACCAGACGGTGCTGCAATTCCTGGGGCAGGCGCCGGTGCGGGCCCTGCTCGATGCCGGGCCTGAGGCCCTGCGCGGGCAGTTGCAGGCGGCCCTCGGGACCGACCCGTCGCTGGCCGAGATCGGCGTCGCGGTGGTGTCGGTGCGGCTGACCAACCTCGCGCCGTCGAGCGAATTGGAGCGCGCCCTGCAGACGCCGACCTACGAGGCGCTGCAGCAGAAGGCGGACGAGGCGACCTTCGCCCGCCGGGCCCTGGCGGTGGAGAAGGAGCGCGCCATCGCCGAGAACGAACTCGCCACGAAGACCGAACTGGCGCGGCGGGAGGCGCTGCTGATCGCGGAGGAGGCGCAGAACGCCCGCAACCGGGCGGAGGCGCGGGCCGAGGCGGAGGGCATCGCCGCCGGGGCGGAGGCCGAGCGCATCCGTGTGGTCGAGGGCGCACGGGCGGAGGCCGAGCGGGCGCGCATCGCGGTCTATCGCGACGTGGCGCCGGGCACCCTGCTGGGCCTCGCCGCCCAGGCTCTGGCGGGCAAGCTCGACACCATCGAGCACGTCACCGTGACGCCGGACCTGCTCGCCACCGTGCTCGGCGAGTTCCGCCGGCCGCCGACCCTCACGCCGCGCTGAGGCGAAAGGACGAATGCCATGGCCGCACTCGCGCCGCGGGCGGTCTTCGTCACCCGCGAGACCGATTACGAGCTGCTGATCGCCCGGCACGCCACCAGGGGCCAAGCACGCTTCTTCCTGGAGAGCCGGGGTCAGGGACTGGCCGAGGTGGAGGCGCGCCATGACCGCTTCCACGCCGTGCTGGCGCGGGCCAGGGCCACGGTGCCGGGGGAGTGGCGCCAGGCCTCGGTGCGGCGGGCCGATCTCGACCGCTTCCTGTTCGGCCCCGACGACGTGGTCGTCGCCGTCGGCCAGGACGGGCTGATCGCCAATGTCGCGAAGTATCTCGACGGCCAGCCGGTGATCGGGATCAACCCGGCCCCCGACCTCTATGACGGGGTGCTGGTGCGCAACCGCGTCGAGGGCCTGGGCCGGCTGCTGCCGGCGAGCGTCGCCGGGGCGGTGGCGATCGAGCAGCGCACCATGGTCCAGGCGGTGCTCGACGGCGGCGAGCGCCTATTCGCCCTCAACGAGATCTTCGTGGGTCATCGCGGCCACCAATCCGCCCGCTACCGGATCGAGGCGCCGGACGAGGGGGGCATCGCGGCGGAGGAGCAGTCCTCCAGCGGGCTGATCGTCGCCTCCGGCACCGGAGCCACCGGCTGGGCGCGCTCGATCGCCGAGGCGACCGCGCTCGGCCTGCCGCTCGCGCCCGAGGAGCGGGCGGTCGGCTACTGGGTGCGCGAGCCGTTCCCGAGCGTCGCCACCGCCACCCGGCTACGGGCCGGCAAGCTCACCGATGCGGATCTGGTGGTGACCTCGCGGATGAACGAGGGCGGGGTGGTGTTCGCCGACGGGATCGAGCACGACTTCCTCGGCTTCGGCTGGGGCCGGCAGGTACGGCTCTCGCCCGCCGCCCGCACGCTTCACCTGGTGGCCGGGCAAGGGGCAGGGTGAGGGACGCGTCAGTCGCGGTGGTGGGCGCGGCGTTTGTGAACGCACGTTTCTTCGCCGTCGGCTCCGTGTAAGGAACGACCCTCGGGGTCTCGCGGAAGGCGGCGCCCCGGCCGAAAACTCCGTGACGGCGCAATCATGTCGCAAAACCGCCAAGGGCGCCGCCCATTGGGCCTCAGGAGTGGGGCCCGGCTACCGGTCGCGCGCAGCGAGATGATCGGCCGGACACGACAAGCGGCAGCGGAGCATCGATGAGCGGTCTCGCCGAGAAAAGCCGGAACCGGCAGGACGGCGGATGGGGGGAGGGCCCCGACGGCCGCGCCGTCCTGCGCGGCGCCACGCGCCCCGACCTGATCCGCCGGGAAACCCTGGCCGCTTTGTTCCGGGCGAGCGCCGCGGAACGCGCGGACGCGCCCTGCCTGATCAACGCCGCCGAGCCCGGGGTGGAGGGCCGCCGCCCGGTCCTGACCTATGCGCAGGTCGATGCCCGTTCCGATGCCATCGCGGCGGGGCTCGCCAGCCGCGGCATCGGCCCCGGCGACGTGGTCGGCCTGTGGATGGCCCGCGGCACCGAATTGCTGATCGCGCAGATCGGCATCACCAAGTCCGGCGCCGCCTGGCTCCCCTTCGATGCCGAGGCACCCGCCGACCGGGTCGCGGTCTGCCTAGGGGATGCGGCGGCCAAGGCGCTCCTCGTCTCGGAGGCCCTGCGGCCCCAGGCACCGGAGGGCACGCCGCCCGTCACCAGCACGGAGCTTCTGGCGGCGGGGCAGGGGAGGCCAGCGCCCGATCTCGAGGCCGCCGGCCTGACCCCGGAGCACCCGGCCTACCTGATCTACACCTCGGGCTCGACCGGCGTGCCGAAGGGCATCGTCATCAGCCATGCCAATATCTGCCACTTCCTGCGCGCGGGGAACGCCGTCTACGGCATGCGCGCCGACGACGTGGTGTTCCAGGGCGCCTCGGTCGCCTTCGATCTCTCGATGGAGGAGATCTGGGTGCCCTATCTGGTGGGCGCCTGCCTGTTCGTGGCGAGCCCGGCCATGATGGGCGATGTGGAAGCCCTCCCCGCGATCATCGCCGAGGCCCGCGTCACCGTGCTCGACACGGTGCCGACCCTGCTCGCCATGATCCCCGGCGATCTGCCCAGCGTCCGCCTCGTCCTGCTCGGCGGCGAGGCCCTGCCCGAGCCACTGGTGGCGCGCTGGGCGACGGACCGGCGGCGCCTGTTCAACACCTACGGGCCGACCGAGGCCACCGTGGTGGCGACCGCCGCCGAGATGAAGCCGGGCCGGCCCGTCACCATAGGCGGCCCGATCCCGAATTACTCGGTCTATGTCGCCGACGAGGCGCTGACCCTGTTGAAGCCCGGCGAGCAGGGCGAATTGCTGATCGGCGGCCCCGGCGTCGCCAAGGGCTATCTCAAGCGGCCGGAGCTGACGGCGGAAAAGTTCGTCGCCAACCCCTACCCGTCCGACGGGACCGATCCGGTCCTCTACCGCTCGGGCGATGCCGTCTCGATGACGGCCGACGGCGACATCGTCTTCCACGGCCGCATCGACGATCAGGTCAAGATTCGCGGCTTCCGGGTCGAACTCGGCGAGATCGAATCCCGCATCCGGGGGGAGGCCGGCGTCAATCAAGCGGCGGTGGTGCTGCGCCGGGACGACGAGGTCGACCGGCTGGTGGCCTTCCTCGTCCCCGAGCGCGGGGCCGATCTCGACCGCGCGGCGCTCCGGAAGAGCCTCGCGGCGCAGATGCCGCCCTACATGGTGCCCGGCCATTTCGAGACCGTGGAGACCCTGCCGCGGCTCACTTCCGGTAAGGTCGACCGCAAGGCGCTGCGGATCGCTCCGCTGACCGTCGCGGTGGCCGAGGGTGAGCAGGAAGCGCCCGACAACGAGACCGAGGCCGCGCTTCTGGCAGCCGCCAAGAGGGTGTTCGGCGACCAGCCGATCGGCTTCGAGGCGGATTTCTTCTCCGAACTCGGCGGCCATTCCCTGCTCGCCGCCCGCTTCGTCGGCGCGGTGCGCGAGATCCCGGCGCTCGCCGGCATCACCCTGCAGGACGTCTATACCGGCCGGACGCTGCGGACGATGGCGTCACACCTGATCGAGCGGACCGGCGGCGTCGGCGCCCAGACCGCCGTGCGGGATCTGAGCTTCGCCCCGCCCCCGCTGCTGCGGCGGGCGCTGTGCGGCCTCGCCCAGGCCGTGGCTTTGCCCTTCGTGATCGCGCTGGCCACGGCGCAGTGGCTCGGCATCTTCGTCACCTACCTGCTGCTCACCGGCGGAGGGCTCGGTTTCTGGGGCGAACTCGGCGTCCTGCTGCTCGTCTATATCGGCATCAACGCGGTGACGGCGGCGGTCGCCATCGCCGCCAAATGGCTGATCCTCGGGCGGACCAAGCCGGGGCGCTACCCGCTCTGGGGGGTCTATTATTACCGCTGGTGGCTGGCGCAGCGCCTGACGCCGCTGGTGCACATCAAGTGGCTCCAGGGCTCGCCGGCCATCGTCGCCTATCTGCGCCTGCTCGGCGCGAAGATCGGCGAGGACGTGCTGATCTCCGATCTCGATGTCGGCGCGGCCGACCTCCTGAGCATCGGCCGCGGCTCCTCCCTCGGCGGCCGGCTGGTGATCGCCAATGCCGAGGTCGTCGGCGACGAGCTGGTCATCGGCCCCGTCGAGATCGGCGAGGACGTCGCCATCGGCACCTCCTGCGTCATCGGCCCCCGCACCGTGATCGGCGACCATGCCGAGATCGCCGACCTCACCACCGTGCCGGCCGGCACCGAGATCGGCACGGCCGAGGCCTGGGACGGATCGCCGGGCCGCCGGGTCGGCACCGTCGATTTCGCCGATCTTCCCGAGCCGGCCACCGCCTCGCCGGCGCGCCGGGCGGCCTTCGGCGCGGTCTACGCCTTCCTCCTGGCGGCGGTGCCGGCGGTCGGCCTGCTGCCGATCTTCCCGGCCTTCTACATCTTCGACCAGATCTCCGATCAGCTCTCGGAGATCACCGACGTCGATTACCACACCTACCTGCCGCTGCTGACCTGGCCGACCGCCATGCTGATGACGGCGGGCACGGTGCTGCTCATCGCCGCCATCCGCTGGGCGGTGCTGCCGCGGGCGACCCACGGCACCTACTCGATCTGGTCGGGCTTCTACCTGCGCAAATGGCTCGTGGCGCTCGCCTCCGAGGTGACCCTGGAGACGCTCTCCTCGCTGTTCGCCACCGTCTACATGCGGGCTTGGTACCGGCTGATGGGCGCGCGGATGGGCCGGGGCGCCGAGATCTCGACCAATCTCGGCTCCCGTCACGACCTCGTTTCGGTCGGCGCGAACAACTTCATCGCCGACGAGGTGGTGGTCGGCGAGGAGGAGATCCGCCGCGGCTGGATGCATCTCCATCCGGTCGAGACCGGCGCCCGCGTCTTCGTCGGCAATGACGGCGTGCTGCCGCCGGGGGCGCGGATCCCCGACGACGTGCTGATCGGCATCAAGTCGAAGCCGCCGGCCAACGAGACGATGGCGCCGGGCGAAACCTGGTTCGGCTCGCCGCCGATCCGCCTGCCGGTGCGCCAGAAGGTCGATCTCGGCTCGGCCGCCCAGACCTTCGAGCCGAGCAAGGCGGCCAAGCTCCGGCGCGGCCTGTTCGAGGCCTTCGCCACCTCGTTCTCGCCGATGCTCTACATCTCGCTCGCCATCTGCACGATCGACTTCGTGTTCTACCCGGCCATCCTCGCCGAGGATTGGGCCGGGCTGGCCTTCGCCTTCGTGGCCGCCAGCGTCGTCATCGCGCTGATCCAGACCACGAGCGTCATCGTTCTCAAATGGCTGCTGATGGGCACCTACCGCCCCGGCATGCGTCCGATGTGGTCGTGGTGGGCGATGCGGACCGAGGCCATCGCGGTGGCCTATTGGGGCCTGGCCGGCAAGGTGCTGCTGGAGCACCTGATGGGCACGCCTTTCCTGCCCTGGGTGCTGCGCCTGTTCGGCGTGAAGGTCGGCAAAGGCACCTGCCTGCTGATGACCGACATCACCGAATTCGATTGCGTCACCATCGGCGACTACGCGGCGGTCAACCGCTCGGCGGCGCTGCAGACTCATCTCTACGAGGACCGGATCATGAAGGTCGGCCGGGTCGAGATCGGGCGCGGCGTCTCGGTGGGGGCCTTCTCCACCGTCCTCTACGACACCAGGGTCGGCGACTTCGCCCGGCTCCGCCCGCTCACCATCGTCATGAAGGGCGAGTCGATCCCCGCCCATTCGGAATGGGAGGGCGCGCCCGCCGTGCCGGTGCTGCACGCGGTCGCCGAGCCGGCGAGGGTGGCCTGAGCGATGCGGCGACATCTCGGCGCCACGGACAATCCGTGCGATGGTGTCGGAACCGGTTTTGACCCTGCGAGAGCGAGGATGCCGATGCGCGATGCAAAGCCCGCCGCCCTTCCAGAGCCGCGCACCTTGATCGGATCCTGGCGACGGTTCGGTGCTGTTGGGCCGGTCTACGAGATCGTCGGCTTGGGAGCGCCGCGACCGCAGGAGGCGCTCCGCATGCGGGTCCGCGTCCTGGAAACGGGGGAGGAACTCGACTACCCGCTCGCGGACATCCTCGACGATCCCAGGGAGCGCTGATGTTCGCAATTGCCTTCGATCTGGTGGTTGCGGAGACGCAAGTCCATCATCCGAAAGGTGTTGCGCAGGCCTATGGCGATATCCGCACAGTGCGTGCTCAGCAGGGCTTCGACTGGATCCAGGGCAGCCTCTATGTCAGCCGCAACGAGGATCTCGCGAAGCTGTTCGCGGCAATTTCGGCGTTGAAGGCGCTGCCCTGGTTTCCGGCTTCCGTACGCGATCTGCGCGCCTTTCGCGTCGAGCAATGGTCCGACTTCACGGCGACCGTCAAAGGCTGACGGCCGCCGGGGGCTTCGGCCTTACGCCGCCTCGGTCTTCGCACCGAGGCGCTTGTCGAGATAGGTGTCCACGGTCTGGGTCAGCTCGTCGACCTTGCCGTCGAAGAAGTGGTTGGCGCCCTCGACCATCTGGTGCTCGATGATGACGCCCTTCTGCGTCTTCACCTTCTCGATCACCGGGATCACCTCGCGGGCCGGGGCCACCCGGTCCTCCGAGCCGTGCACGAACAGGCCGGAGGAGGGGCAGGGGGCGAGGAAGGTGAAATCGTAGCGGTTGGCCATGGCGGCGATCGAGATGAAGCCCTCGATCTCCGGGCGGCGCATCAGCAGCTGCATGCCGATCCACGAGCCGAACGACACGCCGGCGATCCAGCAGGATTTCGCCTCAGGGTTGACCGACTGCACCCAATCGAGGGCGGCCGCCGCGTCCGAGAGTTCGCCCGAGCCGTGGTCGAACGCGCCCTGGCTGCGCCCGACCCCGCGGAAATTGAAGCGCAGGGCTGCGAATCCGCGATTGGCGAAGGTGTAGAAAAGATTGTACACAATTTGATTGTTCATCGTGCCCCCGAACTGGGGGTGGGGATGGAGCACGATCGCGATCGGCGCACCCTTCTTCTTGGGCGCCTGATAGCGGCCTTCCAGTCGGCCGGCCGGGCCGGAAAAGATGACTTCGGGCATGGTGTCCTCAAGATGATCCGCACCCCGCCGCGCGATTCCGAAAAGGAACGGCGCAAGGGTACAGGCAATAGGGCCGGCACGATGCCGGCCACGGCTTGACTCGTTGCGCGCGCCACTTACAAGCGCTCTTAGAATAATTCTAGACGATTAGAACTATTCTAAACTGAAGCTCGCAACCCGACACGGTGCGGAGGCACGCGATTCGCGCGGCTTAGCACGGGGGAGGGGGGCAAAATCAAGAAAATCAGGATTCGGCAGGACGATGCGGAGCGGAACGGCGGGATGACTTCAGCAGCGCGCAGCTATCTCGATCACAACGCGACTTCCCCGGTGCGCCCGGAAGTCGCGCTGGCGGTCGCGCGCGCGCTCGACTTGCCCGGCAATCCCTCCTCGATCCATGCCGAGGGCCGCGCGGCGCGCCAAGCCCTGCAACGGGCCCGGGGCCAGCTCGCCGCCCTGCTCGGCGTGGCCTCCGACGCCGTCACCTTCACGAGCGGCGGCACCGAGGCTGCCAATGCCGTGCTCTCCGGCGCCCTGCACAAGCAGGGTTTCCCGGCCCCGACCCGGCTGATGATCTCCGCCACCGAGCATCCCTGCGTCTCCGCCGGCCACCGCTTCGCGCCCGGTGCGGTCGATGTCTTGCCGGTGGATGCGGCCGGACTCCTGCGGTGCGACGCGCTGGCGGAGCGGCTCGACGTCTGCCGCGACGAGGCGGTGCTGATCTCCGTCCAGGCGGCCAACAACGAGACCGGGGTGGTGCAGCCGCTCGCCGAGATCCTGCGGCTCGCCCGCGCCCATGGTCGCGCCATGGTCCACAGCGACGCGGTGCAGGCGGTGGGCAAGATCCCGCTCGACGCCGCCGCCCTCGGGCTCGATGCCCTGACCCTGTCCGGTCACAAGTTCGCGGCGCCCAAGGGGGTCGGCGCGATGGTCCTCGCTCCGGGCGTCAGCCTGGAGGCGGCCTTCCTGCGCGGGGGCGGCCAGGAGGCGCGCCTGCGCTGCGGTACCGAGAACTTGCCCGGCATCGTCGGCCTGGGCGAGGCGGCGGAGATCGCCCGCCACGCCCTCGCCGACGAAGGCATCCGGCTCGCGGGCCTGCGCGACGCCCTTGAGGCGCGCCTGCGGGGGATGGTCCCGGATATCGTCGTGTTCGGGGAGGGGGCGCCGCGCCTGCCCAACACCCTGAGCTTCGCCGTGCCGGGCCTCGAGGCCGCCACGGCACTGATCGCCCTCGATCTTGCCGGCCTGTCGGTCTCGTCGGGCTCGGCCTGTTCCTCGGGCAAGGTGGCCCGTTCCCCGGTCCTCGCGGCGATGGGCGTGAGCCCTGCGCTCGCTGCGGGGGCCCTACGCGTCAGCTTCGGCTGGAATTCGCGGGATGTGGACCTCGAACGCTTCGTTGCGGGGTTCGAACGGCTCGCCGCATCCCTATATCAGCGGCGAGGGCAGGCAGCCTGAGCGCCGCCCGCCCAAGCCATTTTCGTTGGAAACCCCCGGTCCTTGACGCCGGAGTCGGTAGGAGACGTTGAATGCCTGCAGTGCAGGAGACCATCGATCGGGTGCGTTCGATCGACCTCGACCAGTACAAGTACGGCTTCGAGACCGTGATCGAGATGGAGAAGTCCGAGAAGGGCCTCTCCGAGGACGTGATCCGCTTCATCTCGGCCAAGAAGAACGAGCCGGCATGGCTGCTCGAATGGCGCCTCGACGCCTACAAGCGCTGGCTCACCATGAAGGAGCCGGAATGGGCGCGCGTCGCCTATGACAAGGTCGATTACAACGACATCTACTACTATGCCGCGCCGAAGCGGCAGGGCCCGGAATCGCTCGACGACATCGATCCCGAGATCCTGAAGACCTACGAGAAGCTCGGCATTCCCCTGCGCGAGGTCGAGGCGCTGGAAGGCATCGCGCCCGAGCGCCGCGTCGCGGTCGATGCCGTGTTCGATTCGGTCTCGGTGGCGACCACCTTCAAGAAGGAGCTGGAGAAGGCCGGCGTGATCTTCATGCCGATCTCGGAAGCCGTGCGCGAGTACCCGGACCTCGTGAAGACCTATCTCGGCTCGGTCGTGCCGGTGACCGACAACTTCTTCGCGACCCTGAACTCGGCCGTCTTCTCCGACGGCTCGTTCGTCTACATCCCGCCGGGCGTGCGCTGCCCGATGGAGCTGTCGACCTACTTCCGCATCAACGAGCGCGATACCGGCCAGTTCGAGCGCACCCTCATCATCGCCGACAAGGGCTCCTACGTCTCGTATCTCGAGGGCTGCACCGCCCCGAAGCGCGACGACAACCAGCTCCACGCCGCGGTGGTCGAGCTGGTGGCGCTGGAGGATGCCGAGATCAAGTACTCGACCGTCCAGAACTGGTATCCCGGCGACAACGAGGGCAAGGGCGGCATCTACAACTTCGTGACCAAGCGCGGCGATTGCCGTGGCGCCCGCTCGAAGATCTCGTGGACGCAGGTCGAGACCGGCTCGGCCATCACCTGGAAGTACCCGTCCTGCATCCTGCGCGGTGACGACTCTCGCGGCGAGTTCTACTCGATCGCGGTGTCGAACGGCATGCAGCAGGTCGATTCCGGCACCAAGATGATCCATCTCGGGCGTAACACGACCAGCCGGATCATCTCGAAGGGCATTTCCGCCGGCCGCTCGCAGAACACCTATCGCGGCCTCGTCTCGGCCCACAAGAAGGCCAAGGGCGCCCGCAACTTCACCAACTGCGACTCGCTCCTGATCGGCGACCAGTGCGGGGCGCACACCGTGCCCTACATCGAGTCGAAGAACGCCTCCGCCGTCTTCGAGCACGAGGCCACCACCTCGAAGATCTCCGAGGACCAGAAGTTCTACTGCCAGCAGCGCGGCCTCTCCGAGGAGGAGGCGACCGCCCTCATCGTCAACGGCTTCGTCCGCGACGTGCTGCAGCAGCTGCCGATGGAGTTCGCGGTGGAGGCCCAGAAGCTGATCTCCATCAGCCTCGAAGGCTCTGTGGGCTGACGACCTTCGATTCGGACGTGCCGCGTGCAGCCCATCGGCACAGCGCGCGGCACGCCGCCGAGGTGAGAAGCAGTGCCGCGTGCGGCTGCTTCTATGGCCTGGACACGTTCGCACCGGACGAGATCGGAGCGTGGTTGCCGATGACGGCACCACGCTCTGTCCCCGGTGCGGTGTCGACGCAGTGATCGGTGACCTGCCCGGAGATCCGGTTCAGAGCGCCGCCTTCCTGCGGGCGATGCATCAGGAATGGTTTTGAAGGACTTGGACGGACATGCTTGAGATCAAAAACCTCGTCGTGCAGATCGAGGACAACCGTATCCTCAACGGCCTGAACCTCACCGTGAACGACGGCGAGGTCGCCGCGATCATGGGCCCGAACGGGTCGGGCAAGTCGACGCTCTCCTACGTCATCGCCGGCAAGGAGGATTACGAGGTTCTCGACGGCGAGATCCTGCTCGACGGGCAGAACATCCTGGAGATGGCGGCCGATGAGCGCGCCGCCGCCGGTATCTTCCTGGCCTTCCAGTACCCGCTGGAGATCCCCGGCGTCGGCACGATGACCTTCCTCAAGGCCTGCCTCAACGCCCAGCGCAAGGCGCGCGGCGAGGACGAGCTCTCGACCCCCGATTTCATCCGCGCGGTGAACGCGGCCGCCGACAAGCTCGAGATCAACAAGGAGATGCTCAAGCGCGCCCTCAATGTCGGTTTCTCCGGCGGTGAGAAGAAGCGCATGGAGATCCTCCAGATGGCGCTCTTGCAGCCCAAGTTCTGCGTGCTCGACGAGACCGATTCCGGCCTCGACATCGACGCCCTGCGCATCGTCTCCGAGGGCGTGAACGCGCTGCGGGCGGAAGGCCGTTCCTTCCTCGTCATCACCCACTATCAGCGGCTCCTGAACCACATCGTGCCCGACACCGTGCACGTCATGTCGAAGGGCCAGATCGTGAAGACCGGCGGCAAGGAGCTGGCGCTCGAACTCGAGGCCTCCGGCTATGCCGAGTACCGCGCGAGCGAGGCTGCGTAATGGCCGACGTCACCAATCTCCGCTCCCCCGCCGAGGCCGGGCTCTCCAAGCTCTTCGAGTCCGCGCGCAAAAGCTTCGCCAGCGAGCAGGCCATCAGCCGCGAGGAGGCGTTCCGCTTCTTCGAGGCGACCGGCCTGCCGAGCCGCCGGGTCGAGGCGTTCAAGTACACGGACCTGCGCGCCGCCATCACCGAGGCCGCCCCGCCGGCCGAGGCGCCGTCCGAGGAGGCCGCGCGGTCCGCTGCCGCCGGGGCCAAGGGGTTCGCCGAGGTCGAGGCCGCGCGCCTCACCTTCGTCAACGGCCACCTCGTCGCCGCCCTGTCGGATCTCGACCGGATTCCCGAAGGCGTGACGGTGACTCCGCTCAACGAGGCGCTGGCGCAGGGCGATGCCCGCCTGACGCTGCTGGCTCCGGTCGAGCAGGTGCGCGAGAACCCGATCTATCAGCTCAACACCGCCTTCCTGGCCGATGGTGCGCTGATCTCGGTGGCCGCCGGCGCCAAGCCCGCGACGCCGCTGCACCTGCGCTTCATCGGCACCGGCGACACCGCCTTCTCGACCGCGACCCGCGTGCTGGTCGAGGTCGGCGCCGGTGCGGAGTTCTTCCTGCTGGAGAGCCACGAGGGGCCGGCCGGGCTGACCTATCAGCCCAACGATGCCCTCGACGTGCGCATCGGCGAGGAGGCCGCCTTCCGCCACACCCGGCTCAACCGGGAAGGGGACGCGGCCATCGCCCTCTCGACGCTCTCGGTGCGGCTCGACGCCCGGGCGCAGCTCGAGACCGTCAACCTCGTCACCGGCGCCAAGCTCTCGCGTCATCAGATCTACCTGCATGTCGCGGGTGAGGACGCTAACGCCGTGGTCAACGGCGCGGCCCTCCTCGGCCATGGCCAGCTCGCGGATTCGACCCTGCTCGCCGACCATGCGGCGACGGGCGGCGTCGGCCGCGAGATGTTCAAGACGGTGATCGACGGCGATTCGACCGGCGTGTTCCAGGGCAAGATCATCGTCCGCCAGGTCGCGCAGCAGACCGACGGCAAGATGAAGTCCGACTGCCTGCTTCTGACCGACGACGGTCAGATGATGAACAAGCCGGAGCTGGAGATCTTCGCCGACGACGTTGCCTGCGGCCACGGTGCCACCTGCGGCGCGCCGGACGAGGATCTGCTGTTCTACCTCATGGCCCGCGGCCTGCCGCGCGCGACCGCCGAGAGCCTGCTGGTGCAGGCCTTCGTCGGCGAGGCGGTGGAGACGGTCACGCACGAGGGCGCCCGTGACGCGCTGATCGGCGGGATCGAGGCGTGGCTGGCGGCGCGGGGCTAAGCGCCGACACCTTCCCAACGGATCTCGGGCTTGCCCGAGATCCGCAAGGACCTGCCCAAATCGGGCAGGCCTGACTGGGGTGGGAGAGGGCTCATCGCCCGCATCGTCCCAATCCTGATCTCATCCCGAGATGCCCGTATCGACGGGCCTCGACGGAGGGCTCCAGGGATCGTGACGGCATCTGGAGCCCTCCTTCGAGGCCTCCGCTGCGCTCCGGCACCTCAGGATGAGGGGCGGAGTGGGATCGACGGCATTCTGGCCGGTACGCTTCGAGGTCGAGACGATGAACGCACCCGTCCCCGCCACTCCCTATGATGTCGAGGCGATCCGGGCCGAATTCCCGATCCTCTCGGAAAAAGTCTACGGCAAGCCGCTGGTCTATCTCGACAATGCCGCCTCGGCGCAGAAGCCGAGGGCGGTGATCGACGCCATGGTCTCCTGCATGGAGACCGGCTACGCCAACGTCCATCGCGGCCTGCACTACATGGCCAATGCCGCGACCGAGGGGTTCGAGGGCGCGCGCGAGACCACGCGCCAGTTCCTCAACGCCCGCTCGACCGACGAGATCATCTTCACCCGCAACGCGACCGAGGCCTACAACCTCGTCGCCTCCTCCATGGGCTGGGCCGGGCTGATCGGGGAGGGGGACGAGATCATCCTCTCGATCATGGAGCACCACTCCAACATCGTGCCCTGGCACTTCCTGCGCGAGCGGCGCGGGGCCGTCATCAAGTGGGCGCCGGTGGACGACGACGGCAACTTCCTGGTCGAGGAATACGAGAAGCTGTTCAGCCCGCGCACCAAGATGGTGGCGCTCACCCATATGTCGAACGTGCTCGGCACGGTGACGCCGGGTGAGGAGATCGTGCGCATCGCCCATGCCCACGGCGTGCCGGTTCTGCTCGACGGGGCGCAGAGCGCGGTCCACCGCCCCATCGACGTGCAGGCGCTCGATTGCGACTTCTTCGTCTTCACCGGCCACAAGGTCTACGGCCCGACCGGGATCGGCGTCCTCTACGGCAAGAAGGAATGGCTGGATCGGCTGCCCCCCTATCAGGGCGGCGGCGAGATGATCCGCACGGTGACCCAGGATGCGATCACCTACAACGATCCGCCCCACCGCTTCGAGGCGGGCACGCCGGCGATCATCGAGGCGGTCGGTCTCGGCGCGGCTTTGGAATTCATGATGAAGCTCGGCCGCGAGAACATCGCCGCCCACGAGGCGATGCTGACGGCCTATGCCCAGGAGCGGCTCGGGGCGATGAACTCCGTGCGCCAGATCGGCCATTCCCGCAACAAGGGCGGCGTCATCGCCTTCGAGGTCAAGGGCGCCCATGCCCACGACATCGCCACCGTGATCGACCGTCAGGGCGTGGCCGTGCGCGCCGGCACCCATTGCGCGATGCCGCTGCTCACGCGCTTCGGTGTCACCTCCACCTGTCGCGCCTCGTTCGGCCTGTATAATACCACTCAGGAAATCGACGCGCTGGCCGAGGCCCTGGCCAAGGCCGAGACGCTGTTCGCCTGACTGTTCTGGAACGTTTCGGCCGCCCTGTGTGGCGGCCGGAAGGAGAGATCCGATGAGCACCGACGCCACCATCACCGGCGGCACCAACGCCCCCGCCCTCGCGGCGGCCTCGGCGATTCCGGCCGAAGAGATCGACCGGCTCACCGACGAGATCGTCACCGCGCTGAAGAGCGTCTACGATCCCGAGATTCCCGCCGACATCTACGAACTCGGCCTGATCTACCGGGTGCAGATCGAGGACGACCGGCGGGTGCTGATCGACATGACCCTGACCGCCCCGGGCTGCCCCGTGGCCGGCGAGATGCCGGGCTGGGTCGAGAACGCGGTCTCGGCGGTGCCGGGGGTGCAGTCCTGCCAAGTGACGATGGTGTTCGACCCGCCGTGGGATCAGAGCCGGATGTCCGACGAGGCCCGCATCGCGCTGGACATGTGGTAGCCGGTCAGGCGAGCGCCGAGAACGGAGAGCGCGATCCCCGCATCGAGCGCTTCTCCGTCTCACCATTGCCAAGTCTCACGGTGGACCGCCGCCTGGGGAGTGCTTATCTCTTCGGGTGTTCAAACCCCTCACCCGCCCGGGCCTTGAACCCGGCCGCAGGAGAGCGACCACGATGTCAGGTTTCAAGGTGATCACGCTGACCGACCGCGCGGCGGAGCGGATCAAGGCGATCATGGCCGATGCCGACCGCCCGATCGCGGGTCTGCGCGTCGGCGTCCGTAACGGTGGCTGCGCCGGCATGTCCTACACGATGGAATATGCCGAGGCGCGCAATCCCGGCGAGGACGTGATCGAGGACCGGGGCGTGACCGTGTTCATCGATCCCAAGGCGGTGCTGTTCCTGCTCGGCACCGAGATGGATTTCCAGACGACCAAGCTGTCGTCCCAGTTCGTGTTCAACAACCCGAACCAGACCTCGGCCTGCGGCTGCGGCGAATCCGTCGCGATCACGCCCGTGAGCCCGGATCGCCTAGCGGCCGGCGCCCCGGCCTGACCGCCGGCCGGCGCGGCTCTCGCGCTCCGGCGGCCTGTTGGAGGCGTGCCGTGAGGCCGGAATCTGCCGGCCTCAGGCTACGTCGCGCATCGCCATGACCTCGGTCTCGTCCAGGGTGCGGTCACGGCCGGCGCGCTTGGCGGCAAACAGGCAGGCATCCGCACGCTCCAGGAGGGAGACGGCGTTGTCGTCTCCGTGCTGCGTGGCGATGCCGAGCGAGACGGTGACCTTGCCGAGCGATTCCCCGGTCGAGCGCTTCACCAACTCGCGGCTGGTCACGCTGGTGCGCACCCGTTCGGCGACGGCCCGGGCCTCTTCCAGATCCGTCTCCGGCAGGACGATACCGAATTCCTCGCCGCCGAAGCGGGCAAGCGTCGCGCCGGCCTGCACGACATGCTCGCGCATGACGATGGCGACGAGGCGCAAAACCTGATCCCCGGTCAGGTGCCCGTAGAGGTCGTTGAAGCGCTTGAAATAGTCGATGTCGAGCACGATCAGGCTCGTCGGCTTCCCCGTGCCGCCGGGCGCGGGCGGGACGTTGACGGTGCGGTGAAGCGCTTCCTCGAAGCTCTTGCGGTTGCCCAGTCCGGTCAGGGCATCGGTCAGGCTTTCGAGGCGGGCGGCTTCGAGGGTTTCGCGCAGCTGTTCGATCTCGCTGCGGCTCTCGCGCATGCGCGCCTCGAGGGTGCGGTTGTTGGCCGTCACGTCGCGGGTATTGGCGATGATCGTCGTGACGATCTCGCGCAGGCGCGTCCGGCTGGTGGCCGTGTTGGCGATGTCGTGGGAGAAGGCCTGGAGCGACTCGCCGTATTGCGCCGTGGAGCGGATCGAGACCTCGATGATCTCCATGATGCCCTCGACCTCGGCGATCAGGCTGGAATTCATCCGGTCGACTTCGGCCGCGATCCGGCGGCCGTCGATATAGGCATCGTGCAGCTGATCGATGTCGGCACTCGTCAGCACGCCGTTCTGCGTGGTGAGACGCTTGATCGCGTCGTTCATCAGCGGCTGCGTGCCGGCGACGTAGAGATACCACACGGCGTAGGCCCGCGGGTTCGCGCAGGTGCAGTAGTCGCGCATCAGCTCGAAGCTGCGCTGCGCCAGGACGAGACTGCGTTCGCGGTCGAGATCGGGGCCCTGTCTCATCCGGTCACGTGATCTCCTCCGGACAGGGCAAGGCGCCCTGTGGATATCCGGTAGCCGGAGTGTCGCTGCAGAACCTCGCCAAGACGTTAAGCGGCCGTCAGAAAGAGGCACCGGCCCGGCCGAAGCCCGCTCGGCCCGGTTGCGTCTGTCCGTTCATGCCGCCGCGCGAGACGGCGGCTGGCGGATCGGCGGGGCGGGTTACTTGCTCTTCCGGATTCCCGTCGGCTTCAGCAGGAAGGCCGGCACATGGGAGCCGAGGCCGACCGGCGTCTCGTCCTCCTCGTCGCGGCGCGGCGGACGCCGTTCGCTCCGGGACCGCTCGGGCGCGCTCCGGGAGGCCTCGCGGACGGGCGAGACCGGCTCGGCCTCGCGCCGGACATCGTCGGTGCGGCCGCGCTCGGGGGCCGGACGGCGGGGGCCGCGGGAGCGGGTCTCGCTCGGCCGCTCGGCCGTCTTCTGGACGGCCTTGTCGCTGCCCTTCTCGGTTTCCTTGACCCGGCGGCCGCCGCGGCGACGGCGCGGCTCGTCGCCCTCCACATCGGTGGGCAGTGTCGAAAGATCGCCTTCGAGCCACGCGATCGGCCGCCCGATCAGGCTCTCGATCGCCGCGAGCGAGCGTTCGTCGGCCCGGCTCGCCAGGGTGAAGGCATGGCCGGCGCGGCCGGCGCGGCCGGTGCGGCCGATCCGGTGGACGTAGTCCTCCGGATGATGCGGCACGTCGAAATTGAAGACATGGCTCACGGCCGGGATGTCGAGGCCGCGGGCGGCCACATCGGACGCCACCAGAAGCGGCGTCTCTCCGCTGCGGAAACCGTCGAGGGCGGCCATGCGGGCGCGCTGATCCATGTCGCCGTGCAGGGCCGCCGCGTTGAAGCCGTGGCTGGTCAGCGAGCGCTGGAGCTGGGCGACGTCGCGCTTGCGGTTGCAGAAGATGATGCCGTTCTGCAGCTCGTTCGCCGAGCGGATGAGGTGGCGCAGCACCTTGCGCTTCTCGTGCCCCTCGGCGCCGGTGGCCACGAGGCGCTGCTCGATCGTCGTCGCGGTGGAGGAGGGGCGGGCGACCTCGACCCGCTGCGGGTTGTGCAGGAACATGTCCGCCAGCCGCTCGATCTCCGGCGGCATGGTGGCGGAGAAGAACAGTGTCTGGCGCGTGAACGGCACCATCTTCACGATGCGCTCGATATCGGGGATGAAGCCCATGTCGAGCATCCGGTCAGCCTCGTCGATGACGAGGAGCTCGACGCCGGTGAGCAGCAGCTTGCCGCGCTCGAAATGGTCGAGCAGCCGTCCGGGCGTGGCGATCAGCACGTCGGTGCCGCGGGTGAGCTTGGCATCCTGGTCGGCGAAGGAGACGCCGCCGATGATCAGCGCCACGTTGAGCTTGTGGTTGGTGCCGTAGCGCTCGAAATTCTCCTCGACCTGCGCCGCGAGTTCGCGGGTCGGTTCCAGGATCAGCGTGCGCGGCATGCGGGCCCGGGCACGGCCGGTTTCCAGCATGGTCAGCATCGGCAGGGTGAAGGCGGCGGTCTTGCCGGTCCCGGTCTGGGCGATGCCGAGTACGTCGCGCCGGGCGAGCACGTGCGGGATCGCCTGGGCCTGGATCGGCGTCGGCTCGGTGTAGCCGGCCGTGGTGACGGCCTGGAGAACCTTGTCGCTCAGTCCAAGATCGGCGAAAGACATCGTGTGCGGGAAACCATTGCGCGCGTGGGGTGGGCCGATCAGGGCTCTAAGGCTCGCGCCGGCGGCGGATCGCGGGAGCCGTGCGCGGTACGCCGTCACGCGTCCGACCGCGCGCGACACTTAGAGCCTTGTGCCTGCTTGTCAATCGACTGTGCCCGCGCGAGCCACGCGCAGAGAGGGCGGGCACGGTTGCATTTCCGGCATTCTCGCTCGGCGGTCTGGCGAGATCCGCAAGGCTGTTTTCGCCGGATGGGGGCCGCCGGATCCGGTGCGCGCCCGGCCCGCACGTTCGATCATTCCCGCATGCCCCCGCGAAGCACGCAGGGATCGAGCCGCGTCGCCCCGGCATGGAGGCCGATCGAGCCGGTCACCTCGGGATCGCCCGGCCCGCGCGCCGCTTGCCGGGGCAGCGGCTTGTCCGGCGGCTTGGCGACGTGGTGGGCCAGCGCCGTCGCGGCGAGGCCGAGGATCAGCGTCACCTTGATCGACCAGGAGAGGGGGCCGCGTGCTGTCTGCGGGCCGGAATCCAACGACACGGGAGGCGCCCTCCATCCGGCCGGCGGGTTCGAAACCGAGCCGTCGACCGAAGGCAGGATGAGCGGACCAGGTTAAGGCATTCTCTTGTCCGGCACTTAACGGAGTATTTACTGTGTTCCTGGCATGATTCGCGTCAGGATTTGACTGTTGCAAGCTTTCGACAGGTTCCCCGCTCGATGTGTGCAGAAGCACATCGAGCGGTTGCTGGCCTTCAGGGCTAGTCAGGCTTCACGTTTCGTTGACGGATTCGGGTGCATTTGTCCGTCCATCGCAGGACAGCGATGAACACCGGGCCTGTCCCCCGGCCATTCCAACCCAGCACCGGCTCCCGCCATACAGGGTACGAACCGATGAAAAGCCTGCTTCTCGCTTCGAGCGCGCTTGTTGCCGCCACTGTGGCCGCTTCGGCCGCCGACCTTCCGCGCCGCGCTGCCCCGCCGCCGGTGTTCCAGCCGGTGCCGGTCTTCACCTGGACGGGCTTCTACGCCGGTATCAATGCCGGTTACGGCTTCAACACCCGTGACAACAACAGCCCGACCGTGATCGGCGTCCCCGCCTCGGCCGGCGTGTTCGCCTCCTCGGCCCCCGCCCTGACCAGCGGCGTCATCGCCTTCAGCAACCGCAACAGCAACGAAGGCTTCGTCGGCGGCGGTCAGATCGGCTACAACTACCAGTTCACGCCGGGCTCGGGCTTCGTGATCGGTGTCGAGGCCGACGCCCAGTACGCCGATTTCGGCCGTAACCGGAACCGTTACGCCTTCGCCACCACCACCGGCACCGGCGGCATCATCCCGGGCACCCTGGTCTACAACCCGAGCGGCCTGTCGGGCCTCGACTACTTCGGCACCGTCCGCGGCCGCCTCGGCTACGCCTTCGACCGCACCCTCGTCTACGGCACCGGCGGCTTCGCCTACGGTTCGGGCGGCGGCCGGGAGTTCGGCACCGGCGTGTCCTCCAACGACTTCCAGACCGGCTGGGCCGCCGGCGGTGGTATCGAGTACGCTCTGCCGACCGATTCCTTCCTGAACTTCTTCCGCTCGTCCGCCGTGACGCTGAAGGTGGAAGGTCTGTACGTGAACCTCGATCGCGGTTCCGGCCTGCGCGGCGCCTTCGCCACCAATGCCACCGGCGCCACCATCACCACCAGCACCCCGGGTGTGGTGGTCGTCTCCGGCGCCCCCCGCCGCAACGACACCGAGTTCGCCGTCGTCCGCGCCGGCCTGAACTACAAGTTCGGCTCGTACTAAGATCGGCGCCAGCCGGCGGTCCGTCCCGGACCGCCGGATTGCCTCGGAAAAGCCCGGCCCCGCGCCGGGCTTTTTCGCGTCGGCGCCTCGCCTCGGGCGGAAGCATGCGGTTAAGGTCTCGTTTACCATCCCGGCCGATCCTGCGCGGCTAGGGACAGCCGCGATGCGGGCCCCGGCGCCCGCAACCGCCACGGTGAGATCGGCCTCCGCATGATATCCGGCGCATGACATCGGGCCTCCCGACATCCGGTTCGATCCGGGGCGCGGCGGGCGTGCGGCCGGCGGTCACGGCCCGCGCCGGCTTGGCCGTGCTGCTCGGGGCCGGGCTGTGCCTGCCCGCCGCCGTTCGGGCCGAGGAGCCGCTCTACCTGCGCATCCGCTCCCATCCCGCGGCCCGGCTCGACGGTGCCGCCGGGCCCGGCCCGGCGGCCGGACCGGATGCCGAGGGGCCGCCACGCGAGACCGTGTGGGAGCGCAGCGACCGGCGGGCCCGGATCGCCATCGCGTCGGTCTGCACCGGGTGCCTCCCTGCCCCCTCTTCCCCGCGTGCCTCCAAGCCCGCATCCGTGGCAGAAGCCCCGGCCTCCGATCCCCGTTCTTCCCTTCTTCCACCCTCTCTTCCGACAGAAGGTGTCCCATGACCCAGGCCCACCCGACCACCGGCGCGACCGTCGATCCGGAATGCCCGGTGTCCCTCGAACTGCTCGGCGAGGTCTACCGCGCCGACGAGTACGATCTGCCCTACATCCTCGAGACGATTCCGGCGCTGACCCGCGCCAAGCTCGCGGCCTATCTTTACGGCAAGAGCCACATGCACCAGCTCGGCCTGAAGGTGGCCCGTGCCTGCGAGCGCGAGGACCTGATCCGGGCGGTGGGTGAGATCGGGTCTGTGATCCACGGCCAGTCCCGGCTCAAACCGACGGAGGCGCCGCCGGAGCCCGATACGCCCGCAGCGCGGGGCAGGGGAGCTCAGTCGGCCCCGCCGAAGAAGGTCAAGATCAGCCTGGGCGGCTCCGCCGCCAAGGGGCGCAGCTTCGACTGAGACGGCCTCCGCTTGATCGGAGCGGGTTGCGTCTCGGCAAGCCCGCGCGGCGTTTGCGCGAAGCCCAAATCCGCCATCCCGAAGGGATCGACCGGATTGGGGATGAGCCACGGTTGGGCCTTGGGCACGGTTGAGCCTTGGGTAAGACCCGGGGCCGTCCCCAAATGGGGTGGCCCTTGATCTTTGTTTTGCGGTGCAGCATCGATCCGGGGCCGGCGGATCGACCGGGACGACCGCCGGAATGTGAAAGGGCAGGCTCGATGTTCGCATCGTGGTGGAAGCTCGGGCTCGACACGACGCTGCTCGCCTTCGAGGCGCAGTCCGTGATCGCCCTGCGCATGGCCAAGCTCGCGGCCGGCGGCAGCGCCGCCCAGATCGAAGCGCAGCGCATGGTCAGCGAGAAGGTGTTCGCGGCGGGGGAGGCGGCGATGCAGCTCGCCACCGGCGCGTCCCACGGCGCCGTCGTGGACGGCTATCGCCGCAAGGTCCGAGCGAACCACCGCCGTCTCACCCGCGGCACAAAACGCGCTTAACCGCTCCTTAACCATGGGCTTCCATCGTTCGGGCTCGCGTCGGACGACCTCAGGAGAGCTTCATGGTGCTGTGCGAGACGAGGGTGCGCGAGCGCGCCTATTACATCTGGGAAGGCGAGGGGCGGATCTTCGGCAGGGCCGAGGCGCATTGGCTGCAGGCCGAGGCCGAGCTGCGGCAGGCCGCTGCCCCGGTGACGGCGGAAGTCGCTGCGCCGGCTGCGGTCGCCAAGGTCGCGAAACCCCGCGACTCCCGCGCCAAGGTCGCCGACACGGCCCCGGCCTCTTTGCCGGCGGGGGTTGCCAAGGCCGTAAAGGCTCCCGCGAAGGTGGCGGCCAAGGTCGCCACCAAGATCGCCGCGAAAGCGGCCGAGACGCCCGCCGCCAAGGCCGTGAAGGCCGCACCGAAGGCCAAGCCGGCGGCGAGCCGCGCGAAGTCCCGCGCCGGGGCCGAAGCCGCCGTCCTCCACTGACCCGCTTAGAATGTCGCCGGGAGAGCCCGCCGCCCGCAGAGGGCGGCGGGCTTCGCTGTTTTCAGGAACCCGTGCCGGGATGGGGAACGCGGGGCGGGCTCGGCCGTTGCCCCTCGCATCGACCGGGGCATGGCGATGGCAGGCGGGGAGGCATGGTGATGCGCGGACGGGTCGGATCGAGCCTCGTGGGTGCCCTGTTCGTTGCCGCGGCCGTGATGGCTGGCAATGCCGTGGCCGGACCGTGGCGTGGGGGCGAGGCGGCGTTCGCCGGGCCTGCCGTCCCTGCGGTCAGCGGCCGGGCTCCGTGGAACGCGCCCTGGGAATACGATTCGGGCAGCGGCAACGACCGGCGCCCCGAACTGCCCTATTACCAGCAGGGTCGCGGCCAGCAGACCGGCGGGCCGGCCCGCAATCTCCTGCCGGATGACGGACTCCAGCTCTTCCCGCGCTGAAGACCGGCTGGATGAGCGCCCGCATCAAGGCCGTCGTGTTCGATATCGACGGCACGCTTCTCGACAGCGTCGATCTGCATGCCCGGGCCTGGGTCGAGGCCTTCGCGCATTTCGGGATCCAGGCCGGGGAGGCGGAGGTGCGCCGCCAGATCGGCAAGGGCGGAGACCAGCTTCTGCCGGTCTTCGTGGACGAGGCGCGACTCGCTCAGGAGGGGGAGAGGATCGAAGCCTACCGCTCGGATTTGTTCAAGCGCCGATATCTGGCGCAGGCCAAGCCCTTCCCCGGCGTCAAATCCCTGCTCAGGCATGTGCGTGGTGCAGGCCAGACCGTCGCCCTCGCCTCTTCGGGCAAGGCCTCCGAGGTGGAAAATTACCAGAGAATCCTCGGTATCACCGATCTCGTCGATGTGGTGACGACCTCGGACGACGCCGACCGCTCCAAGCCCCATCCCGACATCTTCGAAGCGGTGCTGAGCAAGCTGCCCGGCCTTCCAAAAGAGGCGGTGATGGTCGTGGGCGACACGCCCTACGATGCGCAAGCCGCTGCGAAAGCAGGGCTTTCCACCATCGGTGTGCTGTGCGGAGGCTTCCCTGAGGCGGAGCTCTCGGCAGCCGGCTGCGTGGCGATCTACCGGGATCCGCAGGATCTGCTCGACGGCTACGCGCGCTCGCCCCTGGCCTGAGGGCATCAGGATCAAAAAATCGTGAGGTGCCGGGGCCGTCCCTGAACGGACGAGTAACTGCGAGCCGGCAAACCTATGGCGTCGTGATTTGGAAGCGTTTAAGAGCGCGCCCCGCGGGTGGGACGAGCCCCCTTTCGGATGCGATCGATGCAGAACACGGCCCAGACGTTCGTAACGACCTCCAAATCCCTTCAGCAGCAGGTCGCCGAGGCCGTCGAGGATCGGGCGCTGCCGATCAGCCGGCTGCTGCGTCTGATGTGGGCGCTCGATGCCGACCGGAGCGCGGCCAACCAGAACCTGCGGGCCAAGCTCCGCGCCCGGATCGGCGCGCCGCTGAGCGCCTGATCCTTTGGCGCACGCTTGAGATCGTGCGCGAAGAATCCGAGGCAAGTTCAGAAAATCGTTCGTCTTTCGGGGCAAGGCGCCGCCCCGGAAGATCGCCTGGTCTGGCCGCGATCCTCAGGCCGTGGCAGGAACCTCGATCCGGCCCGCGCGCAGGCGCACCGTGCGGTCGCAGAGCCGCGCCAGACCGGGATCGTGGGTCACCAGCACGAGCGTCGCGCCACGGTCGCGCTTGAGGCCGAACAGCAACTCCACGATCTGCCGCCCCGTCGCCTCGTCGAGGTTTCCGGTCGGCTCGTCGGCGACCAGGATCGCCGGATCGGGCGCGATCGCCCGGGCGATGGCCACGCGCTGCTGCTCGCCGCCGGAGAGCTGCGCCGGGTAATGCCGCAGCCGGTGCCCGAGACCGACCGCCTCCAGTTCCGCCGCCGCGCGCCCATGCGGATCGGGCGCGCCCGCGAGTTCGAGCGGCAGGGCCACGTTCTCCAGCGCGGTCATGGTCGGCACGAGGTGGAAGGCCTGGAACACGATGCCGATGTTCCGGCCGCGAAAGCGGGCGAGCCCGTCCTCGTCGAGGCGCCCGAGATCGGTGTCGGCGATGACGACCCGGCCGGTATCGGGCCGTTCCAGCCCGGCCATCACCGTCAGCAGGGTGGACTTGCCCGAGCCCGAGGGGCCGACGAGCCCCACCGCCTCGCCCCGCTCGACATCGAGCGAGATGCCGCGCAGGACATGCACCCGCGCTGCGCCGCGGCCGAGACTCAGCTCGATCTGCGACAGGGAGACGGCCTTGTTCGACATCAGGCACCGACCGATCTTGGTGGGGACACGGGCAGGTTCGAGCGGGAGGAAACGGCTTTGCACCACGGGAACGCGGCGGAGGCCGGATCCGGCCGGGAGAGGATGCCCCGGCTTGTGTCACGCTTGGAGGCCCGGCGCGAGGCGCGCGTCGGGGATGTGGGGTCGGCCCGTCCCCGGCGCAGGGCCGCGCTGATGCTCCTCTTCGCCGCAGTCACGCTCGCGGGGCTCGCGAGCCTCGCCCCCGGCATCGCCCGCGCCGAGGAGGCTCCCCTGAAGCTCGTGGCGCTCGGCGACAGCCTCACCGCGGGCTATCGCCTGCCGGCCGACGCCGCCTTTCCCGCGGTGCTGGAAAAGGCGCTCAAGGCGCGGGGGCACAAGGTCGAGATCGCCAATGCCGGCGTCTCCGGCGATACCAGCACCGGCGGGCTCGACCGGCTCGATTGGTCGGTCCCCGACGGAACCGATGGGGTGATTCTCGAACTCGGCGCCAACGACATGCTGCGGGGCACCGATCCGGCGGTGACCCGCAAGGCCCTGGAGACGATCATCGTGCGCCTGAAGGAGCGCGGCATTCCGGTGCTGCTCGCCGGCATGCTGGCCGCGCCCAATCTCGGCACCGAGTACCGCGCCCGCTTCGACGCGATCTATCCCGACCTCGCCAGGGCGCACGACCTCGTGCTCTACCCGTTCTTCCTCGACGGCGTGGCGGGCCAGCGGACCAACACCCTGGACGACGGGCTTCACCCCACCGCCAAGGGGATCGAGCGGGTGGTCGAGGGCATCCTGCCGAGCGTCGAGACCTTCCTGACCCGGCTGGAGCGGAAGAAGGGGTAGGGGCCATGCCGCGCCTGTTCACCGGGCTCGAAATCCCGGCGGAGATCGCCGAGAGGCTGTCCTTCTTCCGCGGCGGTCTGCCGGGGGCGCGCTGGATCGAGCCGAGCGACTACCATGTCACCCTGCGCTTTCTCGGCGAGGTCGACGACGTCCTCGCCGCCGATCTCGACGCCGGCCTGGCGGAGGCACGCCCGCGCCCGCCCCTCACCGTGACCCTCGACGGGCTCGCGGCCTTCGGCGGCGACAAGCCGCGGGCCCTCTACGCCTCGGTGGTGGCCACGCCCGAATTGATCGCGGTGCAGGAGGAGCACGAGCGCATCGCCCGCCGGGCCGGTGCCGAGCCGGAGCGGCGCAAGTTCACGCCCCATGTCACCCTGGCCCGCCTCAACCGCGAAGCGACGCCGGAGGCAGTGGCGCACCTCCTCGCGCAGGCGGGCGTGTTTCCCCGCCTCAGCTTCACGGCGCGGCGGGCCGCCCTCTACTCGGCCCGCACCTCGCGGGGCGGTGGCCCCTATCTCGTCGAGGCGGCCTATCCCTTCGTGGGTGGGGAATGCGGGACAGGCGAGGACGCGGACGGCTAGGTCCCTGGTTTCAACGCGCTCTCTTTTGCCGAACCGGTGTCCACTTCGGCGGAGAACGCTCCAGGATTCGACATGGCGCGCGTTCCGCCCTTGCTTTGGGCTGCGGGTTGCGGCATGACGCGAGCCGCGCCGCGCGCGCCGTAGGAGTGTAGCTCAACTGGTCAGAGCACCGGTCTCCAAAACCGGGGGTTGGGGGTTCGAGTCCCTCCACTCCTGCCACGGCGTTTGTCACCGCGCATCGCAAGCTTCTCTCAAAACGCAAAGTCTCCTCCGTCGAGGGGCTGCCGATTCGGCGCCAGCCGGTGCGGCATGAGTCCAGTCGACAAGTCGGATCACTTGCGCTAGAGCGGGCGAATTCCGAGATCCTCAGATGCTGTCGGTGTGGGACGAATGGCCCCGCACCGCGATCGGCGGTTCCCGGAGCCCTGTCCGGTTTCAGTTGCGCCATGGCATCCAACGAAGCGACCAAGAAAGCCGATGCGGCGCGCGGCCCCAATCGCAGCGCCTCCCCCACGGCGCCGCAGCGGGCGACCCCGCCCGCGCGTCCCGCGCCCAAGCGGGTCGGGCCGGTGGAGTTCCTGGGCGAGGTGCGCGACGAGGCCCGCAAGGTCACGTGGCCGACCCGCAAGGAGACCACCGTCACCACCATGATGGTGTTCGTCATGGTGGTGGTCGCGAGCCTGTTCTTCGTCGCCGTCGATCAGGTGCTGCGCTTCGCCGTCGGCCTGATCCTGGGGATCGGCGCCTGATTCATTGCTGGCGTTTCGCGAGAGACGCCGAGGAGTTGAGAAGACCCGTGTCGAAGCGCTGGTACATCGTCCACGCCTACTCGAACTTCGAGAACAAGGTCGCCCAGTCCATCAAGGATCAGGCGGCCCAGCGCGGGCTGACCGACCTGTTCGACGAGGTCATGGTCCCGACCGAGAAGGTCACCGAGGTGCGCCGCGGCCGCAAGGTCGACGCCGAGCGGAAGTTCTTTCCCGGCTACGTGCTGGTGAAGTGCGACCTGACCGACGAGGTCTACCACCTCATCAAGAACACCCCGAAGGTGACCGGCTTCCTCGGCGCCGACAAGGCCAAGCCGGTGCCGATCCCGGATGCCGAGGCCGAGCGCATCAAGGGGCAGGTGCAGGAGGGCGTCGACCGCCCGAAGCACACCCTCTCCTTCGAGATCGGCGAGACGGTCCGCGTCTCCGACGGTCCGTTCGCCTCCTTCAACGGCACCGTCGAGGAAATCGACGAGGCCCGCTCGCGCCTCAAGGTGGCGGTGTCGATCTTCGGCCGCGCCACCCCGGTCGAGCTGGAATACGGGCAGGTCGAGAAGGCCTGACCTTTTTTTGCGTTTTTTGATCAATCAAAATTGATTGATCCTCGGTTCCGGGCCGGCGGCTCCGCCTCGGCTCGGTAGGGTGGCGCCTTTGCAAAAGGCGCCACCGAAACCCGCGGGAGATCCGCCCGGCTTCGCCTCCGGGATCGTTCGGATCGCACCGCGACCTGCAACCGCCCGTCCGTCCGTGCCTCGGCAGCCCGGCGACGCGCATTTCTTGGGAGCAGTCCCATGGCGAAGAAGATCACGGGCTACGTGAAGCTTCAGGTCCCGGCCGGCGCCGCCAACCCGTCGCCGCCGATCGGTCCCGCGCTCGGTCAGCGCGGCCTCAACATCATGGAATTCTGCAAGGCCTTCAACGCGAAGACCGCGCAGATGGAGAAGGGCACCCCGATCCCGGTGATCATCACCGCGTATCAGGATCGCTCCTTCACCTTCGAGATGAAGCAGCCCCCGGTCACCTTCTTCCTGAAGAAGGCGGTCGGCCTGAAGATCGGCAAGAAGCCGGCCTCCGGTTCCAAGACCCCCGGCAAGGGCCCGACCGTCGGCAAGATCACCGAGGCGCAGCTTCGCGAGATCGCCGAGAAGAAGATGCCCGACCTGAACTGCGACTCCGTCGATGCGGCGGTCGCGATGATCCGTGGCTCCGCGCGAGCCATGGGCCTCGAAGTCGTCGCGTAAGGGAGGGCATCATGGCACGCGAAGGAAAGCGCATCCGCGCCGCCCGCGAGGGTCTGGAGCCCACGAAGCTCTACGCCATCGACGAGGCGATCAAGCTGGTGAAGTCGAAGGCTTCGGCCAAGTTCGACGAGACCGTCGAGATCTCGATGAATCTCGGCGTCGATCCGCGTCACGCCGACCAGATGGTCCGCGGCGTCTGCAACCTGCCGAACGGCTCCGGCCGGACGGTCCGCGTGGCGGTGTTCGCCCGTGGCGCCAAGGCGGACGACGCCAAGGCGGCGGGTGCCGACATCGTCGGCGCCGAGGATCTCCTCGAGATCGTCCAGGGCGGCAAGATCGAGTTCGATCGCTGCATCGCGACCCCGGACCTGATGCCGCTGGTCGGCCGTCTCGGTAAGGTGCTCGGCCCGCGCGGCCTGATGCCGAACCCGAAGGTCGGTACCGTGACCATGGACGTGAAGGGCGCCGTCGCCGCCGCCAAGGGCGGTGCGGTGGAGTTCCGCGTCGAGAAGGCCGGCATCATCCATGCCGGCGTCGGCAAGGTGTCCTTCGACGAGCAGAAGCTCGTCGAGAACATCAAGGCCTTCGCCGACGCGGTCGCCAAGGCGAAGCCCGCCGGCGCCAAGGGCACCTACATCCAGCGCATCGCCGTCACCTCGACGATGGGCCCGGGCGTGAAGGTCGAGCCCTCCACGGTGCTGACCGCGTAAGCGTTCGCCCCAACGGACTATTGGGAAGCGCCCGGCCGAAAGGCCGGGCGCTTTTCGTTTGAATGATGGGTTCTGTAATCGGGCCTCTTCTGTCAAGGGCAGCCACGTCATGACATCTGCTGCAAGGCCCACCCCAACCGAAGCGCGGTCATTTCCATACGATTGGCCGAATCAGGGAAACTACCAAAGGACTAGCAAGTAGAAAAATTAAAAATATACGGATAACTTTCAAAACATTGCATAAAGTTCTTGCTTGACTTTTTCCATTATGCGACATCCAAAATATTACAGGTATAGACAATATTCCAGCAATACCGACAAGCGCATTTGCTTCGCCTAATATCATGCCAACGGTTGGGGGAAGCCTGCCAGTACTTGTGCGGACCACATGGGGCAATGAAATATAGTGAATCAAATATAGCGAACATAAGAAAGTGATCACATAAATGCACCATAGAAATATTTCAAGCGCTTTCCTTGGCTTGATTGACATAAGTGCGGAACCGCCGGCAATCAAAATCATAGGAGGAATGAGCACAAATATCATCTGAATTATCCGCACTATGTGTAGATGGTATATTTGAATTTTTATAGGAATATGTGCCTGCGCCATAGCCCAGATTTAGTCATTTCATAGGCCCTCTCCCTTATCAAGCCAAAGTAGTTGACCGGATCTCGCACCCACGGGGCTCTTGGCTCCTGTCCGTGGTCGGCACAAGGACCGCCACATGATCGCGTTCCGATGAGAGGCGAGCCTATGCGACAGCGGACTTGGCCCAGGGGCCAGCACACCCGTCATTCCGGCTTCACCTCTCGCCCGTCCCCGTGAGGACGACCCTTCGAGTCCAGGCGCGCCCGGCCTCGATCCCTGCAAATTGTTGGATGACGACGCGGCTGTCGTGGCTGGC
>NZ_NKUI01000103.1 GCF_014845115.1 Methylorubrum zatmanii | reverse complement strand
CTGGATCCTTGTGCGCCGGGTGCTGATGCCGGTGACGTTCTGCACTACGGGCCGGCTCTCGAAGACCGTGAAGACCGAGGCACTGCTGGCGGCGCAGTTCGCCGACATCCCGGCGCACAAGGATCCAGACTCCATCACCCTGCGGGAGGAGGAGCGGATCATGTCGTATTTCGGTGCCGGCACCCTCTACGCCTCGCCGGACCGCCAGGAACCGCTGCTGTGAGGGCTCCGCGATGAGCGACTCGGATTTCCTGCCCGAAGGCACCCTGCGGGGGATGCCCGGCCCGCTGCCCGAAGGGGAGCGGATCCTCTGGCGCGGGGCGCCGACCCGGGCCGGCGCGCTGCGCCACATCTTCCATGCCCGCCTCGTGACGCTGTGGTTCGTCGCCACCGCCGGGCTGCTCGCCGCCCTCGCGGCGAGCGGCGGGCCGGCACGGGCCGCCGCCGTCGCCGGCCCGACCCTGCTGGTGGGCCTCGGCGCACTCGGCCTGCTCACCGTCTTCGCTTGGCTCGTCCACCGCACCACGGTCTACACGATCACCGACCGGCGGGTGGTGATGCATGTCGGCATCGCCCTGCCGATCACCCTCAACCTCCCGCTGACACGGATCGAGTCCGCCGATCTGCGCCTGTTCCCGGACGGCAGCGGCGACATCCCCCTGCGCCTGCCGCCGGGCGAGCGGATCGCCTACCTGCATCTGTGGCCCCATGCCCGCCCGTGGCGGGTGAGCCGGCCGGAGCCGATGCTGCGCTCGGTGCCGGAGGCCCGCTCGGTCGCGGCCCTCCTCGCCCCGGCCCTGGCCGCGCGGACCACGGGCCAGAGCCGCTTCGCGGCACCGGTGGCGGCGGTTCAACCGGCGCAGGCCATGCCCGGCCGCCTCGCCGCATCCGGCGCGCGATAGGAGAGGCACGATGCCCGTCGAGCTCAACTTCCGCCGGCCGAAGCGGCCTCCCTCGCCCCAGAAGCCGGCCCTCCTCGCCGTCGCGGGCCTGCTCGGCGTCACCCTCGTCGCCGTCTTCCTCGGCCGTGGCCAGGCGGCGGAGCCGGAGGACACCTCCGCCCGTGCCGTCGCCACGCTCGCCTTCCATGCCGAGGACCGGCCGGACGGCGCCATCGACCTGCTCGCGGAGAGCGGGCGCCTCGTCGCCCGGATCGCGCCGGGACAGGACGGCTTCATCCGCGGCACCCTGCGCGGTCTGGCCCAGGCCCGGCAGCGCGAGGGCCTGAGCCGCCTGCCGCCCTTCACGCTGACGCGATTCGACAACGGCACGCTGTCGCTCGACGATGCGGTCACCGGGCGCCGGGTGGCGCTGCAGGCCTTCGGCCCGACCAATGCCGCAGCCTTCGCCCGCCTGCTGCCCGGAACCGAGGTGCGGTGATGGGGGAGGGAGGCATGGCCTGGATCGGCAGGACGGTCGTCGAGGTGCCCTGCACCGTCGAGATCGAGCAGACTCCCGAGAGCCTGCACGCGCACGTGACCCTCGATGCCGGCTTCGAGATCGAGCCCGGCGACGAGGTCAGGGTCAACGACGCGCCGACCGAGGTGCCCTACGGGGAACGCCTCACCGTGCGCCGCACCGCCACCGTGACCCGCGCCGGCCGGCTGGAGCGGGCCTGGACCAAGCTGATCGCCCATCTCGAGCTGACCGAGCTCTACGAGGTGAGCTTTTCCGAACGGAGGAAGCTGTGAACGCCATCGTCCAGCCCCAGCCCTCACCCTCGGCCGGGACGCCGGTTCCGCGCCCTCCGGTCAACGAATCGACCAAGGCCGCCCAGGAGACGACCTTCCTGAGCCCGCGCTTCTACACCACCGATTTCGACGAGCTCGACCGCACCGACGTCGAGCCGGTGCGCCGCGAATGGGACATCCTGATCGACGAGCTGCGCGCCGACCCGAACAAGCGTCATTTCGTGCGCAACGAGGAGTTCGATTGCGACCTCACCGGCATGGACCCGGAGCTGCGCAAGGAGTTCCTCGACTTCCTCGTCTCCTCGATCACCGCCGAGTTCTCGGGCTGCGTGCTCTATGCCGAGATGAGGAAGCGCGCCAAGAACAAGGACATCAAAGAGCTGTTCGGCTTCATGAGCCGCGACGAGGCCCGCCATGCCGGCTTCATCAACGACACGCTCAAGGATTTCGGTATCGGCGTCGATCTCGGCTTCCTGACGAAGACCAAGAAATACACCTTCTTCCGGCCGAAATTCATCTTCTACGCGACCTATCTCTCCGAGAAGATCGGCTACGCCCGCTACATCACCATCTATCGCGAGCTGGAACGGCATCCCGAGCGGCGCATCCACCCGATCTTCAAGTGGTTCGAGAAGTGGTGCAACGACGAGTTCCGCCACGGCGAGGCCTTCGCGCTGCTGATGCGGGCGAACCCGAAGCTGACGGAAGGGGTCAACCGCTACTGGATCCGCTTCTTCCTGCTCGCCGTGTTCGCGACCATGTATGTGCGCGACCATTGCCGGCCGGCCTTCCACAAGGCGCTCGGAGTCGATCCGACCGATTACGACTTCAAGGTCTTCCGGATCACCTCCGAGATCTCGAAGCAGACCTTCCCGATCACCCTCGATCTCGACGATCCGCGCTTCAAGGCCGGGCTCGACCGGCTGCTGGACTGCGCCGACAAGATCGCCGCCGCCAGGGCGCAGGGGGGCGTCGCGGGAAAGCTGAAGCACGGCGTCCAGGCGGCGCGCGCGGCGGCGACCTTCGCGCGGCTCTACCTGCTGCCGGTGAAGCAGAACGCCATGCCCGCCGACATCCGCCTGCGTCCGGTCTGGTAGCATGAGCGGCCCCGTCGCCCCGGCGCTCTACGCGATCCTGCTGTGGTGGTCGGCCACCGGTCTGGTGCTGGTGCTGCAGCACCTGCCCCGGCGCACCCATGCCCGCAGCATGATCGCCGCCAGCGCCGCCCTGGCCGGGGCGCTGTGGGCGATCCGCGCGGTCGCGGACGACGACTCGGAGGCGGGCGCCTATATCGGCTTCACCGCCGCCATCGTCGTCTGGGGCTGGCAGGAGATGAGCTATTACATGGGCTTCGTCTCCGGCCCGAAGCCCGCCGCCTGCGCGCCGAACCTGCGCGGGTTCGACCGTTTCCTCGCGGCGCTGGCCACGAGCCTCTGGCACGACTTCGCGATCCTGGCGGGCGGCCTCGCCATCCTCTGCCTCAGCTGGGGGCAGGGGAACCGCGTGGCCCTGTGGACCTACGCCCTGCTCGCCCTGATGAACGCCTCGGCCCGGCTCAACCTGTTCCTCGGCGTGCGCAATCTCAACGCCGAGTTCCTGCCGCCGCATCTCGGCTACCTCGCCTGTTACCTGACGCGGCGGCCGATGAATCCGCTGTTCCCGCTCTCGGTGACGCTGGGCACCGCCCTGGTGGTGGTGCTCGCCCGCGGCGCGCTCGAAGACCAGGCCGAGCCGCAGGCGGTCATCGGCCTCACCCTGCTGGCGACGCTGGCCGCGCTCGCCACACTCGAACACTGGTTCCTGATGCTGCCGCTACCCTCGGCCGCCCTCTGGACCTGGAGCCTGCCCGGACGCGACGCCGCGGCCCCTGCCGAGATCCGCGAGACGGGAGTTCGGCCCGAATAACCTGAGGTGGACGCCAGATCCGCCCGCTCACGACAGACAGATCATCGGGGAGGACGGTCATGGATTACGAGGCGTTCTTCGGCAGCGCGATTGCCGGGCTCCACCGCGAGGGCCGCTACCGGGTCTTCACCGATCTCGAGCGGCAGGCCGGCCGTTTCCCCTACGCCACCCATCACAGCCCCGGCGGCGAGCGCGACGTCACCGTCTGGTGCTCGAACGACTATCTGGGCATGGGCCAGCACCCGGCTGTGCTGCGGGCGATGCACGAGGCGATCGACCGCTGCGGCGCGGGGGCGGGCGGCACCCGCAACATCTCGGGCACCAACCACTATCACGTGCTCCTGGAGCGCGAGCTGGCCGACCTCCACGGCAAGGAGGCGGCGCTGATCTTCTCCTCCGGCTACGTCTCCAACTGGGCCGCCCTCGGCACCCTCGGTTCCAAGCTCCCCGGCTGCGTCGTTTTCTCGGACGAGGGAAACCACGCCTCGATGATCGAGGGGATCCGGTCGAGCCGGGCCGAGCGGCAGATCTTCCGCCACAACGATCCCGAGGATCTGAACCGCAAACTCGCCCTGGTCGAGCCGGGCCGGGCCAAGCTCGTCGCCTTCGAGTCGGTCTATTCCATGGACGGCGACATCGCCCCGATCGACGAGATCTGCGACGTGGCCGAGGCCCACGGCGCGCTCACCTATCTCGACGAGGTTCACGCCGTCGGGCTCTACGGCGCCCGGGGCGGCGGCATCTCGGAGCGGATGGGCCTGAGCCACCGCCTCGACGTGATCGAGGGAACCCTCGGCAAGGCCTTCGCCGTGCATGGCGGCTACATCACCGGATCGGCGCAGCTCTGCGATTTCGTGCGCAGCTTCGCCTCCGGCTTCATTTTCACGACCTCGCTGCCCCCCGCAGTCGCGGCCGGAGCGGCGGCCAGCATCCAGCATCTCAAGGCGAGCGGGGCCGAGCGCGCCTGCCATCAGGAGCGCGTCGCACGGGTGCGGCAGGCCCTCGACGCGGCCGACATCCCGACCCTGCCGAATCGCAGCCATATCGTGCCGGTGATGGTGGGCGATCCCGTGCTGTGCAAGGCGATCAGCGACACCCTGCTCGACGAGTTCGGGATCTATGTGCAGCCGATCAACTACCCGACCGTCCCGCGCGGCACGGAGCGCCTGCGCATCACGCCGTCACCTTTGCATTCGAACGCCGATATCGATCATCTCGTGGAGGCACTGAGCACGATCTGGCGGCGGATCGGGTTGCGGAAGGTGGCGGCGGAATGAAAGCGCGCCGCCCGGCTCACATCTTCTTCGAGAGCGCGGCCTTCACCTGCATCAGCTGATCCCAGACCACCCCGGGGCTGGTGCCCATCGCCTCCAGCACCGCGTTCACACCCCAGACCACGCCGATGATGATGGCGGGCACCAGGATCCAGCCGAGGATCTCCTCGCCACGGTGGCGGGCACGGCGGCGGCGGCGGCGCTTCTCGCGGGACGTCAGCGGCCGCGGCAGAGCCGACGCCTGTGGCGTCGCGACAGGCGTGAGGGGCTCCTCCTGCATGTCGCTCGTCATATGCCCCCCATCGCCGTTCTGCGTTGAAACGTCCCGCAGTCTTCCCTCCTGAGGGGCGCGGTGCCGCCCATATCCGGGAGCCGGTGCGGGAACGCAACCCGTACCGGCCTCAAGGCGATCCCCCAGGCGGGGGATCGCCCTGTCATTATCAGACCTTCAACGGCACTTTCGGAACAGTGCGGACGCTGCCGCCGCCGGAGCTGCCGCCACCGGACGGCCCGCCATCGCCCTTGTTGGGCTTCTTGCGCGGCGCCGAGCGCGCCTTGGGACGCTTGTGGCGCTTGGCGGCATTGGTCACGTCCTTTTCCGGCTTCGGTGTCACCGGCCCGTCAGGAAACTCGAAGCCGAGTCCCGACGCGCCCTTCGCGTCCGACGCCTTGCCGTCCTCGGTCTCGGGCTTCTTCAGGACCACCTTCACCGCTCCGCCGTCCTTCAGGCGCCCGAACAGCACCTCGTCGGCCAGCGGCGTCTTGATCGTGGTCTGGATCAGGCGGGCCATGGGCCGGGCGCCCATCGCGTCGTCGTAGCCGTTCTCCACCAGCCACTCCCGGGCCTCGTCCGAGAGTTCGATGGTGACGTTGCGATCGGCGAGCTGCGCCTCGAGCTGGAGCACGAACTTGTCGACGACCTTGGCGACGACCTCCTTCGGCAGATGGCCGAACGAGATGATCGCGTCGAGGCGGTTGCGGAATTCCGGCGCGAACAGCCGGTTGATCGCCTCGACATCGTCGCCCGAGCGCTTGCTCTGGGTGAAGCCGTAGGCCGACTTGGCCAGATCGGACGCACCCGCATTCGAGGTCATGATGATGATGACGTTGCGGAAATCGACCTGCTTGCCGTTGTGGTCGGTCAGCTTCCCGTGGTCCATCACCTGCAGGAGGATGTTGAACAGGTCCGGATGCGCCTTCTCGATCTCGTCGAGCAGGAGCACGCAATGCGGATGCTGATCGATCCCGTCGGTCAGCAGGCCGCCCTGGTCGAAGCCGACATAGCCGGGCGGCGCGCCGATCAGGCGCGAGACCGTGTGGCGCTCCATGTATTCCGACATGTCGAAGCGCAGCATCTCGACGCCGAGCGAGGCGGCGAGCTGCTTGGCGGCCTCCGTCTTGCCGACGCCGGTCGGGCCGGCGAACAGGTAGGAGCCGATCGGCTTGTCGGGATCGCGCAGGCCCGCACGGGCGAGCTTGATCGCCGAGGTCAGCGCCTCGATGGCATTGGTCTGGCCGTAGACGACCCGCTTCAGGTTCTCGGTCAGGTTCTTGAGCACCACCGCGTCGTCCTTCGACACGGTCTTCGGCGGGATGCGCGCCATCGTGGCGATGGTGGTCTCGATCTCCTTGACGCCGATGGTGCGCTTGCGGCGCGCCTCCGGCACCAGCATCTGCGAGGCGCCGGTCTCGTCGATCACGTCGATCGCCTTGTCGGGCAGCTTGCGGTCGTTGATGTAGCGCGCCGACAGCTCCACCGCCGCCTTCACCGCGTCGGTGGTGTATTTGAGCTTGTGGAACTCCTCGAAATACGGCTTGAGCCCCTTGAGGATCTCGATCGTATCCGGGATCGACGGCTCGTTGACGTCGATCTTCTGGAAGCGGCGCACCAGGGCGCGATCCTTCTCGAAGTACTGGCGGTACTCCTTGTAGGTGGTCGAGCCGATGCAGCGCAGGGCGCCCGAGGCCAGAGCCGGCTTCAGCAGGTTCGAGGCATCCATCGCGCCGCCCGACGTGGCACCCGCACCGATCACGGTGTGGATCTCGTCGATGAACATGATGGCGTTGGGATGCGCCTCGATCTCCTTCATCACCTGCTTGAGGCGCTCCTCGAAGTCACCGCGATAGCGGGTGCCGGCGAGGAGGGTGCCCATGTCGAGGGAGAACACCGTCGCGTCGGCGAGGACTTCCGGCACCTCGTTCTGGATGATTTTTCGCGCAAGACCTTCCGCAATGGCGGTCTTGCCGACGCCGGGGTCGCCCACCAGCAGCGGGTTGTTCTTCTGGCGGCGGCAGAGCACCTGGATCGTGCGCTCCACTTCGGAGTGACGCCCGATCAGGGGATCGATCTTGCCGTCGCGCGCCTTCTTATTGAGGTTGACGCAGTAGGCTTCCAGCGCATCGCCCTTCTTCTTCGGGCGCGCCTCGCCGTCATCGCCGCTCGGCCGCTCCGCGGCGCTCTCCTCCTCGGCCCCGCGCACGGGCTTGGTCTCGGAGGTTCCGGGCCGCTTGGCGATGCCGTGGCTGATGTAGTTCACCGCGTCGTAGCGGGTCATGTCCTGCTCTTGCAGGAAGTAGGCGGCATGGCTCTCGCGCTCGGCGAAGATCGCGACCAGCACGTTGGCGCCGGTCACCTCCTCGCGGCCGGAGGATTGCACATGGATCACCGCGCGCTGGATCACGCGCTGGAAGCCGGCGGTGGGTTTCGCGTCCTGGCGCCCGTCGCCCGTCAGGTTCGAGAGTTCGGTGTCGACATATTCGACGAGATTGCGGCGCAGTACGTCGAGCTCGACGTTGCAGGCCCGCATCACGGCGGCGGCATCCTGATCGTCGACCAGGGCGAGCAGAAGATGTTCGAGGGTGGCGTATTCGTGACGGCGCTCGCCGGCCAAGGCCAGTGCGCGGTGGAGGGCTTGCTCGAGGCTGCGTGAGAAGCTGGGCAATGCTCTGGCCTTCGCTGAATGCCTATTTCTTTTCCATAACGCACTGAAGCGGATGTTGGTGCTTGCGGGCGAAATCCATCACCTGCGTCACTTTCGTTTCCGCCACCTCGTAGGTGAAGACGCCACACTCACCCACGCCGTTCAGATGGACGTGCATCATGATCTGATGCGCGTCTTCGTAGCTCTTGTTGAAGAAGCGCTCGACGACGTGCACGACGAATTCCATCGGCGTGTAATCGTCGTTGAGCAGCAGCACGCGGTAGAGGCTCGGTTTCTTCGCTCGCGGTTGGGTGCGGGTGATGATCGCGGTGCCCGAACGGCCGTCATCGCCCGTGCCCGGCGGAGTCGAGGCCGCGCGCACCGGCATGGGCCGCAGCCCGCTCCCCTGCACCTCGTCCTGGATCAGCGTGAGAGACATCGGTTTCGAAGCGATCTCGGTCTGGCGGCTTTCGGCTCTGACACCCCTGTCGAGGGCGCATCGCTCGAAACGCAATCTATAGGCCGGGAAACGACTCCGCCAGTCGCGTGCGCGAAACTGTCCGATCCAGAGGGCCCCTTCGCCGTCGCGGCAGATGGGCCCTGCCTGCATGACGTCCACCGCGCGCAGGCGCGCCGGGCTCCTCGGCGGGGCGCGGGGGCGGGAAGGCTGACGGCAAGCGTCAACATCGGCTTAACCCCTGTGGCAAAAGGACGATCTCTCAACCGCAAACGCCGGCATTAACGGCCGCGTAACCGCGTTCATCCTACGGTCAGCGGTAGAGAACGCGGATCCGGAAGGCCGGCTTCCGCGAACGAAGGGTGCCAGCCGGGCCTGCTGCTCGGTTGTCGAGGCGAAGGTTTCGAGATGCGTCGCGTACAAGGCCGGCCCATGGGGTCCCGCGCTGTCGCCGTACTGCTCCTGGCGACGAGCTTTCTCGTCGCGGTGGCCGATCCCGCGGAAGCGCGGCGACGGGGCCATGCCCGCAAGGCGGTGAGCGGGTACAACCCGCCCTACGCCGCCATGGTCGTCGACGTGAAGTCGGGCCGTACGCTGCACGCGGTCAACGAGGACGCCCTGCGCCACCCGGCCTCGATCACCAAGGTGATGACCCTCTACATGCTGTTCGAGCAGCTGGAGAAGGGCCGCTACGAACTCGACTCACCCCTGACCATCTCGGCCAACGCCGCAGCCCAGGCGCCGTCGAAGCTCGGCCTGCGCCCCGGCTCGACCATCTCGGTCGAGGACGCGATCAAGGCGCTCGTCACCAAGTCGGCCAACGACATCGCCTGCGCCATCGGCGAGAACATCGCCGGCTCCGAGCCGCGCTTCGCCGAGATGATGACCCGCAAGGCCAAGGCGCTCGGCATGAGCCGGACCCATTACGCCAACGCCTCGGGCCTGCCCGATCCCGACCAGATCACCACCGCCCACGACCTCACGATCCTCGCCCGCGCCATCCAGGATCGCTTCCCGCGCTACTACCGCTACTTCCAGACCCGTTCCTTTGCCTTCCGTGGCCGGGTGATCGGCAATCACAACCACCTGCTCGGCAATGTCGAGGGCGTGGACGGCATCAAGACCGGCTACACCCGCGATTCGGGCTTCAACCTGATGACCGCCGCCAAGCTCGGCGACCGGCAGATCGTGGCGATCGTGCTCGGCGGTAAGTCGGGGGCGAGCCGCGACCGGATCATGGCCGATCTGGTGCGGGCGAACCTGCCCCGCGCCTATGCCGGCGCCCGCCAGACGGCGCCCGTTGTCGAGGTGGCCGAGCGCGGCCGCCCGGCGGTGATCGCCGAAGCCGGCTCCCGCACCCGCACGGAGGTCGCCTCCGCCGACGACGATGACGACGCCGTCCAGACGACGAGTTCCACCAGCCCCGCCCCGCTCGACATCCGCCCGGCCACGACGACGCCCGGCATGCGGCGCGGCACCCTCCAGGCCCTGCCGGCCGCCGCCCAGGCCTATGCCGGTCCGGCGAACCAGGCGCCGTTCCCGAGCGCCAATGGCAAGTCGACCGCGCGGCTGCCCGCCGTCGAGGGTGTGGCCTCCCGCGCCGAGGGCCCGCCGAAGGATGCCCGCAGCGAGAGCGCCAAGTCGGTGACGCCGACCCCCTGGGTGATCCAGCTCGGCGCTATGGATGACGAGGACAAGGCGAAGTCGATCCTCGCCGATGCCCGCAGCCGCACGGGTGTTCTGTCCAAGGCCGCTCCCTATACGGTGCGCGTCACCCATGGCGGCGCGACGCTCTACCGGGCCCGCTTCTCCGGCTTCGCCGAGCAGAGCGCCGCGCAGGATGCCTGCACCGCGCTGAAGAAGAACGGCTTCAACTGTTTCGCCACCCGCAGCTAACGCAACTCTGCATGTGAGGCGCGTGCTGGGTCGCTTCCGGTCGAACCGCCCTGAAAACGTTCGGCGAATGCGGTCGGAGAGCTGTCCAACCGACGGAGTTCCGTCGCGCCCCTCATCCTGAGGGGCCGCAGCGAAGCGGAGGCCCCGAAGGATCCTCCGGGAAGCGCGCGGGAATTCGATGATCCGTCGCGGCCCGCTGTCACGGGCCCCTCAGGATGAGGGGTGAGGATGGGATGAGCCCATCTTGGCTCCTGCCCGTTCGGCAGGTGTCGGGCTTTCCGGGCACAGCCCGGCAAAATCAGAGCCGCATTAAGCGGCCGGGACGTTCACCCCGAAAAACGACCCTGACAACGCGCGTGGAGTTCTAGCGATGTCGGTTCACCAGTCTGTCCCGCGCCGCGTTCACCCGCGCCGCTCGCTCGACGCTGCCGCCCTGGTCGGGATGCAGCCGCTTCATCAGCGCCCGATGGGCCGCGCGGACCTCCTCCAGGGACGCCCCGCGCTCAAGCCCCAGGACCTGATAGGCCTCCTGCTCCGTCATCGTCCCTGGCTTCGCCGCGCCGCCCGGCCGCGGGTCAGCATCGCCATCAGCGTCTACACGCCAGCCGGGATGCCGGCGGTCAAGATACAGCTGTAGCAGGCGCGCGCCCTCCGGATCGTTGGGGCCGAGGAGCACGGCGAGTTCGACCAGCGCGGCGGGCGGCACCTCGGACAGGCGCCGTCCGGCGAAGGGGCCGACGAAGACCGTTCCATCCACCGGCACCCCGTCGTGCCGCAGGTCGAGTTCGATCGCCGCCGTGCGGAGCGTCCGCACGCCTCGCCCTCCGGCGAAGGCGCGGATGCGTCGCATCACTCCCGCCTCGCCCTCCGTCAGCCAGAGGCCGCCGAGGCCGAGGACCAGGGCGGGGACGAGGTTGCCGCGCAGCGAGAGAACGAGAGCCGCCGCGAACGCCGCGTAGCCGACCAGCCGACGGGGCGTGAGCCCAAAGGGCAATCGTCCCTTTCGGCGACCGAGCCACCAGAATCCGATGAGCGCCAAGAGGCCGAGGGCGAGAAGCATGCTGCGTCATCGGCCGGTTCGGCCGGCGGGTAAAGCGGTCTTCCGAGGGGGAACCCGGCTCGACCGTCTGAGTGTCTCTCACGAAACGCCCGCCGCGCCATCGCGGCCGGGACCGACACGGTGCGGAACGGGAGTGTCGTGAGGCGCTCTTACAACCGCGTCTGCGCCACGTCCGCCGTGTTCAGCCGCACGGTCCGCACCCGCCCGTCGCGCTCGACGAGCAGGGTCACCGGCCGGTCGAGACCGGTTTCCTCCACCACGGCGGTCAGGTCCGAGAGGCGGTGGACCGGGCTGCCATTGGCACCGACGATCACGTCGCCGATCTCGCCGGTGCGCGGATCGACGCCGCGTAGCCCCGCCTGGGCTGCCGGCGAACCGGGGAGTACCCGCAGCACCACGACGCCGTCGATGCCGAGGCGGGCGGCGGTCGCCTCCTGTCCGGCGATGATGCCGATGCCGGGATTGCGCACCCGGCCGTTCTTGATGAGATCGGGGATCACCCGGTTCACGACATCCACCGGCACGGCGAAGCCGATGCCGGCGCTGGCGCCGGAGGGCGAGAAGATCGCCGTGTTGACGCCGATCAGCCGGCCAGCGGAATCGAGCAGCGGCCCGCCGGAATTGCCCGGATTGATCGCCGCATCGGTCTGGATCACGCCCGACAGCTCACGCCCCTCCTGAGTCGGCAGCCGGCGCTGCAGCGCGCTGATGACGCCGGTGGTGAGAGTGTGGTCGAGGCCGAACGGGTTGCCGATGGCGAAGGCTGCCTGTCCCACCTTGAGATCGGCGGAGGTGCCGACCGCGACCGGCGGCGGCATCTTGGCCACCCGTCCGAGCTGGAGCACGGCGAGGTCGTAGCTCGGCGCCGTGCCGACCACCCGCGCGCTCACCACCTCGCCGGAGGAGAGACGGACCGAGATCGAGCCGCCGCCCTTGGTGGCGGCCTCGACCACATGGTTGTTGGTGACGACGTGGCCGGCCGCATCCCACACGATGCCGGTACCGGTCTGGGTGCCGGAGCCCTGCTGCTGCCCGTCTCCCGGCCCCTGGCCGAATTCGTCGTCCGGCTCCATCAGGGCGCGTCCCTGCGCCGCGGCCTGAGCGAAGACGTGGACCACGGACGGCGCGGCGCGGGCGAACAGATCGACGGTGGTCCGCTCGGCCGCGGAGAGGTCGCCCCGGGCGGTCACCGGGCGGGGGGCCTCCGCCGAATAGAGGAAGGCGAGGATGTAGGGCTGCGCCACGAAGGCGATCAGCAGGCCCAGCGTCACGCCCAAGGCGACCCGCACGAAACGATCCGGCACGGACGATTCCAATTCTTGCCCAGCTCTCGACAGCGTGTGCGGCCGGGCAGCGGCACAGGCCACGTTCAGATTCCCTTCGCCATATTCCCGATCGTCGTCATCGTCGCGATGGTTCAAGCGGGGGTGTGGCGAGAATGACTTAGCTGGGTCCGGTGTGGCCTCCGGTCAACAAATCCCCGCTTTCCAAAGCGGCCGAGCGGGGTGCGACACCGCACGGTGGGATGGCCTTGCAGAGAGTAACCAATTGCATACTGTTTCGTACGCACTCTCTTCACACTGATGAAAGAACCTCGGCGGGGCCCCTGGATCAATCCTTGGCAAAACTAAGGCAAGGTTCAGGCAAAGGACTGCGACGAAACGGTGACCGATTGGCTGTCGAGCACTCGAATTGATCGCAAAGCCGCCCCAGTGATGCTTCGATCGCCCTAGAACTTTGAACTTACCGGCCCGGCGGCGTCAGTCGTCGCGGCGGTCCTCTGCGGACGGACACGGTTCGAACAGGAAGAGCAAGAAATGGAAACCGAAGCTCTCGAACGACCTGCAGACCTGACGATCTGGCGCACCCTGCCGGCCTCGTCCCCCCTGGCGCAGCCGGAGCGCTACGACACCCTGCGCGAGGCGCTCGCCGCCGCGAAGGGGGCCCTCGGCGATCCCTCGCAGCAGCCCTGGATCATCACGGAGGAGGGCGAGATCCTCTCCCCGAACTGGATCCGCACCTACGTGAACTGATCGATCCGTCTCAAGCCGCTGCGCGCGTGGCGCCCGGATCACCGGATGCCGGAACGGTCTCCGGCATCGGCTCGGGGCGGTTCACCAGCGTGACCAGCACGTAAGAGACGATCATCAGAAGGAACCACGCGCCGAGCTTGGCCGCCGAGACCGGTGACCAGCCGGCCGCCTGGCTCGGATAGAGCCAGACACGGGTCGCCGTGCCGATATTCTCGGCGATCTAGATGAAGAGCGCGACGAGGACGAAGCCGACCACGAGCGGCATCGCCCGATGCGTGCGCCAGACCTTGAAATGCACGGTCGTCGGCCCGAACAGCACGACACTCGCGACCATCAGCACCATGCGCATGTCGGCGATGTAGTGGTGCGTGAAGAAGTTCACGTAGATTGCCGCCGCCAGGACCAGAGTCGGCGCCAAGGGGGGATGCCGCGTGAAGCGGAAATCGAACAGGCGCCAGACGCGGGCGATGTAGGAGCCGATGCTGGCATACATGAAGCCGGTGAAGAGCGGCACGCCGGCGAGGCGCAGGAGGCTCGCCTCCGGATAGATCCAGGAGCCGACGCCGGTTTTGAAGACCTCCATCGCCGTCCCGACGACGTGGTAGATCGCGATGACCTTGGCCTCCTCCCAGCTTTCCAGACCGAGGCTGAGCAGCGCGATCTGGATCAGCACCGCCGCCAACGTCAGAAAATCGTAGCGGCCGAGCGGCGCCTGGGCCGGGTAGAACAGGTGGGTGCCGATCAGAAGCGCGCAGATCAGGCCGCCGAACAGGCAGGCCCAGCCCTGCTTGATCCCGAAGCGAAGAAATTCGTAGGCGAAGGCCGCGAGCCGTCCGTGCGCCTCCGCGCGGAGGCCTACCCGGCGTTCGGCCGCGATGAAGCCGGCCAGGATGGGCCAGTTGCGTGCCGCGCTCGGCTCCCGCTTGCCCCCGGCCTCCATCCCCGCCCCCTTCGATCCGCTCCATTCGAAGCAAGTCTCGAACGGTTCCGCGGTCAAGCTTGCAGGGAAGTGGGGAAAGCGGCGATTTGACGGTGGCACGGGCCTCACCGCACATTCGGTGCGGGTGAAGCGGAGCGGGGGCGTGCTGGCGGACAAGGCCGAGGATCGGATCCCTCTGCGACGCCGCATGGAGCGGGAGCTGCGCCGGCTCGAGACCCTCGCCGGACGCAAGCGTGCCCGTCGCTTTGTCCTGCGCCTCGGTCGCGGCACCCTCGGGATTGCGGCCACCTTCGGGGCCCTCGTGAAAGCGAAGATCGTCGGAACCCTGGCCGGAAAACTGGCCATCGCCCTGGCTGTCGGCCTTGGGCTGGCATGGCCCGCGTTGGTGCTCGGCCTCCTCGCCGTCGTCGGAATCGTGCTGGCCGTCGCAAGCCTGTTCGGCGGCGAGGCCGGACCACACGATTTTACCTGCGACGGCCCCTGCACAGGCAAGGACGAGCGCGCCGCGCGCCTGGACCACCTCATCGCGCAGCGCCGGGCTTGGCTCGCCGCTCCCTCGGGTCCGGGCCCGAGCGTCCGCTGGGACGCACAGGGGCGCCAGCTCGTGGCAAGCCGAGCGCGCAAGCGCGGCCGATGAGAACGGCCTTATGGACAATAGCCGCATTTGGTGGCTTGCCTATAACGCGCAAAAAAAATCACCGTCGCCTGACAGCCCCGAGACTGACGCCATGAGTTCCCGGATCCCCGATTTCGCCACCGTCGCCTTCGCGGCCGATGGCTTCAAGGCGCCGCCCCCGCCGGTGTCCGAGCCGTGGATGACGCCCGAAGGCATTCCGGTGAAGGGCTTCTACGGCCCTGACGACCGGGAAGGACTCGAGGGCATCGACACCTATCCCGGCCTGCCGCCCTATCTGCGCGGGCCCTATCCGGCGATGTACGTCACCCAGCCCTGGACGATCCGGCAATATGCCGGCTTCTCCACGGCCGAGGATTCGAACGCCTTCTACCGGCGCAACCTCGCCGCCGGTCAGAAGGGCCTCTCCGTCGCCTTCGATCTGGCCACCCACCGCGGCTACGATTCGGATCACCCCCGCGTCTCCGGCGATGTCGGCATGGCGGGCGTGGCGATCGACTCGATCTACGACATGCGCACGCTGTTCTCCGGCATTCCGCTGGACGAGATGACCGTGTCGATGACGATGAACGGCGCGGTGCTGCCGGTGCTGGCGCTCTACATCGTCGCGGCCGAAGAGCAGGGCGTGCCGCCGGAGAAACTCGCCGGCACGATCCAGAACGACATCCTCAAGGAGTTCATGGTCCGCAACACCTACATCTATCCCCCGAAGGGATCGATGCGGATCATCTCCGATATCTTCGGCTACACTTCGAAGAACATGCCGAAGTTCAACTCGATCTCGATTTCCGGCTACCACATGCAGGAAGCCGGGGCGACGCAGGATCTCGAACTGGCCTACACGCTGGCCGACGGCGTCGAGTACATCAAGGCCGGTCTTGCGGCCGGGCTGACCATCGATCAATTCGCCCCGCGCCTGTCGTTCTTCTGGGCGATCGGGATGAACTTCTTCATGGAGATCGCCAAGATGCGGGCCGCGCGCCTGATCTGGGCCAAGCTCGTCAAGGAGTTCGAGCCGAAGAGCGACAAGTCGCTGCCCCTGCGCACCCATTCGCAGACCAGCGGCTGGTCGCTGACCGCGCAGGACGTGTTCAACAACGTCACCCGCACCTGCATCGAGGCGATGGCGGCGACGCAGGGCGGCACGCAGTCGCTGCACACCAATGCGCTCGACGAGGCGCTGGCGCTGCCGACCGACTTCTCGGCCCGCATCGCCCGCAACACCCAGCTGTTCCTGCAGCAGGAGAGCGGCACCACCCGGATCATCGATCCATGGGGCGGCTCCTATTATGTCGAGCGGCTGACGCACGACATCGCCGCGCGGGCCTGGGAGCATATCCGCGAGGTCGAGGCGCTGGGCGGCATGGCCAAGGCGATCGAAGCGGGCATCCCGAAGCTGCGCATCGAGGAGGCGGCGGCCCGCGCCCAGGCGCGGATCGATTCCGGCCGCCAGACCATCGTCGGCATCAACAAGTACAAGCCCGATGACGAGATGGCGATCGAGCTGCTGCGGGTCGACAATGCCGACGTGCGGGCCCGCCAGATCGAGAAGCTGAAGCGCCTGCGCGCGGAGCGCAACCAGGCCGATGTCGATGCGGCGCTCGCCGCCCTGACCCAGGCTGCCGACGGAGAGGGCAACCTGCTCGAACTGGCGGTGAACGCGGCGCGGGCCAAGGCCACGGTCGGCGAGATCTCGGAGGCTTTGGAGAAGGCCTGGGGCCGTCACCGCGCCGAGATCCGCTCGATCTCGGGCGTCTACAAGCGGGAGGTGGGCGGCATGTCCCCGGTGGTCGAAAAGGTTCGCGGCCTCGTCGAGGCCTTCGAGGAGAATGACGGGCGCCGGCCCCGCATCCTGGTCGCCAAGATGGGCCAGGACGGACACGACCGCGGCCAGAAGGTGATCGCCTCCGCCTTCGCCGATCTCGGCTTCGACGTGGATATCGGGCCGCTCTTCGCCACCCCGGGCGAGGCCGCCCGGCAGGCGGTGGAGAACGATGTCCACATCGTCGGCGTCTCCTCCCTGGCGGCGGGCCACCTGACCCTGGTGCCCGAGCTGAAGGCCGCCCTGAAGGAAGAGGGCCGCGACGACGTGATGATCGTGGTCGGCGGCGTGATCCCGCCGGGGGATTACGATGCGCTCTACGCCGCCGGCGCCTCGGCGATCTTCCCGCCGGGCACCGTGATCGCGGAGGCCGCCGTGAAGCTCCTCGGCGAACTCAACGGGCGCCTCGGCTACGGCGAGCGGCAGGCCGCCGAGTAATCGCGGTGTCGATCCTGGCGGGGGCTCATGCCAGATCCGTTCGATCCCTTCGGGATGGCGGATCCGGGCTTCGCTCAGGCGCCACGCGGGCTTGCTGAGACGGGAACCGCTTCGATCGAGCGGATCCCGTCTCGGAGCCCCCGGCTTTCGTTCGAATTTACCTGAATATCAGGCGGCATCGCCCCCCGCGTGGTGCCGCTTCGACGGATCGGCTAAGACGGCGACGTCTATTCGCGTCTGCGGCCGTCGCCGTCGGACGCCCTCCGAACGGTGTGGGGCGATGGCCGAGGCGAGTCGGGAAAACATCCTGCCCGTGATCCTGTGCGGCGGCTCGGGCACGCGGCTGTGGCCGGCCTCGCGCGAGAGCATGCCCAAGCAGTTCACGCCGCTGGTCGATCCCGAGACCTCGACCTTCCAGGCGACGGTCCGCCGGGTCGCCGATGGCAGCGTGTTCGCCCGGCCCACCGTGATCGCCTCGGCCGAGTCCCGCTTCATCGTCGCCGAGCAGCTGGCGCAGGCCCGCATCGCCGCCGACATCCTGCTCGAACCCGAGCGGCGCGATTCCGCCGCCGCCGTGGCGGTGGCCGCCCTGCACGGCGCCCGCCTGGGGCCGGAGACGGTGGTGCTGGTGATGGCCGCCGACCACGTCATCGAGGATTCCGCCGCCTTCACCCAGGCCGCGCAGCAGGCCGCCATCGGCGCCCGGCTCGGCCAGATCATGACCCTCGGCATCACGCCGACCCGGGCCGCCACCGAATACGGCTATATCCGCACGGGTGAGGCCATCCCCGGCGCGCCCGATCTCCACCGGGTCGCGCGCTTCGTCGAGAAGCCGGACGCGGCCGGGGCCGAGCGGCTGATCGGGGAGGGCGCCCTGTGGAATTCGGGCTATTTCCTGTTCCGCGCCGACGTGATGATCGCCGAACTGGAGGCCCATGCGCCGCAGGTGCTGGAGGCCGCCCGAGGGGCCTTGGCGAAGGCCGCCACCGACCTCGATTTCATCCGGCTCGAAGCGAGCGCCTTCGCGCAGGCGCCGAAAACCTCGATCGATTATGCCGTTATGGAGCGCACCACCCGTGCCGGGGTGCTCAAGGTGTCCTTCGCGTGGTCGGATGTCGGCACCTGGGACGCGGTCTGGCAGGTGCTGGAGCGGGACGCCCACGGCAATGCGGTGCGCGGCCGGGTCGAGCTGGTGGAGACGACGGGCAGCCTCGTGCACAGCGAGGGCGACGGGCTCACCACCGTGGTCGGGCTCGATGACGTGGTGGTCGTCTCGACCCCCGACGCGGTGCTGGTCGCCGCGAAGGCCCATTCCGGCAAGGTCAAGGATCTGGTCGGCGTCCTGCGGGAGAAGGCCCATCCGGAGGCGGACGCCCATCGCCGGATCTACCGGCCCTGGGGCTGGTACCAGCGCATCGATATCGGCGAACGCTTCCAGGTGAAGCGGATCATGGTCACACCGGGCGGGCGGCTCTCGCTGCAGAAGCACTTTCACCGGGCCGAGCATTGGGTCGTGGTGAAGGGCACGGCGGAGGTGACGCTCAACGAGCAGATCCTCCTCGTGCATGAGAACGAGGCGGTCTATCTGCCGATCGGCTCGATGCACCGGCTGACCAACCCCGGAAAGATCCCCCTCGAACTGATCGAGGTGCAGGTCGGCAGCTATACAGGCGAGGACGACATCATCCGGGTCGAGGATGTCTACGGCCGCTGAAGACCGGCCGCGCTGAGATAGCGCCCGAGCCGCGCGACCTCGTCCCGGGTGGTCCGCAGACCGAGCTTCGAGCGGCGCCAGAGGATGTCGTCCGACGTGCGCGCCCGCTCCTCCCGCACGAGGTAATCGACCTCGCGGGCGCTGAGATCGCCGCCGAACGTCTCGCCGAGATCGGCGAGCGAGGCCGCATCGCCGAGCAGGCGGGCGATACGGGTGCCGTAGGCGCGGGCGAGGCGGCGGGCCGTCGCTTCGGGGAGAAACGGGTACTGGGCCGCGACCCGCCGGAGGAAGCGGTCGAAATCCGCCTCCTCCATATCGCCGCCGGGCAGCGGCGTCTGCCCCGTCCAAGCCGGTTTCCAATCCGGCAGGTGGGGTCGCAATTTCTCCAGGACGTGCTCCGCGAGCCGGCGATAGGTGGTGATCTTGCCTCCGAACACCGAGAGAACCGGCGGTCCCTCCGTCTCGAGATCGAGCACGTAATCCCGGGTGACGGCGGAGGCGCTCTCGGCCGCATCATCATAGAGCGGGCGCAGGCCGGAAAAGCTCCACACCACGTCGTCCGGGCCGATGGACCGGGCGAAGGAGCGGTTGATGCAAGCACAGAGGTAGCGCGTCTCCTCGACCGAGATGCCGACGGGACCGGGACCGGCCTCGTAGGGCACGTCGGTGGTGCCGATCAGGGTGAAGTCGCGCTCGTAGGGGATGGCGAAGACGATGCGGCGGTCGGGCTGCTGCAGGATATAGGCTTGGTCGCCCGGATAGAGCCGCCGGACCACGATATGGCTGCCCTTGACCAGCCGCACCTTCGGCCGTGCCTCGACCGAGAGCGTTTGCAGCAAGGTCTGGCCGACCCAGGGGCCGGCGGCGTTGACGACGACCTTGGCCCGCACACTGTCCCGGCGGCGGGTGACGGTATCGTAGAGGGTTGCGGTCCAGGCACCGTCCTCGCGCCGGGCGGATTCCACGGCCGTCCGGGTGCGCAGCACCGCTCCCCTCTCGACCGCGTCGAGGGCGTTGAGCACGACGAGGCGGCTGTCCTCGACCCAGCAATCGGAATAGGCGAAACCTCTCGTCAGCCGCGGCTGAAGCGGCGCGCCGACGCCGTCGCGGGTCAGGCGCAGGGATCGCGAGCCGGGCAAGGCCCGCAACCGGCTCAGGTGGTCGTAGAGGAACAGCCCGAGCCGCAGCATCCAGGCCGGGCGCAGGCCGGCATCGTGCGGCAGGACGAAGCGCAGGGGCCAGACGATGTGCGGCGCGAGCCGCATCAGGCGCTCACGCTCGGCCAGGGCCTCGCGCACCAGCCGGAACTCGTATCGTTCGAGGTAGCGGAGGCCGCCATGGATCAGCTTGGTCGAGGCGGACGAGGTGTGCTCGGCCAGATCGCCCTTCTCGCAGAGCAGCACCCGCAGGCCCCGGCCGGCAGCGTCGCGGGCGATACCGGCTCCGTTGATGCCGCCGCCGATGACGAGAAGGTCGTATGGGGCGGAAGCGGTCACAGGCGGCCCGCGAGGCTGACGATCAGCCCGAGCAGCACGCCGGCACCGAGGCAGCGGCGCCAGGGATTCACGCCCCGGAGGATCTCATCGAGCGCCCAGATGGCGAGGCTCACCAGGGCGACGATCCGAAGGCCCGCGATCAGCGGAGCCGGCAGGCCGGGCATCAGCGCCTCGGCGAGCCATTCCAGGCCGGCGGCGACGGCGAAGATCCAGAGCGGGAGGTTCGGCCATTGGCCGATCACGATCCGACCGTCCCGGCGATCGCGAAAAAACCAGTCGAATGCCCGGCGCAAGCGTGACCTCAGATGCGCTCGCCGCCCCTGGCGGCACGGATCGGCTCGCAGATCTTCGGGCTGATCCGGTCGAGATGCTCGCAGGCATGGCTCTCGTACCAGCCGCGCAGCTCGGGCTGACCCGGCGCGATATACATCGCCGTCAGCACGAAACCACCCGCGAGCAGGATCAGCAGAAGGAGAAGGTTGCGCAACGGTGGGCTCCACTCGGACGGGCCTCGATGTGGAGACCGGCATTCCCGCGGCAGACGCACGAGAACCGCCGGAGTTCCATCGCGTTGGTTCGGCCCCCAGGTCATTTCGCGCACCAACCGGTGACGCGCTTTCGCGGCGACGCCTTAGCGGCGGATGTCCTGAAGGGTCTGCGGCCGCGCATGGGTGAGTGGCCCCTGGGTGCCGGGCAGGAGCCCCAGATCCTGGAGCCAGATCAGGGCGAGGACCGAGCCGATCAGGCTCGCGACCCCCATCAGGATGGTGAGGTGCCGCCGCCGCACCACCATCAGGACCAGCACGCCCAGAAGCGCGAGCGAGAGCACGAGTTTCAGCATGGGGCACCTTCCGAGACGGCCCGCCCCGTCCAGCTTCGACCGATCGCTCCAGCCCACCGGATCGTGGCTTCGCTGGAAAAGGACGAGGGTCTCAACGAAACCGCGATCAAATTCCGGCATACATCCGGCCGGGGTTGAAGATGCCCGCCGGATCGTGCGCCGCCTTGATCCCGGCGGTGATCCGCATCAGCGGCTCGGGCAGCGGCTCGAACACGGGGACCGCCGCGCGGGTGGCCTCGGGTGCCCGCACCAGCGTGGCATGGCCGGTCCCCGCCGCCTTTACCGCGGCACGGATCACGGCGGCCCCGGCATCGTCGGAGGCATCGGTGGCGAGCCAGATCAGGCCGCCGCCCCAATCGTAGAACCAGCGCGCGGGGCGGCCGGCCGCAATCGCGGCGGTCACCGCCGGCCCATGGGTCGGAGCGGTGGAGATGCGCCAGACCGCGGCCTCGCGGGGCTCGGCCAGGGGGGTGCCGTCGCGCACCGCCCGCCAGAGCGCGGCGCTGTCCGCGCCCTCGACGATCTGCGCGTCCCCATGGCGCCGCAGCAGGCGGCGCAGCTCGCCGAGGCGGTAGCCCACCGATGAGGCGAAGCCCTCGACGCGCATCAGGGTGCGCGGCTCGGGCCCGGCGATGCCCGCCGGCAGGTGGGCGGCACCGGTCAGTTCGAAGGGTGAGCCGAGAGCCGCCGAGAGCGCCTCCACCGCCTCCGTGTCGACGAGCCCCGCCAGCACCAGGGTCGCCACCCGCTCCTGCACCGGCAGCACCTTGAAGGTGACCTCGGTCAGAAGGCCGAGCGTCCCCCAGGAGCCGGACATCAGCTTCACGAGATCGAGGCCGGTGACGTTCTTCATCACCCGCCCGCCGGACTTGATCGGCTGGCCCCTGCCGTTGACGAAACGCACGCCGATCAGGCTGTCGCGGGCCGCGCCCGCATTGATCCGGCGCGGACCGGAATTGTTGGCCGCCGCCACGGCGCCGAAGGTCGGCTCGCCGCTGGAGCCGAGGAGCGGGCGGTGGTCCATCGGCTCGAACGGCAGCATCTGCCCCCGCCCGGCGAGCAGCGCCTCGACCTCGGCGAGCGGCGTCCCCGCACGGGCCGCGACCACCATCTCCGCCGGCTCGTACAGGGTGATCCCGGTGAGGCCGGCGGCCGAGAGCGTCGCCTCGTCCTGGGGCGGGCGGCCGAACGCGGCCTTGGTGCCGCCGCCGACGAGACGCAGCGGTTCCGACCGGCCGGCGGCCTGCGCCACGATGGCGGCCGCCTCCTGCTCGCTGGCCGGCGCGTATGTGGTCATCGTTTCCGTCCCAGGCTTCTTCTGGACATTTTTCTCAACCGGCCGGACCAAACCCCGATTGAGCGGGCGTGGCAAGCGGGAGGCGACACGCCGGACTTGACGGGCCGGGCTTGAGCCCCTCCTACCGGACCACCGCCGGCAGCCGCTTCGGGAACCGCTCCCGCACCGTGCTGCGCAGTCCGGCGATATCGAGGAACCAGACGAGCGCGCCGTAGACCAGCACGCCTGCGCCGATGCAGGCCGGCAGGGCGAGCAGCGGCTCCAGGCCGCGGAACGGCAGGACCGTCAGCAGCATGGCGAGGCAGGCACCGGCGGTGAGGGCGAGGTCGCGTCCCGGCAGGCGCAGGCGGTTGCGGCCGCTCAGGGCGCGGGCGCCGAGCAGGACGACCGCCGCGACGAGGCCCAGCGTCTGGGCGACGGCGACGCCCATCGGTCCCATCAGCCGGGGCAGGAGCAGGAGGCCGAGGCCATTGACGGCGAGCCCCAGCAGCGCGGCGGCCACCACCGGGCCCGTCCGCCGCCGGATCTGGAAGATCGGGTTGAGGGCGAAGTTCATCATCGAGAGGCAGAACAGCCCCGGGATCAACAGGTCGGTGTAATCCGCGAACGGCCCCCGGAAGGCCTCGGGCACGATCAGCGCCTGGAGCGCGGGCGTCACCGCCCAGTAGCCCGCCGCGCAGGGCAGGAGCAGCGCCACCACCACGGCGATGTTGCGCGACACCTGCGCCTCCGCCGCCTCGCGGCCGTGATGCTCCTCCGCCTGCACGGCGATCTGGAACAGCAGCAGATCGAGGGCGGCACCCAGCGTCGAGAAGGCCCGCGATCCGAGATCGGCGGCGAGGGCGAAATAGCCCGCCTCGGCGAAGCCGGCCGTGCCGGCGATGGCACTGCGGTTGAGGAACGGCATGATCTGGTAGACGGCGTTGGCCGCGATCAGAGGCAGGCCGTACACCGCGAACAGGCGCAGGGTCTCACGACCCCGGCCATGGGGGAGGGCGGGCGCGTCCCCGAGGATCTTGCGCAGGGGCAGCACCGCCAGAAACTGGCTCATCCCCCCGGCGATCAGCACCCAGACCGGCTGGGGAAACAGCCAGGCAGTGCCGGCCATCAGCACGAAGGCGAGGGCGTTCTTCCACACCACCAGCCGAAGATAGGCGCCGCCGATGAAGCGGGCGCGGGCGAGCGCCGCGTGATAGTCGAACAGGCCGATACCGATGGCCGCGACCATGGTGCCGGCGGTCATGACCAGACGACCCTCCGGCGTCGGATCGACGGCGAGCCCGAGCCCGGCGCAGAGGGCGGCGGCGGCGAACAGGGCGAGGGCGACGACGGCGTAGGCCCGGTCGAGCCCCTGGCGGATCCAGGGCTCGGCCTCGCGCACCCGCGCCGAATAGAAACGCGTCGCCGAGAGCCGCAGCCATTCGAACAGCAGGGTGTTGAGCACCACCGCCCCCGCCGTCGCGAGGGCGAAGCGGCCGAAATCCGCCGGCCCGAGCATCCGGGCGATGGCGATGCCGAGGACGAAGTTCAGCCCGGCATTGAGGACGAAGGCGGCGATGACGGCCATGGATGATCGGTCCCGCTCGGGGTCTGCCGTCCGTTCGGAGCGCGCGACGGCAGATTTGCGGCGAGAGCCGAAAAAAGCCTGAACACCCGGACGGGCCCGTCGGGGCTGAAAGCCGGGCTTCGCCGGTCCTCTGCCCCGTAGCCCATTGCCCCGTAGCCCATGCCGGTGCCCGGTCCTACAACAGCTTCGAGACCTCGAAGTGCATCCCGTCGAGACGCGTACGGAAATGGCCGCCCCAGAAGAAGCCGTGCTTGTTGGCGATCTCGACGAGTTCGCGCACCGATCCCTTCTTGCCGGCCAGCGGCGGCATCTGGTTGAGCGGGTTGAAAGCGGCATTGATGTCGAAAGCCGCTCCGAAGGCGTGACAGCTGAGCGATGCCTTCGATCCCCTGATGAGGCGCGGCACGAAGCTGCCGTCGAACGTTAGGATGCGATCAAAAAGCCCCTCCCGCTCCCACTCGGCCCAGAGCGCCTGCAATTGCGGCGCCGCCCTGCGGTTGAAGGGAAAGGCGAACGGCCCCGGCCGACCCGCGACGCTCCCGGCAGAGACGGTTACGTTCACGATCTCATGCGCGTCCCATCCGTCCGTGATTCTGATATGCTCCGGATTGTTCGGCTGCGGATCGAGGACGTAGGCGAAGGTTCCGAACAGGGCCTGACGCGCGGCCGTGTCCTTCAGCGGACGGAAGTTCGGGAGGGGCGGGTAGTCCGCGCCGGATTTGCTGATGAACGGCCTCGCGACACCGGTGGCGGCACCGAGCGCGACGGCGAAGCTCGGCGTGCCTCCAGACCCCCAGCCATCCTTGGCCGAGAGCAGCATGCAGTCGTTGAACCAGCCGATCCAGCGGTCGATATGCTGGCCCGTCCCCGCCGGGTAGCAATAGATCCGCCAGCGATTCTTGATTCCGTCGTCACGGCGCAGGGAACCGGCATTGTAGGCCGCCGCGACCAGCGGAGGATCGAAATGCGTCTGCACGCGCTGCTGCGCGATGTAGGCCGTGCCGGCGGCGATCGAGGTTGCCGGATCGAGCAGGTCGTCGGCCTTGAGCGTCCGGCGGCCGAGTGCACCGCGCGCCGTCTGAACGAGGGTCTGCATCAGTCCGACGCTCTCGTCGTTGACTCGCGGTTCCCGGCGCCGCGCGTTCGGATCGCCCGAACTCTCGGCGGCGATCGTCGCCACGATCAATTCGACCGGTACGCCGTAGGTGCGGGCATTGGCGGCGCAGACCTCGCCGTATCGCGTCCAGATCTTCCCGACGGTCACCGGTTGTCCGTAGGTGCCCTGAGGCGCGGCACCGTCGATGGCGATTCCCTGCTTCTGCAGGGCCCAGTTCACGCTCTCCGGAAAGAGGTGATGGGGCTTCGTCAGCCCATCGAGCGCCTCACGGAGGGTGTCCGCATCGGCCGGCTTGGCGGGCTCCAAGGGAAGCGCATCGGATGCGCCGATCGGAGCGGTCTGAGCAGCCGCGTCGGCGGCAGGAGCCCCCGCGTAAGGAACCGCTTCGCGTGCGGCTACCCGCTCGATGCCCTCGCCCAGGTTGCGGACGGCTGCGGAGATGACGTCGCTCTTCTCCTTCGAGCCCTGGCTGCTGCCGTAGTAGAACGACACGATCGTCGCGGCGATGCCGTTGATGAAGCCGACGGCGGTTCCGATCAGCCCGAAGGCCGCGGTCGTCAGTTGAGCCTTGTTCGGATCGAGTTCGATTTTGCCGAGTGCGACGTAGAGAGACCCGGCGATCATCAGGAACATGCCGACGATCGCGATCCCGACGATCGTCATGCCGGCATTGAACGTCCGAAGCGCCAAACCTGTCGCCTGCTGGAAATCGCCGGCTCTTTTGCGGTCCTCGACCTCGATCTCGGCGAAGCGGATCCCTGCGTTGATCTCGTATTGCCGCAGTTCCATCTCTGCCTTCTTCAGATCGAAGATGAGCTGCGGATTGCCGGCATTGGACTGAACGATGTCCTTGACCTGGGCCGGGGACAGCGGCGGCTTCGGCTGCGCCGGATCGGCAGCGGGCGCGGCAGGCTCCGGTAAGTACTTGTCCAGCACGCCCGACACGACGGAAGCCGCAATCGTGCTGAAGGGCGGCGGCAAGCCGAGTGCGGTCAGAAGGGTGGGCGCCGCGGATCTCAAAATCGTTTTGACGAAATCCGGTATCTCCATCGTTCGACCCTCCGCCCGAAATACGATCCAAGCCAGAATCAGCACTCGAAAGGATTTGATTATCGAACTCTAGATTGTTATCGGACGATTGCAAGCACCCGGATCGAGTGGCCAGGACCAATGAATGCCGAAAATAACTCAATAAACACCTGTTGTTATAGATTTTATTTCAATATGCCTAGCGCAAATTCTTAGAAATTTTTGGAAATATTTACAACAATTCAACTCGAGATCGCGCAAAACGACCGTCAAATAATTTAAGAAATACCTCAACTGAATGCTCTGCGCATTCGTCGCGATCTGATGCCTCCCCAACCTCACAGCCACCCCTTCACACGGAAGAAGACGAGCGGCAAAACGGCCGAGACGGCGATCAGCGCGAGTCCATACGGATAGCCATAGGCCCAGTCGAGTTCGGGCATGTGCTTGAAGTTCATGCCGTAGATCGAGGCCACCAGCGTCGGCGGCACGCCGACCACCGACACGACGGTGAGAACGCGGAAGGCGTTGTTCTGCTCGATGTTGATGAGCCCGAGCGTCGCGTCGAGCAGGAACTGGACGGTGTCGGAGAGACGGGTCTCGAATTCGTCGAGCGAGGCGATGTCCTGCCCCAGGGTGTCGAAGCGGGGGAGGTCGTCCTCACCGAGAGCCTGATCGCACTCGTTCTTGACGAAGGCGGTGATGCGCCCGAGGCCGAGCAGGCTCGCGCGGACTTTGGCAAGCGATTTTCCGTGGCGCCCGACCGAACGGAGAAGGCGGCGCAGCGCGAGGTCGCGACGCTTCGGGGCGGTGGCGTCGCCCTTGCGGGCGCCGGGCCGGGCGCCGGCATCGAAGTCGAAGATGCGGGTCGACAGATTGTCGAGGTCGCCCGACATCTCCTCCAGCAGGTCGGCGAGGTTGTCGACCAACTCCTCGACCACCAGCAGGAACATCCGCGTGCTGGTGCTGCCGTCGCCGTCCCCGTCATCCACACGCTTGCGCACCGCCGCGAACGCCCGCATGTCGTGGTAGCGCACGGTCACGAAATGATCGGCGGTGAGCAGGAAGCCGAGGGGCTTGAGGCTGAAATCCGAACGGTCGAAGGTGACCATCGGCGTCGAGAGCGAGAGTCCGTCCCGGTTGCGGCGCAGGCGACTCGACGATTCGACCTCGCTCAGAGCCGACCGCGATGGGATGCGAATGCCCGTCGTCCGCTCGACCTTCGCTGCCTCTTCGGCGGTCGGATCGTTCAGATCGATCCAGACGGTCTGCGCCGGCAGGCTCCCGTCGCTCCCCGAGCCACCGTGATCGACCGCCCCTTGCGGCCCGTGCAGGCTGATCATCGGGACGGCTTTTCCCCGGTATTCGGATCGCTGGAAAAATTCGTGCAGAAACGCCGCAGCCTGGGAAAAGCTGCGCCTTGACTCGCAAACGGCGCGCGCCTATCTCGCGGCCGTCGTTAGCACTCACTCCTTAGGAGTGCTAACAAACAGGGTGGAGCGCGGCCGGTTCCCGGCCGCATGAAGACCAACCGCCATTCTGAAGCAAGAGGGCAGCTCATGAAGTTCCGTCCGCTGCACGACCGCGTCGTCGTCCGCCGCATCGAGAGCGAAGAGAAGACGAAGGGCGGCATCATCATCCCGGATACCGCCAAGGAGAAGCCGCAGGAGGGGGAGATCGTCGCCGTCGGTCCGGGCGCCCGTGACGAGCAGGGCCGCGTCAACGCCCTCGACGTCAAGGTCGGCGACCGGGTGCTGTTCGGCAAGTGGTCCGGCACCGAGGTCAAGATCGACGGCCAGGATCTCCTGATCATGAAGGAATCCGACATCATGGGCGTCGTCGCCGCCTAAGGCAGCCGCCCGTCCCACCGCCCTTCGAGGCCGCCTCGCGCCGGCTTCAGGGCTTTCCGACACTCTCATTTGAGGCAGGTACTCACATGGCAGCGAAAGACGTTCGTTTCTCCGCCGACGCTCGCGACAAGATGCTGCGCGGCGTCGACATCCTCGCGGATGCCGTCAAGGTCACCCTCGGCCCCAAGGGCCGCAACGTCGTCATCGAGAAGAGCTTCGGCGCCCCCCGCATCACCAAGGACGGTGTGACGGTCGCCAAGGAGATCGAGCTCGCCGACAAGTTCGAGAACATGGGCGCCCAGATGGTGCGCGAAGTGGCCTCGAAGACCAACGACATCGCCGGTGACGGCACCACCACCGCGACCGTGTTGGCCCAGGCCATCGTCCGCGAGGGCGCCAAGTTCGTCGCCGCCGGCATCAACCCGATGGACCTGAAGCGCGGCATCGACCTCGCCACCCAGGCCGCCGTCAAGGACATCACGAACCGCGCCAAGAAGGTCGCCTCCTCCGAAGAGGTCGCCCAGGTCGGCACGATCTCCGCCAACGGCGACAAGGAGATCGGCGAGATGATCGCCCACGCCATGCAGAAGGTGGGCAACGAGGGCGTCATCACCGTCGAGGAGGCCAAGACCGCCGACACGGAACTCGACGTCGTCGAGGGCATGCAGTTCGACCGCGGCTACCTCTCCCCGTACTTCGTCACGAACGCGGAGAAGATGGTCGCCGAGCTCGAGGATCCCTACATCCTCATCCACGAGAAGAAGCTCTCCTCGCTGCAGCCGATGCTGCCGGTCCTCGAGGCCGTGGTGCAGACCGGCAAGCCGCTCCTCATCATCGCCGAGGACATCGAGGGCGAGGCTCTGGCCACCCTCGTCGTCAACAAGCTGCGCGGTGGCCTCAAGGTCGCTGCCGTGAAGGCTCCGGGCTTCGGTGATCGCCGCAAGGCGATGCTCGAGGACATCGCGATCCTCACCAAGGGTCAGACCATCTCCGAGGATCTCGGCATCAAGCTCGAGAACGTCGCCCTGCCGATGCTCGGCCGCGCCAAGCGCGTCCGCATCGAGAAGGAGAACACCACGATCATCGACGGTCTCGGCGAGAAGGCCGACATCGAGGCCCGCGTCGGCCAGATCAAGGCGCAGATCGAGGAGACCACCTCGGACTACGACCGTGAGAAGCTCCAGGAGCGACTGGCCAAGCTCGCCGGCGGCGTCGCGGTGATCCGCGTCGGCGGCGCGACCGAGGTCGAGGTCAAGGAGAAGAAGGACCGCGTCGACGACGCGCTCAACGCCACCCGCGCTGCGGTGGAAGAGGGCATCGTCCCCGGCGGCGGCACGGCTCTGCTCCGCGCCAAGAAGGCGGTCGCCGAGCTGAAGTCCGACGTTCCGGACGTCCAGGCCGGCATCAAGATCGTCCTCAAGGCGCTTGAGGCCCCGATCCGTCAGATCGCCCAGAACGCGGGCGTCGAGGGCTCGATCGTGGTCGGCAAGATCACCGACAACACCTCCTCGGAGACCTTCGGCTTCAACGCCCAGACCGAAGAGTATGTCGACATGATCCAGGCCGGCATCGTCGATCCGGCCAAGGTGGTCCGTACCGCCCTGCAGGACGCGGCCTCCGTCGCCGGCCTGCTGGTGACCACGGAAGCCATGGTCGCCGACGCGCCGAAGAAGGACAGCCCCGCTCCGGCCATGCCGGGCGGCGGCATGGGCGGCATGGACTTCTAAGTCCAGGCTCCCAGCGAGAGATGGCAGAGGGGTCGCCGCGAGGCGGCCCCTTTTTCGTCTGTGCGATCCCGGCGGGAAGAGGCATCCCGCGCCAAGCTGAGAATGCATGGCTCGCGCGAGGGAAAAGCGCGGCGTTCCTATCCTATGCGGTAGCCGCCGACAGAGTGTGCCGCCAGCCTGATCCGCGTTGTTGGCGAGATCTCTGCGAGCACCGTGACAGACCGAGAACCTCCGAGACCCCAGCGATCCCTGCCCGCCCGCGACGACATGCTGAGCCTGATGCGGATGCTGACGGAGGGGATCCGAATCGACAGCCTGATGGCCGAGCAGCTGTCCCGGATCTCGGATCGTGCGCGACTCTGCGGCGAGGCGGAGATGGCCGACGGCCTGCTCGGCGTCGTGCGCCAGCACCGGGTCGCCGTACTGGAAGGCCAAGGCCGGCTGTCCGCCCTCGAAGAGGATTATGCGGTCCTGTTCCCGGACGAGCGGTAGGCCGCGGCCCGATCGCTCGCTGAAGGTCGACGCTTCATACCGTGTCTGGTCGATCGCCTCGGGATTTGCCGCGCTCGGTCATCGCGAGCGTCAGCGCGGATCCCGTATCAGCCCTTCTTCTTGGCCTTTTCGGCTTTGTCCTTCTTGGACTTCCCCTTCTTGTCCCGGTCCTCCCGGCCAGCGGGCGGATCGTGATCCTTGCCGTCCCAGATCGCGGCGAAGGGGCGGCTACCGAGGGCGCGCTCCGGCTGCGCCTCGGCCGCCGGAACCGGCTGCGATCCCGCCTCGACGCGCTCCTCGCCCTTGCGGAAGGGGGCGTCGCCCGCAGCCAGGGCGGCCAGGCGGTGGCGGTGCCAACCCGGTGTCGCCGTCTTCAGGGAAGGGTGGTGAGGATCGAGGCGGGTCACGAGTCCCTTCACCTCCCCCTCGCTCATGCCATCGGCGATCAGGGCGAAGCTCTCGGTGCCGAGCACCTCGCGGATGAGGCGCAGGGACGCCACGCGCAGGCTGCGTGCCTTCAGCTGCTTCACGACCAGGGCGCGGGCCGCCCTGGGGATCTCGGCGCGGATGTCGGGGAACGCCTCCGGCGCGGAGGCAATCGCCTGCATCACCGCGTTGCCGTCGACATCAAGAGCCATGGAGGATGTCCTTCACTTCCGCGACGAGGGGAATCAACACACTCGGAACATGGGCGCCGTATTTGGCGGAAAAGGTCGGTGGCGCGCCGGGGCTGGGAACCAGCGCGTCGGCCAGGGCCGCCGCCTGCGGGATACGGGTTTCGAGAAGCTTGAAGCCGGCATCCTCGGCCTCCGCTTCCGCCTGAAGGCGAGCCAAGGTCTGCTGATGCTGCCGGACCTGGGCCTGGAAGCGGGTGACGAGGACGTGCGGCGCGCTCTTCGGGGCGATCTGGCTCGCCTGCCGGCTGGAGCGCCGCCAGATCGTCTCGACGAAAGCGTTGAGCCCGTAAGTGGACAGGAAATCCGGGATCGAGGTGACGAGGACGAGGTCGGAGGCGCGCACCGCCACCTCGGTCATCGGCGAGATGCCCGGCGCACAATCGAAGAAGACGTAGTCGTAGCTCTTGGCCAGCGGCACGAAATCGTCCTGAAAGATCGTCCACAGCCTGTCCTCGATGGCGTGCATCGAGAATTTCCGCTCGGTCAGCTCGTACAGGATCTCGCGCTCCACGAGGCGCAGATGCGGGCCGGAGGGGAGCAGCGAGAGCGAGAGCGGCGCATTCTTGTGGATGGTCAGGCTGATGCCGGGCTGGATGCGGGCCCGCAGGTCCGGCTTGTGGCGGGTGATGAGCTTGAGCGCGAGATAGGCCTCAAGGGTGCGCCCGCGGGCGATCATCTCACCCAGCAGCCGGTCGCCCGCCAGACAGACGGACACGCTCGCCTGCGGATCGAGATCGATCACCAGAACCCGAGCCCCATCCGCAGCGAAGGCCTCGGCGAGCATGACCACGGTCGTGGTCTTGCCGACGCCGCCCTTCATATTGGCCACCGCGATCAGCTTGCCATCCACCTGCACCCCCTCTCACACCGCCGCGTCGCGGTTCAGCCCGGTCCGCATGCCCGATTGCAAAGCCTGACCGCAACATCTGACGGTCTATAAGTTCCAGCGTGGTGAAGGATGCCCTGGACCGGTGTAGGATCGGCGAACCCGCGCGGCGTCCGAGCGACGACGCCATCCGCCATTCCGAAGGGATCAAGCGGAGGAACATGAGGCCGGCGGATCGAGTGGGATCACGGTTCCCAATTGCGTGTAGGGCGGAACAAGGCGCGCATAATCCTCTTGTGCGAAGCGCCGACGACATTCGCCCCTCACGCGGGCGACGCCGTGTCCGCCCTCCGCGTCAACCCCTGAACCGACGCTTCACCGGAGTTCTTCGCTGTGATGTTTCCGACGACGACAGCCTTCTACGCAGCGATCCTGGGCCTGATCTATGCCGGCTTGTCCGGCTGGGTGATCGGAGGACGGCTCAGCGGCAGCGTCCTGTTCGGGGATGGCGGACAGGACTCGCTTCAGAGGCGCATCCGCTCCCACGGCAATTTCCAGGAATATGTGCCGCTCACCCTGCTGCTGATCGCGCTCTACGAGGCGGGCGGCGGATCGCATGGTTGGGTTCGGGGCCTGCTGATCGTGCTGGTGATCGCCCGCATCCTCCATCCGATCGGCATGCTCGCGCCGGCGAACTCCCCGCGCCAGTTCGCCTGCCGCGGCGGCGGCATTCTCGCGACCCTGATCGTCATGACGATCGCGGCGATCCTGCTGCTGCTTCGGGCCGGCTGAGCGGCGACCTGCATCACGACGCCGGAAAGCGCCCTAAGGTGCGACGGCCAGCCGAGGCGGCACGTCCTGGGACAGGGATGCCGCCGGCTGGCGTTCGAGGGTGGCCACCGAGAGGGGCTGCCCCCGGCCGCGCAGGGCATGGGTGCCGAGCGGGCGGACGGTGACGCCCTCGGGCAGGCGCGGCAGGCGCGACAGCAGATCCTCGGAAATCAGGGTGTCGACTCCGAGGGGCCGGCACAGGGCCTCGACCCGGGCGACCACGTTCACCGCATCGCCGAAATAGGCGATCTTGTGCCGGTCGACCCCGACTTCCGCCGTCACCACCGGGCCACCGTGAATGCCTGCCCGCAGGCGCGGCACTGTGCCGAAGCGAGCCTCCCAGGCCTCCGCCTCCGCCTCGATGCGCGCGCGCACGGCGAAGAGGCACTCGACGCAGCGCGCATCCTTCAGGCCGCGCTCCATCGGCCAAGTGATCATGGCCAGGTCGCCGATATAATCGTCGGTCGAGCCGTGGAAGCGGCGCACGGGCTCGGCGAGGGTGGCGAAGACGGCGCTCAGGTATTCCTGCGCCCGCAGATCCCCGTGGTTCTCGGCGAAGGCGGTGGAACCCACCACGTCGAGGAACAGGAAGATCCGCTCTTCCTCGACCGGGCGGTGATAGCGCCCGACGAGGAAGTTGATGAACACCTCGCCGCCGATCAGGTCGCGCATGCGGATCACGAAGACGAGCAGCGCCGAGACCGCCAGCGCGTAGGCCAGCACCCGCGGCGTGGTGCGCACCGCTTCCGACAAGCTGTCCTGGGTCAGGCCGAGCAGCCAGACGACGAAGCCGCCGAGCGCAGTCCCGACGACGATCATCGCCACGTAGGAGAGTTCCGCCGCGACGACGTAGAGTCCGGCCGGCAGGCGCCGGATCCGCGACTGGACCCCGGCGAGCAGCACGCCGCGATCGAAGGCGAGGGCAGCGATGCCCACGCAGAGACCGTAGGTGAAGCCCGCCGCCGGGGTTTGCCCGCCCGCGAAGATGACGTTGTAGAGAAGCCCGGCCCCGCCCGCAGCGAGCAGGATCAGGAGCCAGAACCAGCGATGGTGCGGCAGCATCAGATTCGGCTCCGATCACCGGCGGGCGAGGTAGCGCCCGTCCCATACACGGCCCGGAGGCCTTGCGGATGGGGATCGGGCAGACGGGTCGACACGCGGGCTCCCTCTCTCGGCGGCCGGGATGCCGCAGGCTCATGCCCGCAACGTGGCGCGAATGTGGCGCCCTGCCGCATGCAGGCTTCGCGCCGTTCACGAAACCGCTCGACCGTTTCCGGCGGGACGCTCTACCCCAGCCCGCCGGGTATTTTCGGAAACCGGCTACTCGCCGACGCCGAACAGCTTCTCCAGGAAGTTGCGGTCGTCCCGGCTCGGGCCCCGTTCCCGCGCGCCGGGCACGGGCCGCGGGGGGAGGGCGGAGGCCGTCTGCTCCGGCTCGCCGAGCAGCGCCCCAATCAGGCCGCCGGGGCCGCTGTCGCGCGGCTCGGCGGGCGCCTCGGGCCTGGGAGCGCGCCAGCGATTCATGCCCGGCAGGCCGACCGGCTTCTCGCCCTTCAGGGCCGTCGTCATGTAGGCCTTCCAGATATCCGCCGGCAGGTTGCCGCCCGAGGCCTTCTTGGTGGGCTCGCCATCGTCGTTGCCGAGCCAGATTCCGGTCACGAGGCTGCCGGAATAGCCGACGAACCACGCGTCGCGGAAATCCTGGCTGGTGCCGGTCTTGCCCGCCAGTTCCCAGCCGGGAATGTCCGCCTTGCGCGCCGTGCCCATGGTGAACACGTCGTGCATCATGGCGTTCATCATCCCGACCGCATTCGGGTCGATCACCCGGCCGAGCCCGCCCTCGCCGCGCTTGTAGAGAACCGTGCCGGTGGCGCTCTTGATGTTGGCGATGACGTAAGGGATCACCCCGGTTCCGCCATTGGCGAAGGCGCAATAGGCGCCGACCAGTTCGAGCGGCGTCACCTCCGAGGTGCCGAGCGCGATCGAGCCATTGGCCTGGAGCGGGGAGGAGATGCCGAGCCGCTGGGCGGTCTGCGCCACCGCTTTCGGGCCGACCTCCTGACCGAGCTTCACCGCCACCGTGTTCAGCGAGAGCGCCAGGGCCTCGCGCAGGGACACCGCGCCGCGATAATTATGGGAGTAGTTCTCCGGCGCCCAGTTGCCGATGCGCACCGGCGCATCCTCGCGCATGGTGTCGGGCGTCAGGCCCCGCTCGACGGCGGCGAGGTAGACGAAGGGCTTGAAGGCCGAGCCCGGCTGGCGCTTGGCGGTGGTGGCGCGGTTGAACTGGCTCTGGGCGTAATCGCGTCCGCCCACCAGCGCCCGGATCGCCCCGTCCGGCCGCATGGAGACGAGCGCGCCCTGGGCGACGTTGTAGCGGGCGCCCTTCGCGTTCAGCTCGTCGGTGAGGGCCTTCTCGGCCGCCGCCTGGAAGCCGGCATCCACGGTGGTGGAAACGACGATGTCCTCGTCGAATTTCGGCAGGAAGTCGTCGAGCACATCCATCACGAGGTCGGCGACATAGTTCGGCGAGCCGCCGCCGCGGGTCGAGGCGGGCCGCGCCGGCTGGGCGAGGGCGAGCTTCACATCCGCCGGCTTGGCGAAACCGAGCTCCTCCATGGCCGCGAGCACTTGGACGGCGCGCGCCTGCGCCGCCTTCAGGTTGCGGTTGGGCGCGAGCCGGGAGGGCGCCTGCACCAGACCGCCGAGCATGGCGGCCTCCGCC
>NZ_NKUI01000102.1 GCF_014845115.1 Methylorubrum zatmanii | reverse complement strand
AAAGCGATGGGGGGACGTCAGGCCTCGACGCCAGCGCGGGCGGCGTAGCTGATCCGGGTTGCGCAGCCGCCCGTGCGGCCATGGCGGGCACGAAGACTTCTGGAGCCGGCGGCTTGTAGCCGAGCGAGCCGTGCGGGCGCACGGTGTTGAAGTGCCGCCGCCAGCTTTCGACGATGATCTTCGCCTCCGCGAGGGTGTAGAAGATCTCGCCGTCGAGGAGTTCGTCGCGCAACCGGGCATTGAACGACTCGATGAAGCCGTTCTCCCAGGGACTGCCGGGCGCGATGTAGGCGGTCTTGGCACCGACCGCGCTGATCCAATCCTGCACGGCTTTGGCGACGAACTCGGGACCGTTGTCTGAACGAATATGCTCTGGCAGACCGCGCAGGATGAACAGGTCCGAGAGCACGTCGATGACGTCGATCGCCTTCAGCCTTCGGTCGATACGGATGGCCAAGCATTCATGGGTAAACTCGTCGATGATGTTGAGCATGCGATACTTTCTCCCGTCATGGGTACGATCCTCGACGAAGTCGTAGGACCAGACGTGATTGGGCCGCTCGGCGCGCAGGCGGATGCAGGATCCGTCTCCCAGCCAGAGCCGGCTTCGTTTGGGTTGCCGGGCCGGAACCTTTAGCCCCTCGCGTCGCCAGATTCGCTCAACCCGCTTGTCGTTGACGACCCAGCCTGCCGTCGAACGCAACAACTCGGCGATCTTGCGATAGCCGTAGCGGCCGTATTGGCGGACCAGCTCGACGATATCGGCGATGAGCTTTTCCTCATCGTCGCGTCCGTGCGGAATCCGACGTTGTGTCGAGCGATGCTGCCCGAGCACACGGCAGACCCGCCGCTCCGACACCTTCAGAGCGAGCCGGACATGGTCGATGCAGGCGCGGCGACGCGCGGGGCTCAGTAGTTTCCCGAAGCCGCCTCCTTCAGGATCAGCTTGTCGAGTGTCAGGTCCGCGACGGCGCGGCGGAGCCGGGCGTTCTCGGCCTCGAGCTCCTTCATCCGCTTCACCTGATCCGTCTTCAGCCCGCCAAACTCACGGCGTCAGCGGTAGTAGCTGACCTCCGTCACCCCGATCGAGCGGATCGCATCGGCCATGGGCTGCCCCTGCGAGACCAGCACATCGACCTGGCGCAGCTTCGCGACGATCTCTTCAGGCTTGTGGCGCTTCTTCGGCATATCGGTCCTCCTGTCTGCCAAAAGACATACTTCAGGGTGGACCAATTCAACGGGGGTGGATCAGTATCGGCCCATGGAAACATCTCATTTCCCCGAGCGCATGTAGCTGGCCGTCATCCCGTCGTCTTTCTTGCAATTGTCACACCCGTCCACGCCGGAGGATCAGAGGCGGGGAAGGATTCGAGCGAGGCTTCGAGGACCGGATCGAAACTCTCCCTGTCGCTGGTAGACGGGTCGGCCGTGCTCTCATGCTGGACGCCTCTTGAGAGGCGGCGATCGGGGCGGAACGGGACCCGGAAGGCTCCCGGGGCATCGACGCCCCTGTGCAGCCGGTGGCGCGTCTCACCCGCCCAAGGGTTCGCCATCCGGGCTCCCCCAGCGTCCTCGCGCACGACATAATGCCAGTCCTGCCGCTCTGCGAAGTCCACGGCGCTGTCGCGATCCGGAAACTTCAGCCGGATCGGACGATAGGGATCGCCGCTGGACGTGTATCCCATCAGCGGCTCGATCTGCGGCGGCCGGGACGGCTCGAACTCGAGGACCCAGTAGTTGGGCCGAGGCGCCGATGTCATCGCGGAACGGGCAGGACGGTAGATGATTGCCGTCGGCACGTCCCAGGATGGCAGATCGGTTCCGGGAATTTTCGGCGGGAATGGTGGGCGATTATGGCCGCGCATATCAGTTCTCCCGGGTGTCGGTGGATACGAGAAGGTGACGTTCGAGATCGTCGAGTTTTTCCATTCGCCTCGAATTCAGGCGAACGGCGCGTTCGGTGTTCTGCGAAGGAAAGGCAGCAGCGTGCAGGACGTCCGACCGCATCGCTATCGTGAGATCGGCGACGGCATTCATCACGCCCTCTCCGTCCCCGTCCGAGAGCGTGCCGTCAGCAAAACCGGACTGCAAGCTCTCCAGTACCTGCTCGAAGCTGGACACGACCCCTGCACTCGCGACCACAGCCAGCTTGTGGCTGAGAACACGCAGTTCATCGATCAGCTTCGCATCGTGCCTTGCGGTTTCCACGATCTCTGCGACCTTCTCGATGCAGGCCATGTAAATGTCGCATTGCTGCTGGAGGATGATGACCCTTCCTTCCTTGCGAAGCTCGAGATCGGTCTGGCGATTGAGAAGCGCCGCGGTCAGAATGATCGTCACGACAGCGCCGAGGAAGATGAGCGTCATCTCCTGCGCGAAAGGCAGTATGTCTTCGGCAAGATACATCGAACGAAAAACGAAAACGATGCCGATGCCCAAGGCAGCGGCCGCAGCAGCAAATGCCAAGTCAGGCAGGCGGTTCGACATCAGCACCTCGCATTTTCGGTGTCAGGTGGCATGCACGGCTTTGCATCGGCGTCCGGCGCCTCTGCGTCCCGGTGCCGCAGGAAGATTGGCGTCGGACCGCTGCCGAACGGATTGAAGCCGGTGCTCAGGCAACGGTCGAAGATCGTTTCGTCCCATCGGGTGAAATCGTCCTCCTCGCCGGCAAGTCGCCCGTCATCCACCACAGGGCACCTCACGCCTTTGCCGATGGGGGAGCGTCATCGAAGGCCGCACCGTCCGAACGATCCGCCTTGCGAAGCCGTAGCCCGAGGAGGATCATCATCACCCCGAAGACCGCGGCGTAGAAGCCGATCAGCCAGCCGAGCGCGAGGAAGCTTTCGACCGGGCGCGTCAGCAGCATCCAGGTCACGACGACACCGAGAACGACCGAGAGAAGGCCGCTCAGGATCAGCCAGATTTCGCCGTTGATTTCCTTTCGCAGGCGGATCGCTGCCGCGATCTCGAGGGCACCCGAGAACACGGACCAGAATGCGATGCTGGCCCAGAGGAATGTCGCAAGCACAAGCGTCGCGACAAAAGGCGAGACAACCACGACGACGCCCGTGGCGATGCCCAGAATGCCGCTGAACATCAGCCAGCCCCAGCGTTTGCCCTTGCGGATGTTACGTATCGCGGCGACGAGGCCGAACACGCCGTCGGCAAAGGCGAACGCGCCGAAGACCAGCGTGAGCGCCAGAAGCGCTTCCGCAGGCATGACGAAGGCTAGCACTGCGATGATCAATGCGAGCACGCCGCGTAACACGAATGCCCACCAATTCCGGGACAGGCTGCACAGCATGTCCTGCATCTTATCAGTCGGGTTTTCAGAGGCTATGGTCATTGGTCGATCTCCTATTCAGTTCCATGTCAGGTGTCGGAGCCGGCCTCCTCGCCGGTTAGGGCGGCGGCCACGCGGCGGCGATCCTCGATCGGCTGAGGCAGACGCCGCGTGTGAGCGATTTCCCGTTCGATGGGCGCGCGGCCTGATGGATCTCTGACCAACCCGGCTTCGGCAAGCCTCGCGCGTAGTGTCGCGCCCGCATTTTCTGCGATCTCGGCGACCACTGTCTCGGTCAGGCCGAAAAGGTCTGCCGTCTCCGCGATCGTAGCGTTGTCGAGGTGGAGCCGATAGAGAACGCGGCGTTCGACCGACGGAAGATCGGCGATTGCCCGGTGCAGCACCATGGCGATCTTATGCCGATCCGCTTGGCTCTCGGGGTCTGTGCCGCCGTCGTCGGCGAGGAGGTCCTCCAGCATCAGCACTTCGTCGGGCTGGTAGAACTCGAACATCGCCTGATCCGCCTCGGTCGGATCCTCCGCCGGGGCCTCGGGTTCCGCCTCGATGGAGGCGGCATCCTCAGGCACGGCGCGGCGGGCGGCGCGGGATTCTTCCTCGATGGTCTCAAAAGCCAGCCGTTTCAGCCAGTCGCCGACGGAAAACTCCGAAGGCCGATCCTCGAAGCGGGCCAGCCCCTTGAGGATCGTCGCATCGAAGAGACCGCGAACGCTCAGATATCCCTCCGGTACCGATCCGCTGCATTCGAGATAGGTCAACTCGCGCCTGACGGTGTCATAGATCGTATCGAGATGATCCTCGATCAGGTCAAAGAAGAGCTGGCGCCGGTCCGCTTCCGCCGCATCCCGCGCGGGCGGCAGCGGGGCGCCGATCCGGCGCCGGCGGGCGGGACGCTTGTATTCAGGCTCGTGCTTGAGGCGCGCCACATGCCGATCGACCTGGTGGCGCAGGTCGGCAAAGGCCTTGCGCAGGACAGGCTCGATCTCGAATCCCTCTTCCCGCGCCGCGATCACGCCCGACGGCAGTTGCAGGCGCAGGCTGACTTTGATGCGCTTCTTGCCCCTCGTCTGCGAGGCAACGACTTCGAGCCGGACCAGATCCTCGCGAAAGCGCGCAAGGTGCGGTTCAAGTTGCCGCACCTCCTCCTCGATGACCTCAGGCGCGCGCTGTTGGCCGTGCCGGTCGAGATTGCGGAATGATCTAATGACGTTCATGCCGTGGACCTTCCTATAACTCTCCGAAGAGATGGTCCGGCGCGACCGATATCGCGCCGGGCCAGTCTTTTGCGCTGTCACTCGGCGGACTTGTCGTCCTTGGACTGCACCTCATCCTCAACGCTGGGCTTCGGAACGTCCGTCTTGTTTTCGGCAACTTCGCTGGGCTCCTCGATCCCGGCCTTGGCCTGATCGTCCGGGCTGTCGTCACCGGTGTCCTTTACGATCTTTTCGAACACGACCCTCTGTTCGTCTTCCGACCAGGCGACGCGGACCTTGTCACCATCCTCGATCCGCCCGGAGAGCATCTCGCGGGCCAACTCGGTCTCCAACTCCGACCGGATCAGCCGGCGCAGCTCGCGGGCGCCGAATTCGGGGCGGAAGCCGACCGCGCCGAAGTGATCCACGACGCTCACGTCGAATTCGAGTTCGACGCCCTGGCCGAGGGCGGTCCGTTTCACCCGGTTCAGCTGCAACTCGACGATCTGGCGGATCTCCGACTGGTTCAGCGAATGGAAGACGATGATCTCATCGATCCGGTTGATGAACTCTGGCCGGAAATGACCGCGCAACACCTCCATCAGTTCGGATTTCTGCTTGGCCTCGTCGAACTCCCTGCTGCCGCGTTTCGTGAGGTTGCGCTGGATGATGTCCGAACCGAGGTTCGAGGTGGCGATGATGATGGTGTTAGTGAAGTCCACCACGCGGCCCTTGCCATCTGTCAGGCGGCCATCGTCGAAAACCTGAAGCAGGATGTTGTAGACATCGGGATGCGCCTTTTCGATCTCGTCGAGGAGCACGACCGAGTAGGGCCGACGGCGCACCTTCTCCGTCAGCTGCCCGCCTTCGTCGTATCCGACGTAGCCCGGAGGTGCGCCAACCAACCGGGCAACCGAGTGGCGCTCGCCATACTCCGACATGTCGATACGGATCAGCGCGTCCTGATCGCCGAAGATTACCTCGGCGAGCGTCTTGGCCAGTTCCGTCTTGCCAACCCCGGTCGGCCCGAGGAACAGGAAGGTCGCGGTCGGACCGGAACCTTCGCGCAGACCCGCACGCGCCAGGCGCACCGCATCGGCCACGGCGCGGATCGCTTCTTCCTGGCCAATGACGCGCTCGTGCAGCTTCTCCTCGAGCTTCAGGAGCTTGTCCTTCTCCTCGGCGGTCAGCTCCGTGACCGGAACACCGGTGATCTTGGAGACGATCTGCGCGACATGATCGGCGCGCACCTCGGCGGTCGCCGAAGCCTGGTCGCGCTTCCAGATCTCCAGAAGCTCGTCAAGCTCCTTCTGCTTCTGCTCGAGTTCCTTCTTCAGTTCCGCTGCTCGGTCGAATTGCTTGCGGGCTGCGGCATAGTCCTGTTCGCGCTTGATCTGCGCGACCTCGGCTTCGAGCTCCTGCACGTCCACGGGCCGCGCAGTGGCCGAGATCTTCACCCGCGCCGCGGCCTGGTCGATCAGGTCGATCGCCTTGTCGGGCATGAAGCGACCGGTGATATAGCGATCCGAAAGCTCCGCGGCGGCGATGATCGCCTCGTCGGTGATCGTCACCTTGTGGTGGCTTTCGAGCGTGTCGCGCAGCCCGCGCAGAATCATGATCGTCTGTGCGACCGTGGGCTCGTCCACATAAACCGGCTGGAACCGTCGCTCGAGCGCCGCGTCCTTCTCGATGTATTTCTGGTACTCGTTGAGCGTCGTCGCGCCGATCAGGTTCAGCTCGCCCCGCGCCAGCGCCGGCTTGAAGGTGTTGGCGATGTCGAGACCACCTTCGCCACCGCCCTGGCCGGCGCCGACGATGGTGTGCATCTCGTCGATGAACAGGATCAGGCTGTCCTTCTCCTCGGTGATCTCCTTGAGGATCTTCTGGACTCGCTCCTCGAACTCGCCGCGATACTTCGACCCGGCCACCATCGAGTTGATGTTGAGCTCGACCAGCCGCTTGTCGCGCAGCGCCTCGGGCACTTCGCCCGCGACGATCCGTTGTGCAAGTCCCTCGACGATGGCGGTCTTGCCCACGCCGGGCTCGCCGATCAGCACCGGGTTGTTCTTTTTCCGGCGGGCCAGCACTTCGATCGTCGTCTCGATCTCGCGGGCGCGGCCGATGACGGGATCGAGCTTGCCATCGCGGGCGAGCTTCGTCAGGTCACGGCTGAACTGGTCGAGATCGGGGGTGTTCGACGGAGTCTCGACGCGGCCTTCCTCGGCTCCCTTGCCGACCACCTTCGTCACCTGCTGGCGAAGCGCCTGCGGCGTCAACCCCAGCTTGCGCAGCATCGCCGCCGCGAGGCCTTCGCCCTCTTCGGCGAGCCCGATCAGCAGATGTTCCGGCCCGACATAGGAATGGCCAAGCTCGTTCGAGGCGATGAAGGCCCGGTTCAGCGCGTCCTTGAGACGCGGGCTAACACCGATTTCGCCTTCCGTCTTGGCGTCTCCACGCTTCGCTTCCTTCTCGATCTGGCGCCGCAGATCGTCCACATCGACCTTGAACTGTTCCAGGATCGTCTTGACGACGTCAGACGAGGTCAATGCCAGAAGCAGATGTTCGGTATCGACCTCGCTGCGCCCGAATTCCCCGGCCTTCTGTGCTGCATCCTGCAGGAGCTTGTTGCCCTGTTCGCTCAGCCGGTCGGCGATGGTGCGTCCGCCGCCGCGCCGCGATCCACGCCGCGGCGCGCCCTCGCCGACAGTGGCGTCGACGACAGCGTCATCGCCATCACCCATAGAGCCGAGCGTGCCGCCTCGCAGCGGACTGTCACCAAAGAGGCTGCCGAAACCGCTCTCGCCGAAGAATTCGTCAAGAAGGGAACGCCGTCCGAACAGGGACTCCAGCGGCGAGGCGCTGCGCCCCGACCGGCGCGCCATTTCGCTGTAATGCTGGTCGCAAAGCTCCATGTTCTGAATTCTGCCGTTCACCGAGGCGCGCACGCGCGCCGTCGCCGGGCGACCGCAAATATCGCAAGCTCCGTTTGCCATTTGTCTTCTCCTTTATCTTTATCCAGTCAGGGTTATCCGCCGATCATCTGCGCAGTGACAGTGTCACGCAGCGACCGCTTCCGTTCTTTTCACCTTGGACCCAATTGCCACCAGATCGGGCTCGTCCAGTGTCTCTCGTTGCAGGAGATCCTGCGCCGATTGCTCGAGAAGTTCCCGATTGGTTTCAAGAAGGGTGAGGGTGCGCTTGAAGACGCCATCCACGATGTCGCGCACCTTCAGGTCCATTCGCTCGGCCGTGGCCTCGCTGTAGCGGCGGTTGAGCCAGGACGCCTGATCGCCGGTGCCGAGAAAGCCGGGCCGATCGGTGTCATAGCTGACATGCCCGAGGTCTTCGTCCATCCCGTAACGCGCGACCATGGCGCGGGCGATATCGGTCGCCTTGACCAGATCGTCCGCCGCCCCAGTCGAGACATGATCGTAGATGATCTTCTCTGCCGCGCGCCCGCCAAGCAGGACTGCGATCTTGTTTTCGAGTTCCTCCCGCGTCATCAGGAAGCGGTCCTCGGTCGGGCGCTGGATGGTGTAGCCGAGCGCGCCAATCCCGCGCGGTATGATCGAGACCTTGTGCACCGGGTCTAACCCCGGCAGAGCCATCGCCACCAGCGCGTGCCCCATCTCGTGGTGCGCTACGATCTCGCGTTCGCGCGGATTGAGAACGCGGTTCTTCTTTTCCAACCCCGCGATGATGCGCTCGACGGCATTGTTGAAGTCGTCCATCGTCACCGCATCAGCCTTGCGGCGCGTGGCGAGCAATGCTGCCTCGTTGACGAGATTGGCAAGATCCGCGCCGGAAAAGCCGGGAGTAAGCGCTGCGACCTTCTCGGCATCGACGTCCGGGGCGAGCTTCACCTTTTTCATGTGAACGCCGAGAATCTGCACACGTCCCTTCTTATCCGGCCGATCCACCAGCACCTGCCGGTCGAAGCGTCCCGCACGCAGCAGCGCGGGGTCGAGGATCTCTGGTCGGTTGGTGGCGGCCAGGAGCACGATGCCCACCGAAGGGTCGAAGCCGTCGAGCTCGGTCAGAAGCTGGTTCAGCGTCTGCTCACGCTCATCGTGGCCGCCAGCGATTTGGCCGGAGGAGCGCGCCCGCCCGAGAGCGTCGAGTTCGTCGATGAAGATGATCGCCGGCGCGGATTTCCGGGCCTGCTCGAACAGGTCGCGCACCCGTGCGGCACCGACGCCCACGAACATCTCGACGAACTCCGATCCCGAGATCGAAAAGAAGGTCACGCCCGCCTCACCCGCCACCGCGCGGGCCAGCAGCGTCTTGCCGGTGCCCGGCGGCCCAACGAGCAATATGCCTTTGGGGATATGTGCGCCCAGCTTTCCGTATTCGGCGGGGTTCCTGAGGAACTCCACGACCTCCTCGAGCTCGGCCTTGGCCTCGTCCACACCGGCCACGTCGGCGAAGCTGACGCCGGTTTCTTTTTCCATGTAAACTTTGGCCTTGCTGCGGCCGACCTGCATGAACCCGCCGAAGCCCTGCTTGTCGGCGAACTTGCGGAACAGCAGCATCCAGATTCCGAAGAAGACAAGCGCTGGCGCCACCCAGGAAATCAGCGTGCCGAGAAAAGTGTTTTGCGGAACGCCAGTGATCTCGATACCTGACCGGTCTATCCGCTCCAGGATTGCGGGATTCACTACGGTCGTCACAAACTGCTTCTTGCCGTCGACCGGTTCGGCGAAGGTGCCTGTGATAGTGTCTGCCCCGACCGCGACAGAGGAAATTTTCCCGTCAGCGAGATACTTCTCGAACTGGCTGTAGCTGATCGGCGCGACGGATTGCCAGCCGGCGATCAGGTTCTGGATGAAAAGCACGGCTATGAAAGCCACCACCCAGTACCAGATGTTGTATTCGGTCTTCCTTTCCATACCTATTCGCCCCCCTCTAGCGTAAAAGCCGCGCCCTGATCCGCTCGAGCAGCGCCAGCAGGATGCGCCTTTCGTCTGCCGACAGATCCTGCAGGATTTCGTGTTCGAGCGCCGATTGCCGCGGCGCGAGTTCCTCCAGCATCGCCCGGGCCTTCGACGTTGCGGTGACGATCTGCGACCGCCTGTCGTCGAGCGAGGGCGACCGCTCGACCCAGCCGCCCCGGACCATGCGATCGACGAGCTGGCCCGCAGTGGCCGGGCCGACCTCAAGTCGGTCGGCCAGATCGCCGATGGTCAGCCCGGGCGCATCCTCGACATGCGCCGCCGCCATCCAGGACAGGCGGGTCAGGCCGCTGTCGCGGATGTCTTGGTCGATCCGCTGCTGGATGAGCTGCGCGACCCGGTGGATCGTCGTCCCGATCAGCGCGATGTCCGAAGAGATCATAGGTATCCTTCCTCCGGTTGCATGAGACATAGGATAGACCGCACTCCATCCAAGGCGCAATGCACGCATCATATAAGCTTGCATAATAAATGGAACCGCCTATCTTGATGGGCGGTCTCCGAACCCACATCCGGCCGGCACCGTTGCCCGGTCCCTCCCTGCCGACGGTTCGGGGGCATCGATCAGCAACAGGAGGCCAGTAATGCTCTACCCGACATATCTGCGCCGCAGCGATCCCTTTGCGCTGATGCGCTCCATGATGCGCGATCTCGACCGCGGTTTCTGGCCGCCGGCCCGCGCGGCGTTCCCGGCGGTGAATGTCTGGCAAGGCCCTGAGGCCGTTGGAGTCACCGCTGAACTTCCCGGCATCGAACCGGGCGACATTGAGATTTCGGTTAAGGACAACGTCCTGACGCTTTCGGGCGAACGCAAGGCGCCCGAGGTTCTCGACGGTGCGCGCTGGCACCGCAACGAACGCAGTTTCGGCAGGTTTTCCCGCACTATCCGCCTGCCGTTCGCGGCCTCGGATGACAAGGTCGAGGCGAGGATGACGAACGGCGTATTGCGGATCGTCATCTCCCGGCCCGAGGAAGAAAAGCCGAAGAAAATCGAGATCAAGGCAGCCTGAGAGGAGCTGGAACGATGAGCACCGACATCACGCAAGCCGCCGAAAAGACGCCGACCGACTCGCCCGAGACCACCGGCGGCGGACGCATCTACCGCCCGTTGACCGATATCGTCGAGACCGATCAGGGTGTCTCCATGATGCTTGAAATGCCTGGGGTCGCCGCCGATGCGATCGAAATCACGCTCGAAAATCGTGTGTTGACGATCCGCGGCAAGGTTGACCCGGTGCGGCCGAAAAACCTCGAACTTGCCTATGCCGAATATGGCGAGGGCGATTTCGAGCGTGCCTTCACGCTTTCCGAGGACTTCGACCCCGACAGGATCGAAGCCGAGATGCGAGGAGGCGTCCTAACTTTAACGCTCCCCCGGGCCCCTGAAGCGCAGCCGAAAAGGATCGCCGTCAAGGGCGCCTGAAAACCGAAGGAGACCATATCATGCAGATCAAAGACCTCATCCCCTGGGCGCGCAAGGACGGCGCGCCAGACACCAAGAACAGCGAAGACAACCCGATCGCGACGCTCCAGCGAGATATGAACCATGTGTTCGAGAACTTTTGGAACCGGGTCGGTCAGTTCGAATGGCCCTGGGGCAGCGGCGAAGCCAAATCCGACATGGTCGAGACCGACAACGCGATCGAAGTGTCGATCGAGCTGCCGGGCATGGAGATGAAGGACATCGAGGTGACGGTCAACGATGACATGTTGACTGTGAAGGGGGAGAAGAAGATCGAGCGCCAGGTGGAGAAGAAGGGGTATTACCTGTCCGAGCGCAGCTACGGCGCAATCTACCGGACAATTCCGCTCCCTCCCGGTGTGGATGGCGAAAAGGCGCAGGCATCCTTCAAGAACGGGGTTCTGACGATCAAGCTGCCCCAGACACCCGAGGCGCAGGCGAAGATCAAGCGCATCGATGTCAAGAACGGCTGATTTGCCACATTGGGTGTCGCCGGTTTGCGGCGTCCGCTCAGCTCCGTTTGATATCACGCCGTCTGGTGAGCCCCGGGGAGCCTGTTTCTCCGGGGCGGCTTTCGAGGGGGAATGATGAAAGACCTGAAACGATCCGGGCTAACCCGTGAACAATGGTCGGCGATGACGCTCTACGAGAAGTTCGAACAGGTCGTCATTTTCGTCCTCAGCGCCATCATTGCGGTTATCGTCGTGGCGTCGGTTTGGGCGCTGATGCGCGAGGTCGTGAACCGGTTGGTCTTGGGAGCGTTCGACACGCTCGATTACGAGCTATGCAGGATTTTA
>NZ_NKUI01000101.1 GCF_014845115.1 Methylorubrum zatmanii | reverse complement strand
GGTCGGGGCATAGCTCGGTACTGCTCCGCCTGGGAGATCGGAGGTCAGCTTCCCCTTACGAAGCAGGCGCGCTCGATGGGCCACCTTGTTCGGCTTGACGTAGCGCGCGCACGTCTTGAGGTCCGTATGCCCGCTGAACTCAGCGATCTCAGCGACGGTGAAGCCCTCATCACCGAGCCTGGAGCAGAACTCGTTGCGCATGATGTGGATCACGAAGTCCTTCCCGATCGGGAGCCCGTCGCGCTTCTGCGCCACAATGTCGGGGTGGTTCTGCGCCAACAAGTCGGCCTTCATCTGCGCGAAGGCGTAGGCCACCTTGTCCTTGGTGAGGCCGTCGAGGATACGCGCTTCCTTCGTCTTGCCCTTGGCGCGATGCCTCAGCACAACTTCAGCGACGATTGCGCGCGCTGGGATAGCTCGCGTCAAGGTCGATTTGTTGCTGGCGACGCCGCGCGGGAAGATCGCGAAATCAACGCCGTCCATGTAGCCGTCACGTGGGTGGCCGAACGATTCGGAAAGCCGGAGGCGTAGCGTTTCGTTCTCGCGCTGGCCGAGGTAGAGGCTAAAGACCAGAAAGTCGTAGAAGTCCTCCCGATCGTTCGCGAGCGCCCAGGTCAGCATCTCGTGCTCGATTGCGGGCGTGATGCGGAAGACGCGCCCTTCCTTGCACTCGGGGGCCTTCTTGAGCGGCAGCACCGTGGGCATCGCGCCGAGCCGCACGGCCTCCTTGAACATAACCGAGAGGGCGGCGATTCGCCGGTTGGTCGTGCGAGGCGTATTGCCCCGCTTTTCTTCGAGCGCTCGAAGGGCGTTTTCGACGATCGGCACGCTGAGCTTGGAGAGCCGGGTGTTCCGGCCGATCGCCTCGATCGCCAACGTCGCCGCGATCTCGGTCTTGGGCCACGACTTCTGGGGGCCGCCGTTGGGGCCGCCGACGAGCCAATGGACACGCTGCGTGTGCTCGAAAAGCTCACCGATGGTCGTCGGCACTCCGGTGGTTGCGTAGGACTTCGCACCGACCGGCAATTCGATATCCTGCCCACGGATCATGCGGATCGTCTGCTCGTTACCCCAGGCTTCGGCCTCGTCCCTCGTGTCGAAGGTCGGGCGAAGCCGGACGCCCTTCCAGTTCAGCGTGGCCCGCCAGCGCTTCCCGTAAAGCTCGATCCGCACCTCATTCGCTTGCTTCCGCGACACCATTCCCTTACTCCGCAATCCAGGCGCGCGACTGGTGAAACGGTAGCCACGCGAGACTCAAAATCTCGTGCTCGCGAGAGCGTCCCGGTTCGAGTCCGGGGTCGCGCACCACGCATCACGAACCTCGTATTTTCGGGGCCGATACGACCACGTGCGGCAGGTCCTCCGCCGGGATCGCATGTCCCCGTTTCTCAAGCGCAGCCGATGCTACGCGCGAGCCCTTCAACGTGTTGTAGTAGTGCTTCACCCGGCCGTCTTTTGCGTCGGCAACGGGGTGAATATACCCCCCGTCCTTCAAGGTTTTCAGGACTTTCGCGCAGTGCGCTGAGTCCATTTCGTACTCTGCGCCAATCTCTCCAGGGGTTGCCCCCGGTTTGAGCAGCGCGAGAAACTGTAGAAGCACCATCTGTATCGGCGAAAGCTTCTCGTCGAGGTTCGCTTCCTTCACGGCTTGGTTTGCCACCATGAAGGCGGAGACCGCCTCTCGCATTCCGTCGTCATCTTTCGCCATGTCGGCTCCTCCCGCCATCCGTGCCCGGTTGAGGAAGTAGCTGCCGATCAGCAGCTACTGCCGAATCTCCGAGGGGGTGTCAAGGAGGTATCTTCCGGCCCAGGCGGTGAGGTCAATCGCGCGCGTCAGGCTTCCTGTGCGCGTCACCGTTGAAGTCCAGCGGCTCGGGGAGGGCAGCGCATCACCGCTCTCGGTTGGGTACACCCCGGCAAGGCAGTATTTCGAGGCGAATTTACCGTCTCGTATGGATTGCTTTGCGATTTATGAGACAGGTCGATACGAGGTTTTAGACGCATGCGAGACAGGAGGCCGTCTTGGCCGTGATCGGGTACGCCAGGGTAAGTTCAGACGATCAGGACCTCACCATCCAGATCGAGAAACTGCGCGCGGCGGGCGCGGAGCGCATCTTCGCGGAGAAGCGGTCGGGGACCAGCTTGACTGGCCGGACGGAGTTCGAGGCGCTGATGGCCTTCGTGCGCGACGGTGATGAGGTCATCACGACTCGCATCGATCGCTGCGCCCGATCGATGGCGGATTTCCAGAAGATCATCGAAGCGTGGACGGAAAAGGGGGTTCGGTATCGGGCTGTGGAGCAGGCCGGGGTGGCGCTAGACGGCAGCGCCCATACCAAGTTGTTCATGAACCTGCTCATGGCGTTCGCCGAGTTCGAAACGCGCTTGCGGCGCGAGCGGCAGCTTGACGGGATCATCGCCAAGAAGGCGGCCGACAAGTCGAAGCCGCAACACGAGCGAACGTATCGGGGTCGGCCGACGACCATCGACGCTGGCCGAGTGCGCCACATGCGTGACGTTGAAAAGCTCGGCGCTTCGGAGATCGCCCGGCGGCTCGGGATCGGCCGCGCGAGCGTATACCGACTCCTTGGCGACGCTGGTGGCGATTCGCACGGAGGAGCAGCATCTTGAGGCCGACCGCGATCGTTCGCTACCGCTACCGCCGCCAAGGCTCCGGCGGAGCCTGGACCAGCAGTACGTGGTCTGGGCAAACCCTTCACATTTCCGAGCTTTTAGTCATCCAGGCACTGCGCCGATCGAAGCCCGGCTGCGAGGTCGAACTCACTGAACTCAGGTGGAGGGAGTGAGGTCGGCGCGCACCCCGGCCCAAGCTTCGGGCTCCCGCTCCTTGCGCTCGCTGTAGCGATCCACGAGGTAGGCGGACTGTTCGCGGGTCAGCAGCGTGAACTTCATCAGTTCCTCGCACACGTCCACGACCCGATCGTAGAGCGGTCCCGGCTTCATCCGCCCGCCGTCGTCGAACTCCTTGTAGGCCATCGGCACGCTGCTCTGGTTCGGGATCGTAATCATCCGCATCCAGCGGCCGAGCACGCGCAGGCTGTTGACCGCGTTGAAGCTCTGCGAGCCGCCGGATACCTGCATCACCGCGAGCGTGCGCCCCTGCGTCGGCCGCACCGAGCCCTCGCTCAGGGGGAGCCAGTCGATCTGGCTCTTCATGACGCCGGTCAAGTTCCCGTGCCGCTCCGGCGAGACCCAGACCTGCCCCTCCGACCAGATCGAGAGTTCGCGGAGTTCCTGCACTTTGGGATGATCGGCGGTCGCGTCGTCGGGCAGCGGCAGGCCGTGGGCGTGGAAGATGCGCACCTCACCGCCCATGCGCTCCAGCAACCGCGCAGCCTCGTAGGCGAGGAACCGGCTGAAGGAACGCTCCCGGAGAGAGCCGTAGAGGATCAGGAAGCGCGGCGCGTGCGCGAACGGCGTCGTTGTATGCAGGCGCTCGGTCGATGGAATTGCGAGACAGCGCTCATCGACGTTCGGCAGGCCGTCGCCGGATGTGGGGTGAGGCGGAAGAGGCTTGTCCACGAACTCGTCTTGCGTTATGTTTCAACAATCGCTTGATTATAGAAGAATCGATGGACGAACGGCAAGCCCTCTCCGCCCTCGTGGCGCTCGGCCAGGAGCATCGACTCCGAACGGTGCGGCGACTGGTCGTGGCTGGGCCGGATGGGCTTGCGGCTGGGCGGCTGGCCGAAGAAGTCGGCATGTCCCCTTCCACCGCCTCCTTCCACCTCAAGGAACTGGAACGTGCCGGACTCGTGCAATCAAGGCGCGACGGCCGCTCGATCATCTACTCCGCCGCCTACCCGGCGCTTTCCGCGCTGATGGCCTTCCTCATGAAGGACTGCTGCCAGGGCCACCAAGAAGTCTGCGCGCCCGCCGTAGCCGCGCTCACGTCCTGTTGCGACGAAGGGGAGCTTGCCCATGCCTGACGACACCTACAACGTTCTCTTCCTTTGCACCGGCAACACGGCACGCTCGATCTTGGCCGAGGCCATGCTCAACAAGGACGGCGCAGGTCGCTTTCGCGCTTTCTCGGCAGGGAGCCAACCGAAGGGCACGGTCAATCCACTCGCTGTCGAGGTTTTGCAGGAGACGGACTACCCCACGGACGGACTGAGATCGAAGTCATGGGATGAGTTCGCCGCGCCGGGTGCGCCGATCATGGACTTCGTGTTCACCGTCTGTGACGGGGCGGCGGGCGAAGCGTGCCCGCACTGGCCGGGCCAGCCAGTAACGGCGCATTGGGGCATCGAGGACCCCGCCGCTATCGACGGCACCCCCCTTGAGCGGAAGGCCGCCTTCGTCACTGCGCAGCGCTACCTCAGAAACCGGATTACAGCCTTCATCTCCCTGCCGCTCGCGAGCTTGGATACGGTCGCGCTGACCTCGCGCGTCCGGGAGATCGGACAGCAAGCGGGGACAACATCTCCTCGATCGGAGGTGGCGTGATGGACGTGGTGATCTACCACAACCCGGCCTGCGGCACGTCGCGGAACACGCTCGCGATGATCCGCAACGCCGGGATCGAGCCGCACGTGATCGAGTACATCAAGACGCCGCCGTCGCGCACGATGATCCGGCAACTCGCCGAACGTGCGGGGGTCACGGTTCGCGATCTTCTGCGCGAGAAGGGCACGCCCTACGCCGATCTCGGCCTCGACGATCTTGCTCTGGATGATGAGGCCCTGCTCGATGCGATCGAGGCCCACCCAATCTTGATGAACCGACCGATCGTGGTCACCGCCAAGGGCGTGCGGCTCTGCCGTCCCTCCGAAGCCGTGCTCGATCTGCTACCGCACCAGCAGGGCGAGTTCGTCAAGGAGGACGGCGAACGCGTCGTTGACGAGCACGGCCGCCGCGTCGCTACCGCCTGAGATTCACCGCCATGTCCATCTTCGAACGCTACCTGACCCTGTGGGTCGCGCTCTGCATCGTCGTTGGTGTCGCGCTCGGCCACGTCATGCCGGGCGTGTTCCAGGCGATCGGCTCGGCCGAGATCGCCCAGGTCAACCTGCCGGTGGCGGTGCTGATCTGGCTCATGGTCATCCCCATGCTGCTCAAGATCGACTTCGCCGCCTTGCGCGAGGTCGGGCGGCACTGGCGCGGCATTGGCGTCACCCTCTTCATCAATTGGGCGGTCAAGCCGTTCTCGATGGCGGCGCTCGGGTGGCTCTTCATCGGCTGGCTCTTCCGGCCCTACCTGCCCGCCGACCAAATCGACAGCTACATCGCCGGGCTGATCCTGCTCGCGGCGGCCCCCTGCACGGCGATGGTGTTCGTGTGGTCGCACCTGACGAAGGGCGAGCCGCACTTCACGCTCTCGCAGGTCGCCCTGAACGACGCGATCATGGTCGTGGCCTTCGCGCCGGTCGTCGGCCTGCTGCTCGGGCTCTCCGCGATCACGGTGCCGTGGGATACGCTGGTCCTGTCGGTCGTCCTCTACATCGTTCTGCCCGTGATTGCCGCCCAGGTTGCCCGTAGGAGCCTCCTGGCGGCAGGCGGGGAGGCAGCGCTCTCTCGGGTACTGCGGACGCTCTCGCCGGTCTCCTTGGCCTCCCTACTCGCAACGCTGGTGCTCCTGTTCGGCTTCCAGGGCGAGCAGATCATCGCGCAGCCGCTCGTGATCGGCCTTCTCGCGGTGCCGATCCTCATTCAGGTCTACTTCAACGCGGGGCTCGCCTACGTCCTCAACCGCGTCGCGGGCGAGCAGCATTGCGTGGCCGGTCCTTCGGCGCTGATCGGCGCATCGAACTTCTTCGAGCTTGCCGTCGCCGCCGCGATCAGCCTGTTCGGCTTCAACTCGGGCGCGGCTCTCGCCACGGTGGTCGGCGTGCTGATCGAGGTGCCGGTAATGCTCACCGTCGTCTGGATCGTGAACCGCTCGAAAGGCTGGTACGAGCGTGGGGCTCCGGCCCAGGCCACGCGCCCGAAATCAGTAACCCGTGAAGCCTGACGCGGGCAGCCTTCCTGCCTCGGAGCCCGACCGGCATCGCCGGACGATCATCACCGTCATCGGCCTGACGCAGATCACGGGATGGGGCTCGTCGTACTACCTGCTCGGTGTCCTGGCCGCGCCGGTCGCGGCGGACACGGGATGGCCCCTCTCGTGGGTCGTCGGCGGGCAGACGGTCGGACTGCTCGTCGCAGGACTTGTCTCGCCCTTCGTCGGCAGGCGCATCGATCGTCACGGCGGGAAGCCCGTCCTCGCCGCTTCAACCCTTCTTCTTGCGCTCGGGCTCGTCGTTCTCGCCGCTGCGCTGAGCCTCCCGGTCTACATCGGGGCCTGGGTTTTCATCGGGGCCGGAATGGGGGCGGGGCTCTACGATGCGGCCTTCGCATCCCTCGGTCGCTACTTCGGTCGGGACGCGAGGCGCGCGATCACGATCGTCACGTTGTTCGGGGGATTCGCCTCGACCCTCTCCTGGCCGGTCGTGGCTCTTCTCGTCGATCGTGTCGGCTGGCGCGGTGCGAGCCTCGGTCTTGCCGCCGTGAACGTCGGATTTGCCCTTCCCCTTCTCCTGACGTTCCTTCCACGTGCGCCCGCACGAGAAGTCGCAACATCGAACGTGCACGATGTTGGAGCCTTGCGCATCGAGGAGCGCCCGGCCTTCTTGTTGCTCGCGACCGTGTTGGTCTTGAGCGGCGCGGTCGCGGCGATCGTGTCCGTCCATCTCCTGACCCTTCTTCAGGCAGTCGGCCTCACCTTGGCGAGCGCAGTCGCTCTCGGTGCGGTGATCGGACCATCGCAGGTAGTCGCGCGGGTGATCGAGGCGGCAGGGGGAGAGCGGCATCACCCGCTCTGGACGTTGTTGGCGGCGATGATGTTGGTCGCTACGGGTGTTGCGATGCTCTGGTTCGAAGTTCGGAGCGTAGCTGCCGCGCTGGTGCTCTACGGGGCCGGAAACGGCGTCTATTCAATCGCTCGCGGTACGGTGCCCCTCACGCTGTTCGGACCCTCCCGCTACGCACCGATCATCGGCAAGCTCGCCCTGGCGAGCCTGCTCGCTCAGGCGGCGACGCCGCCGCTCGCTGCGCTGTTGCTCGAAAGGGCTGGATCGGCATCGGTCCTTGCCGTGCTTCTCGGTCTTGCTCTCATGAACGTCATGTTGGTGATCGGCCTCGGTTTCGAGATTCGCCGGTCGAAGCAGCGGTCGCCCATGGCCGAGTTCCGACGGGAAGGGCTTTTCCGGGGGGGCTAAATACGGCATGCGCCTGTTCGAAATCCTGCTGCCCGAAGCCACCGCTCAGAAGCCGTCCAAGCCTTCTCCTGCATCGAAGCCGCGAACGCAGGCGTATCAGACCGAGCGCCCTTCATCGGATTCCTATCAGAACGGGAACACCTCGCGGTGGCAGTCTCCGCCAAGGCGCAAGGTGAAGCTGCCTGTCCAGCCTCCGATCAAGTAGTCCACATCCGCCGCAAGACCGGAGCGGTGACGTTTCCGGTCGGATGATGTATAAGTCCTTCGTCTCCTGTAGAGGCGTGGCGGAGCTTCGCACCGCCCCACCTGCCGATGCTGGTTCGGTCGCTCGCGAGGCTCGCGATTCACCAGCATCGTCGGTTTGATCAGCTTGGATGCGATCAGGCATAGCTAGACCATTGTGGCTGCCGGAAGCAGCCACCTGGGGAAGATCAACGCTGGGGTGGCGGGCGCAGTGGATGCAGCGTGCGCCGCCGTAGCCCCAGCTATGGAACGGGCTTCGCGGGACGAGCAGGCTTGCTCGAAACGAAAAGCAAAGGCTCTTCATCGAGCCTGTTTCTGCCGAGGTCCTTGCAGCAGTACGAAGCCCAGCCCTCGGCATCGTGAAGGCGAGCAACAGCAACAGAGCCGTACCCGCTCGTGATCTTCTTCCAGCCCAGGGCCACGAGATCGGCGAGTTCGTCGGCCTGCCCCTCGGGCATCTTCCAGAGAAGATGCACGTGAACGTTGGTGTCCTCGTGCTCGATCATGCCGATGTAGGAAGATCGCAAATGCTCCGGCTTCTTGTAGAAGCGTGGTCCGTACAGCGCGTGATCCGTGTAGTAGTGCAGCGCTTCAAGGTCGGCGTGCACCTGCTCCAACGGGATGCGGCGGATGATCGGCAAGCGGTTCGTGCCGGGATCGACTGGTACTCCCGAGGTCGGGAGGCGAAGGCATTCTCCGAACTCCGTGATCTTGAAGCACCACGAGGTCGTCGCGCCATAGACGTTATTGTAGCAGGCTGTTATACCATGGGTTGAAGTTGCTGCTCGCGCAGCAAACATGCCAGCCCAGGCTTCCTTTCGTTTCTGAAGTTCTTGCCGGTTCACAGGGGTAGCCCCTGGAGCCAGCGATTCACGGCGGCGGCGACACCATCATCGTCACCATGGGTGCCGTTGTCGTCCCACATGATTTCGATCCGACAATGCACAGCGGCAGGGTCAAGAAGCCGGTCGTCACGCCAAGCGGCGCGCACGGACATCGACCAACCTTCGCGCTCATGGGTGAAGACGTAGCGGCGGCAGTCCGCATCAGCGGGAATTCCAGTTCGATGACGTGACGGTTCCACGGTGATGACCGCTCCGGCGAATGCGTGCGAAGAGTACCGTTCGACGCCTGCAAGATGCTGGGCCAGCAATCGTTGAACGGTGATGTTGTTCGCGGCATTGATGATCTGCTTTTGGTCCATCTTGATTCCTCTGCTTCGCCATCTGGTGGGTATGAATAAATACGCTACCGTATTTACGCGAGGGGGTCGATATGTTTGCGCTTCACCTGCTTCGAAACTTCGAAGAGCTACGAACGCTTGGTCTCGTCTGGTCACGACGAGAATATGCGCGCGTCTGGCTTGGACGCGGGCAGCATTACCTTCGAGACGTAGAGAGCCGTGGTTGCGGGTGGCAAAAGCTGTCGCCGCGAACCACCGCGCAATTGCGCGCGAACCTACAAGCCGTCGCCGCCAGGGTGCCGGTCGGTGTTGGCTACGAGATCAGGACCGTGTTGCAGGCCATGGATCGAGATTCGACCGTCGCAGACACCATCAAGGGATGGGGCCGGTAACGTTCGAGCTTGAATTTCAGGCGTTATCTCGGCTTCGCCGCCTTGGGCCGCGTCGTGCGGCATCATGAGCGTGCGGCTTCAGCCATGGAGGCCGACGAGCGACCTCTCTATGGCGGGATTTCGGAGGCACCTGCCATCGTGGCAGCCATCGTGTCGCCCTTTCTCGCAGTAACTGCTATGTGGCAGATATCTGGGTACGAGGCAACGCCCCTTGGTGTCAATCCGTTTTCGGTGAATTTCAGGAAGAATCTGCCGGTCAGCAGGTAACTCTCAGGCAGATTTTGAGTCGCCCGCGTCTACCAGTTCCGCCATACCCGCGACGCCTCCGCCTCTTGGCACAAGCCGGGGCGCCGGGCCAGAGCGATTTTTTGCCAATCGCGTCATCCGTCGCCTCGTTGGACCGGCCAGGGCCGATCCCGATCTCTGCGCCCGGAGAGGACGATGAACGCCGGCTTCGGAAGTGGCCGCAGGATGAGGCGGGCTGGGCTTCGGCCGGGCAGAAAGTGCCTTGGGAACGAGCCGATCAGCGCTGAAGCCGGAACGGATTGAAGTCCGTCCCGACGTCGAAATAATCGATCTGCTCGCGCCGCTTCAGCCAGCGGACGAGAGGCAGCGAAATGGGGAGAGCCAAGATTTCCCACATTACTTTGAGCACCCAGACAGCGAGGCCCATTTTCAGCAGCTGTCCGGCCGGGATTACTCCGTAGAACGCGATGACGAGGACGATGGCGGTATCGGTCGCCGCCCCGAATACGGTCGATCCGATCATGCGCAGGGCGAGATAGCCTCCGCCGCTCGCGATCTTCATGCGTGCTAGAACATAGGCATTCACGAATTCACCGCAGACATAGGCGATCATGCCCGCGAGTGCGATGCGCGGTGTCTGGCCGAGCAGCGCCGAAAACGTGTCCTGATGGGGCCAGAACGGCGCGGGCGGCAGGGCCGCGGCAGCGGTGTAGGAGGCAATCCAGAGCAGTTCGGAGATCAGTCCCGCCCACACGGCGCGGCGCGTGGCAGCATAGCCATAGACCTCCGTCAGGACGTCGCCGATGAGGAAGGTCAGAGGAAACAGCACGATCGAGGCCGGAAACGTGGCTCCGGCGACCGCTGCGATTTTTCCTGAGAGAATGATGGTCGAGACCAGCGCTCCGCAGAAGACTCCCGTGATGAGACCGAGATAGCGCGGACCGTCGGCCAAGCCCTCCTCCTCACCCGAATCAATACTATCATAAGTTAATTGATATCGTCGGCCGTGGGAATGCAATCCGGCTGGCGGCTTCGGACATCACTCGAGCGCCGTGTGCCCTGCAGGGACGGGACCGATCCGATCCAGCGGAACCCGTATCGGACGAGGCTCGGCGCGCCTTGGTCCTGACCGGCCCGGAAGAGGCGGCTCTGCCGCCCGTCGCGTCGCAACCCTCGCCTCCGGCCCGCTTCTGTGCTGAAAGGGCACCGCTTCCCGGACCCTTAAGAGGCCCCATGATCCGCCGGCTCTACGAGTGGATACTCGCGCTCGCCGCCAAGCCCTCCGCACCCTGGGCGCTCGGGGCGGTGGCCTTTGCCGAGAGTTCGTTCTTCCCCGTCCCGCCGGATGCGATGCTGGTGCCGATGGCGGTGAGCCGGCCCGACCGGGTCTGGCTCTACGCCACCATCGCCACCATCGCCTCCGTGCTCGGCGGCCTGCTCGGCTACGCCATCGGCGCGCTGCTGTTCGACTCGGTCGGACAGTGGCTGTTCAACCTCTACGGGCTGGCCGACAAGGCGGAGACCTTCCAGGCCTCCTACGCCACCTACGGGCATTGGGTGATCCTGCTCAAAGGGCTCACTCCGATCCCCTACAAGCTCGTCACCATCACCTCGGGCTTCGCCCATTACTCGCTGTTCTGGTTCATCCTGCTCTCGGTCATCACCCGCGGCGCGCGCTTCTTCCTGCTCGCCGGGCTGCTCGGGCGCTACGGCATCGGCATCCGCGCCGCGCTCGACCGGCACCTCAACGTCGTGGTGGCCCTGTTCGCCGCGGTGGTGATCCTCGGCTTCGTCGCGTTCAAGGTGATGCTGTGAACCGTCTCCTCACCGTCCGCGGCGCGGCGCTCGCGGTGGCGCTCGGCGCCGCCGCGACGGTGGGCGCCGCCCTCGTGTTCGAGCACGGCCTCGGCTACGTGCCGTGCAAGCTCTGCCTGACGGAGCGGGTGCCCTATTACCTCGTCGTGCCGCTGGGCCTGATCGCGGCCCTGGCGCCGCGGCGCCCCGCGCGGCTGGTGCTCGGCCTGATGGCCGTCCTGCTGCTCTACGGTGCCGGGCTCGGCGTCTACCATGCGGGGGCCGAATGGGGCTTCTGGCCCGGCCCGAGCGATTGCGGCGGCGGCTCAGGGGCCGGGCCGGCGGATGTCGGCGATTTCCTGAAGAGTCTCGAACATGTGCGGCCGGTCGATTGCACGGCGGCCGCGTGGCGCTTCCTCGGGATCTCGCTCGCCGGCTGGAACGCCGTGATCGCGGCCGCGCTCGCGGCTCTCGCCGCGGCGGCCGCCCTGTTCGCTCAGCCGTCGAGGGGCCCGCACCAGCCGGGCAGGTAGCCGGCATCCGGCGATTTGGCGAGGCTCAGGGCGCTCTCCAGGGAGGCGGTGAAGTCGCGCTCGATCGCCTTCCGCGTGAGGTTGCGCCGCAGGAAGTCGGCCCACAGGAACTCGCTGAAGGGCGTGGTATCCTTGGCGAAGCCGCCGGCCCGGCGCAATTCGCCCGCGAGGCTGCGGAACGGGTCGTCGGCCAGATCGGCGATCCGCTTCGGGACGTCGTCGAAGCCCACCCGCACGCCGTCCGCGTTGTAGGGGTGAACCCAGGCCTTGTGGTCCGCCACCGTCCAGAAGGCATCCTTGTCGAGCTTGTGCAGGTCGGCCACCACCGTCACCAGCACGCTCTCCACCCCCTCTTCCTGCAAGGCGCGGGCGAGGTGGTGGTGGTCGATCACATAGTAGCGCTTCTTCGGTCCGAGCAGCACCGGGATCATGTGCGAGCCGAGGAAGGCCGCCTTCTTGTCGGCATCGTGCGACCGCCAGCGGCGGCGCTTCTCCTCAACCTCGCGGTAGCCCACCGTCATCTGCGTCGGCCGCAGCTCGGCAATCGGCACGGGGGTGAGCAGGGGTTCACGGGGCGCCATCGCAGTCTCCGGTCTGATGAGCGGCCCGAGCGCAACGCCTTCGCGGGACGCCGGACAAGCGGCCAAGCTTCACGTTTTCGTGAGACGCGACCTCAGGCTCCGGCATAGCCTCCCATGGCGCAGATCCTGGCCCATTCCGCCTCCGTGACCGGCTGCACCGAGAGGCGCGAATTGGTGACGAGGGCCATGTCCTTGAGGGTCGGCTCGGCCTTGATCGCCTCGAGAGTCACCGGGCGCGGCATCGGCGCCACCGCCTTCACGTCGACCATGCCGAAGCGGCCGGTCTCGTCGGTATGGTCGGGGTAATAGGGCTTGATGACCGCGACGATGCCGACGACCGCCTTGCCCTCGTTGGAATGATAGAAGAAGCCGCGCTCGCCGACCTGCATCGCCTGCATCTGCTTCTTGGCGAGATGGTTGCGCACACCGTTCCAGAAGGTGCCGCCCTCCCCCGCCTCGACCTGCTGATCCCAGGACCAGGTCGAGGGTTCGGACTTGAACAGCCAATAGGCCATGGCGCGGGACGGCTCCGATGGGGACAGCGCCTCCGCTTAGCGAAGAATCGGCCGAGCTTGAAGGGCGGGTTCCACCCCTCCCCGCTCACTCCGCCTCCGCCTTGAGCGGACGCGACAGCAGCCGCGCCATCGCCCCGTCGACCGTGAGTTCGCCGGCGATCACGGCGGCCACGGCCTCGGCCACGGGCATCTCGACCTCCCGCGCCCGAGCGAGCCCGACCAGGGCCGCCGCGGTGAAGGCGCCCTCCGCCAGTTTGCCGCCCGAGGCCTGCTCGGGCGTCGCGCCCTGGCCGAGGCGCTCGCCGAAGGCGAAGTTGCGCGATTGCGACGAGGAGGCGGTGAGCACGAGGTCGCCGAGGCCCGACAGGCCCATCAGCGTCTCGGCCCGCCCGCCATAGGCGCGGGCGAAGCGCATCAGCTCGGCGAAGGCGCGGGCGATCAGCGCGGCGCGGGCGCTCTCGCCGAGGCCGCGCCCGGTGACGATGCCCGACGCGATGGCGAGCACGTTCTTGCCCGCCCCGCCGATCTCGACACCGCGGACATCATCGGTGTGGTAGAGCCGAAAGGCCGGCCCCGAGAGCAGGCCGGCGAGCCGCGCGGCGCGAGCCCCGTCCTCGGAGGCGAGGGTCACCGCCGTCGGCAACCCGCGGGCGACGTCGGCGGCGAAGCTCGGCCCGGACAGCACCGCGACCGGCATGCCGGCGGGCAGCGTCTCAGCCGCCACGGCGCTCATGAAGGCGTCGCTGCCCCGCTCGATCCCCTTGGCGCACAGCACCACCTGCGCCCCGAGCCGCAGCGACGGGGCTAGGGCCGAGAGCACGCCGCGCAGGGTCTGGGCCGGCACCACGAGCAGCACGGTTCCCGCCTCGGCCAGAGCGCGGGCCTCCGCCGTCGCCCGCACCTGCGCGTGCAGGCCGACGCCCGGCAGGTAGCGCGCGTTGACCCGCTCCGCCTGCATCCGCGCCGCGGCATCGGCATCGCGCATCCAGAGGGTGACCGGGCGGCCCGCCGCCGCGGCTGCGTTGGCGAGGGCCGTGCCCCAGGAGCCGCCGCCGACGACCGCGACGACCTCGCTCGGGTCGTTCGTTCCTGATCCCATCTCCGCCTCCGTCGGCCATGTTGCGCCGTCGTCGCGCATCCGGGCCCGCATGCCAACCGTCCGCCGCGCCTTTCATCCCATCGTCGCGTCGGGATGCGCATGCTCGCCGTGCTTCCGCCCACCTGTCTCGTGGCGCATGTCAGAGAGCGCCCCGACATGGACGACCGCATATGGGGCGGCGACAACCGAAGAAGGAATGGCCAAGATGAGGATCTAAAATGCATGTTGACCACGAATCTCGATCTTATTGATATCCTTCGCCGGGAACAGGAATTTTTTAGCATAACAAATATCATATATTAAGTATTTATTAACTTTTTGCCAGATTTTCCCAAGAGAAACAACTGCACTCGCCCCTGAAGGAGTCGGGGAATGTCAATATTCCACTCCGACCTTAAATTGATTCTCGATGCCATCGACCGCTCTCAGGGGCGGATCGAATTTACAATGGATGGCATAATTACCGATGCCAACGAGAACTTTCTGAATCTTCTCGGCTATACACTCGCCGAAGTACGAGGTCAGCGTCACGCCATGCTCATGCCGCCCGAGGAACGCGAGGGCGCAGCGTACAAGGCATTTTGGGAAGCCTTGCGCCGTGGCGAGTACCAAGCTCGGGAGTTTCGGCGGATCGGCAAGGACGGTCAATCGATCTGGATCCAGGCCTCCTACAACCCGATCATCGACCGGCGCGGGCGGCCCTACAAGGTCGTGAAGTTCGCTACCGACATCACCGCGCAGAAGACGCGGAATGCGTTCTACGAGGGCCAGATCGCCGCGATCAACCGTTCGCAGGCGGTGATCCAGTTCAAGCCCGACGGTACGATCATCGACGCCAACGAGAACTTCCTCAACGCACTGGGTTATCGGCTCGAAGAGGTCCGCGGCCGGCATCACAGCCTGTTCGTCGATGCGGAGGAAGTGAAGCGGCCGGCCTATGCCGAGTTCTGGAAGGCCCTCGCGGACGGCCGATATCAGTCCGGGGAGTTCTGCCGGTTTAGCAAGGGCGGCCGGGAAGTCTGGATCTACGGCTCCTACAATCCGGTCTTCGACAGCGAGGGGAAGCTCTACGCGGTGGTCAAGTTCGCCAACGACGTGACGGAGGCCGTGAACAACCGCATGCGGCGCGCCGAGGGGCAGCGCTCGATCGAGACCGATCTCGGCGTCATCACCGACGCCATGTCGGATGTGAGCCGGCAGGCCACCGAAACGGCGTCGGCGGTCGCGGTGACCTCGGACAACGTCCAGGCGGTCGCAGCCGGCACCGAGGAATTCGCTGCCTCCATCACGGAACTGAGCCGCCACGCCAGCCAGGCCAAGACCGCCGCCGACGCGGCGGTGGAACGGGCCAACGAGGCCGGCGGCATCGTCACCGGGCTCACCAACGCCGCCGAACGGATCGGCGAGGTCGTCTCGGTGATCCGCTCCATCGCCGACCAGACCAATCTGCTCGCCCTCAACGCCACCATCGAGGCGGCCCGGGCGGGCGCCGCCGGTCGCGGCTTCGCCGTGGTCGCCACCGAGGTCAAGGCGCTCGCCAGCCAGTCCTCCCGCGCTACGGAGGATATCGGCCAGCAGATCGCCAGCGTGCAGGAATCCTCGGCCAAGGCGGTCGAGGCGATCCAGGCCATCGTCTCGACCATCACCAATCTGAGCGAGATCTCGATGAGCGTCTCCTCCGCCGTCACCGAGCAGGCCGCGGTGACCCAGGAGATCGCCAACAACATGCAGACCGCCGCCCAGAACGTCGAGGCGGTCCGCCGCAACACCGACGGGATCGCGAGGGTCGCCGGCGAGATCGACACCGCGGTGCAGAAGGTGACGGCCACCGCCCGCTCGATCGCCTGAGCGGCCGAGCCGGGGCCGGAAACAAGGTCAGGCGGCCGGCGCGGCCTCGGCGAAGGGCCAGCGGGCGCGGGCCGGGACGGTGAGGTCGTCGACCAGGCCGAGGCGCAGGCGTTCGAGCCCGGCCCAGGCGATCATCGCCCCGTTATCGCCGCAGAGCGGCAACGGCGGCGCGACGAAGCCGAGGCCCACCTCGCCGGCCTGCGCCGTCAAAGCCCGGCGGATCGCACCGTTGGCCGCCACGCCGCCGGCGGCGACGAGGGCGGTCGGATGTCCGGCCACCGTCGAGAAGGCGCGCAGGGCGACGCGCACCCGATCCACCACCACATCCACCACCGCCGCCTGGAAGCCGGCGCAGAGATCGGCCACGTCCTGCACGGCGAGGGGCTCGAGGCGCTCGGCCTCGATGCGCAGGGCGGTCTTGAGGCCGGAGAGCGAGAAATCCGCCTGCCGCCGGCCCAGCATCGGCCGGGGCAGGGCGAACCTCTCCGGATCGCCGTTGGCCGCCTGCCGCTCCACCTCCGGCCCGCCGGGATAGCCGAGGCCGAGGAGCTTCGCGACCTTGTCGAAGGCCTCGCCGATGGCATCGTCAATGGTCGTGCCGAGCCGCACGTAATCGCCCACGCCTCTCACCGCGACGAGTTGGGTGTGGCCGCCGGAGGCGAGCAGCAGCAGGTAGGGGAAGGCGAGCCCGTCGGTGAGCCGGGGCGTGAGCGCGTGCGCCTCCAGATGGTTGACCGCGATAAGCGGCTTCCGGGCGACGAGCGACAGGGTCTTGGCGGTAACGAGCCCGATCAGCACGCCGCCGATCAGGCCGGGCCCGGCGGCGACGGCGATGCCGTCGATCCCAGGCAAAGCCGTGCCCGCCCGCTGCAGCGCCCGGGCGATCAGACGGTCGAGCACCTCGACATGGGCGCGGGCGGCGATCTCGGGCACGACGCCGCCATAGGCCGCGTGCTCGGCGATCTGGCTCAGCACCTCGTTGGAGAGGATGTGGCCACGCTCGTCGTCACCGAGCGTCACCACGGCGGCGGCGGTCTCGTCGCAGGTGGTCTCGATGCCGAGGATCTTCATGGGTGTCACGCTTGAGGCCCACACACCGTTGCGCACCGGGGACCGGCCCGCTTACTCCATCCGTCGCGGGGGACCGGAACGGCGCCCCACGCACACACGTCTACGACGAAAATGCCGGCCGAAACAGGTGAGGCCGGCGGGGACGGGGGACGCAGCATGCGGATCTGGGTGTCACGGCCCGAGCCGGGGGCGGGGCGCACGGCCCGGCATCTGGCGGGGCTCGGTCATCTCGCCCTCGTCGCGCCGGTGCTGCGGATCGCCCCGACCGGGGCGACGCCGCCGGCCGGGCCGTTCGACGGGGTGATCCTCACCAGCGCCAACGCGGTGGCGCCGCTCGCCGCGACAGGCCTCGCCGGCCCGCCCGTCTTCGCTGTCGGCCGGCGCACCGCCGAACGGGCTCAGGCCGCCGGGCTCGGCCGGGTGTTCTGCGCCGACGGAGATGCGGCAGGCCTCGCCCGGCTGGTCGCGGACCAACTGACCCCGGGAAGCCTCCTGCTCCACGTGGCGGGGGAAGACCGCAAGGCCGAGCCCGAGGCGAGCCTGCAAATGGCGGGCTACCGGATTCTATCCTGGACCGCCTACGCCGCGCGGGCGCTGGAGGCCCTGCCCGAGCCGGCGGCGCGGGCTCTCGCCGGCGAGAGCGG
>NZ_NKUI01000100.1 GCF_014845115.1 Methylorubrum zatmanii | reverse complement strand
AGGGCGAAGCCGATCCGCCCTTCCGCTGCGTGCGAGGCGTAGAGCGACAGGGTGATGAGGCCGCCGCGCCGTTCGCGCAGGCTCGCATGGCAGAGGTTGAGCAGGATCTGACGCAGGCGCCGGGGGTCGCCGCGCACCAGCCGCGGCACGTCCGGGGCGACCGTCAGGCCGAGGGTGATGCCGTGGGCGGCCGCGATCGGCCGGGCGAAGGCCGTCACGCTCTCCGCCGCCTCCGCCGGAGCGAAGCACACCTCCTCGATGCGGAAGTCGCCGGCCTCGATCCGTGCGAGGTCGAGGATGTCGTCGACCGCCGTCAGCATCGTTCCGGTCGCCTCGGAGATCAGGGCGAGGTGGCGCGTCTGCTCGGCGCTCAGGGGGCCGCTGTCGGACAGGAGTTCGGTATAGCCGTGGATGGTGGCGAGCGGCGTGCGGATCTCGTGGCTGACCATCGCCAGGAACTCCGATTTCGCGCGGCTCGCATTCTCGGCCCGTGCCTTGGCGAGCTCGGCCATGTCGCGTGCGATCCGGAGTTCGCCCGCCTGCTCCTGACGGAGCGTGACATCGCGCAGCACCGAGATCAGGTTGGGCTCGTCCGGTCCGGCGGCGGTGATGAAGGTGCAGGCCGTCTCCAGCCAGACCCAATGGCCCTGCCCATGGCGGGCGCGGAACAGGCAACTGGCATAGGGCTGGTCCGGCCCCAGTGCGGCGTCGGCGGCGAGGACGGCCGCGAGATCCTCGGGGTGGATGAAGCTGGCGATGTCGAGCGCGGCCTGGGCGGCCTCGTCGTAGCCGAGGATCCGTTCGAAGGAGGGCGAGGCGTAGATCCAGCCCACCTGCTCCTTGCGGCGCAGGATGATGATGTCGCTGACGTTCTCGGCCAGGATCCGGTAGAGCGACCGGCTCGCCTCGATCTCGGCTTCCAGGCCCGCCTGCGCGCTCTGGAGGGCGGCGCGCTCGTCGGCAAGGGCGCGCGAGGCTTCCGCCAGGGCGTTGCCGACGACCTGGACCTCGCGGATCTTGCTGCCGTCCGTCTCCAGGGTTTCTCCCCGGCCGATCGCCTCGGCCTGGGCGGTGAGCCCCGAGGCCGTCCGCGCGATCCGGCGGGCGAGGGCGAGGGCGAAAAGGCTTCCGGGGCCGATCAGGATCAGGGCCAGCCCCAGGAGCAGGGCGAGGGAGTGGAACAGGGGCGCCTCGAGCGCGTCGCGGCCGATGCCGGCCACGAAGCGCCAATCCGAGCGCCGGGAATCGTGCGCGACGTGAAGGACGCCCTCCGCGCCGGTCGCGGCAGGGCCCGCTCGGCCCGTCCGGCGCGGTGACGGCTCCTCGTGTAGGGGGGCGCCCTCGCCGAAGCGGGCGACGAGACGGCCGTCGCGGTCGTGCACGGCGGCCCAGTACGGGCCCGTGACGTGCGGAAGGCGCATCAAGGGGGCGAAATGCTCGGCCCGTATGACGACCGCGACGGTTTTCACCACCCTGCCGTCCCGGATCACCGGGGCGACGACGTAGACGATCGGTTGTCCCGTGACCTGGCTCGTCGTCAGGCCCGAGATCACCGGGCGGCGTGTCCTCAGCAATGGCTCCGTCAGGTCGGGCTGCGGCATGGGCGGCAGCGCGCGGTCGTCCGGCACGCGGGTATTGACGAGCTGGCGCCCGTCCAGCTCCGCCAGGACCACGGCGGTATGGTCGGGATCGATGCTGGCGAGGGCCTGGGCGCGGAAGCCGGCGAGTTCGCCGGTATCGATCGAGGGCGAGGCCGCCAGGGTGCGGGCCACCGCCTCCATTTCCGCCAACTCCCGGTCGATCCTGTCGCGGACCTCCTCGCCGATCAGGGTCACGGTGCTGCGCAGCCGTTCGCGCTCGCTCCCGACATACCAAGACGTCGCGGTGATCGCGACGGTCGCGAAGGGCAGGGCCAGCGCGAGGGCGAACAGCACGAAGGAGGCGACAAGCGGCCGACTGCGCACACCGGCGGTCATCACGAGGTCACGCATTTCCCCAGACGGAATTCGCCGGAAGTCCTATCGGGAGAGTGGTTAAGGCATTCCTCGTGAAATTGTGAACGGACCGTTCACCCTGCCGGAGGGGGCCGACATCTCCTGAAGCCGCCCGGTCCGGTCAGCCGGAGGCGGCCCCGGCCTCGCCGGCCCGGGCCGCCGCAGCCATCGCCACCAGGGTCTTGCGCAGGGCTCCCATGTCGCGCACCGGCTCGGGATAGGGCACCCGCGCCGTGCGCTCGCCGGCCATCAGGTCGAGCCCCTCCGGGTCGAGCCCCGTGAGCCGCCAGCCGGTGCCGGGCTCTCCGGCCGCGGCGGCGTAGAGGGCCAGCGCATCGGCATGGTCGGCATTCATGTGCTCGACCGCGCCGCGCTCCCCCGCGACGATGGCCGCCGCGCCGGCCAGGTCGAGCAGCAGCTCCGCCGGTGTCAGGGTCGCCGCCTTGGCGAAGCCTCCGTTCAGGTGGCCCGCGAGGGGCGCGAGGGTGAAGAATCCGAAATCGGGAAAGTCCGCATAGAGCTTCGCCTTGGGGTGGCGCGCCAGGAAGCGCTCGCGGATGCGCGGCGCGTCCGAGCGGGCGGCGCGGCCCGTCACGGTCAGGCGGGGATGGGCGAGGGGATCGCCCTTTCCGCCCACCGAGAACAGAAGCGAGGCGCGCGGATCGTGATCGAGGTTGCGCGTATGCGCCGAGAGCCGCGAGAGGAGAAGCAGCGGCGTGCCGTCGCTGTCGGTGGCGATGGTGACGAGGGAGGCGAAGGGCGTGCCGTCGGTGGCGTCGATCGTCGCCAGCGCCCCGGAGCGCACGCTGCGCAGGAGCTGCCGGGCGAGGCCGATGGCGTCGAAGGGCGCCTCCGCCGCCGGCAGCGGCTCGGCCGGTCCGCGCCGTTCCGCTGCGGGGGGCGTCTCGTCGTTCGGCATCTCGGTCATCCTTCGCGGAGGAGGCGGGCCCCCAGCATAGCGCGGAGCGGGCGCCCGGCACGAGGGCCGTACAGGATCGGCAAATCGGCTCGGCCAAAGCCTGTGCAAAGACTTGGGCGCCTTGGGCAAAGGAGTTGCTCGGAAGGGCTGTGGCTCAGCGGGAGGATCGGCGCGGCGCCTGCCGCTGCGACGCCTGAGGGCCACCTCCGCGAAACCGGCCGATACGGCCAAGCTGAGCGCCCCGCTCGCTTTTTTCCAACGATGGTCGTAAAGGACGAGACCCTCCGCACGGATGGCGGCCCCCGAAAGGGGATGCCGTGCATGGCCGTCGCGGGCCCCGCCAAGGACGCGCCAGGGGCGGCGCGAATGCCGCGCCGTCAAGTCAGGGAACCTGCATGCCTACCATCGCCCTCGTCGACGACGACCGCAACATCCTGACCTCCGTCTCGATCGCGCTGGAGACCGAGGGTTACAGGATCCAGACCTATACCGATGGCGCCTCCGCCCTCGACGGCCTGCGCCATTCCCCGCCGGATCTGGCCATCTTCGACATCAAGATGCCGCGCATGGACGGGATGGAGCTTCTCAGGCGCCTGCGGCAGAAATCGGACCTTCCCGTGATCTTCCTCACCTCGAAGGACGAGGAGATCGACGAATTGTTCGGCCTCAAGATGGGCGCCGACGACTTCATCCATAAGCCGTTCTCGCAGCGGCTGCTGGTCGAGCGCGTCAAGGCGGTGCTGCGCCGCTTCGCCCCGAAGGATGCCGCGCCCGGCGGGGCCGCCCGCGAGGCGGATGCCGCCGCCCGCTCCCTGGAGCGCGGCCAGCTGATGATGGACCCGGAGCGCCACACCTGCACCTGGAAGGGCGAGCCGGTGACGCTCACCGTCACCGAGTTCCTGATCCTGCAGGCCCTGGCGCAGCGCCCGGGCGTGGTGAAGAGCCGCAACGCCCTGATGGACGCGGCCTATGACGATCAGGTCTATGTCGACGACCGCACCATCGACAGCCACATCAAGCGGCTGCGCAAGAAGTTCAAGGTGACCGACCAGAGCTTCGACATGATCGAGACGCTCTACGGCGTCGGCTATCGCTTCAAGGAGGGTTGAGGCGATTTCCGCGAGATCCCGCTAGCTCGATGCTCGCCCCCCTGTTCCGCCAGCCCGATTCCGAGGACCGTGGCCGCCGCGGCGTCTTCGCGCGGCTGATCGGCTCCCTCACCCGCCCGCCGCTCACTTGGCCGCGCGACCTCTGGAACGCCGTCGGCCAGCGTGCCTCGTCCAGCCTGACGCGACGCATCGTCGTGCTCAACCTCGTCGGGCTGATCGTCCTGCTGTTCGGCTTCCTCTACCTGAACCAGTTCCGCCAGGGGCTGATCCAGGCCCGCGTCCAGAGCCTGCTGATCCAGGGCGACATCATCGCCGGCGCCATCGCCGCCCAGGCCTCCGTCGACACCGACACGATCCGGGTCGATCCCGACAAGCTGCTGCAGCAGCAGGCCGGCGAGGGGCGCGACTTCGAGGACGACCCGTCCTCGCTCGCCTTCTCGCTCAATCCCGAGAAGGTCGCGCCGCTGCTGCGCCGCCTCGTGACCCCGACCGGCAACCGCGCCCGGGTCTACGACCGCGAGGGCAGCCTGCTGTTCGACACCCGCTCGCTCTACGCGCGGGGCGACATCGCCCGCGGCGACACCGCGGTGCGTCCGCCGAAGCCCAACGTGCTGGAGCGGATCTGGGATGTCTTCGGCACCCGTATTCTCGGCCTCGTCATCAGCGAGCGCTCCGGCCAGGAGGAGGCCGGCCCGCAGGACGGGCGCGCCTTCCGCGAGGTCCAGGCGGCGCTGAAGGGGTCGCGCGGCACGATCTCCCGCCGCAACGAGCGCGGCGAGACCATCGTCTCCGTCGCCGTGCCGATCCAGCGGGCCGGCTCGGTGCGCGGCGTGCTGATGGTCTCGACCCAAGGAGGCGACATCGACCGGGTGATCGCGTCCGAGCGCTTCGGCCTGCTCCAGGTCTTCCTCGTCGCCGCCGCCGTGATGCTGGTGCTGTCGATCCTGCTCGCGGGCGCCATCGCCGGGCCGGTGCGGCGCTTGGCCGACGCCGCCGAGCGGGTGCGCCGGGGCATCAAGTCGCGGCAGGAGATTCCGGACTTCACCAACCGCACCGACGAGATCGGCCATCTCTCGGGGGCGCTGCGCGACATGACCCAGGCGCTCTACCGCCGGCTCGACGCCATCGAGAGCTTCGCGGCCGATGTCAGCCACGAACTGAAGAACCCGCTGACCTCGCTCCGCAGCGCGGTCGAGACCCTGCCGCTGGCCAAGACCGACGAGTCCCGCAACCGGCTGATGCAGATCATCCAGCACGACGTGAAGCGTCTCGACCGGCTGATCTCCGATATCTCGGACGCCTCGCGCCTGGATGCCGAACTCGCCCGCGCCGAGGCGCGGCGGGTCGATCTCGGCAAGCTGCTCACCACGGTCACCTCGGTCGCCAACGAGAGGCGGCGCGCCAACGCGGCGATCATCCAGTTCGACGTCGAGCGGCCCGGCGGCGATGTCGAGGATCCCTTCCGCATCATCGGCCACGACAGCCGCCTCGGCCAGGTGGTCAACAACCTGCTCGACAATGCCCGCTCGTTCTCGCCGCCGGGTGCCAAGGTCCGCGTGGCCCTGCGCCGCCTCAAGAGTGAGGTCGAGTTCGTGGTCGAGGACGAGGGGCCGGGCATCCCCGAGCACGCCCTGGAGCGGATCTTCGAGCGCTTCTACACCGACCGGCCGGAGCAGGGCTTCGGCCAGAATTCCGGGCTCGGCCTCTCGATCTCCCGGCAGATCATCCAGGCCCATCGCGGGACGATCCGGGCCGAGAACCGCCCCGGCCCCGCCGACGAGGAGGGGCAGCCGACGGTGCGCGGCGCCCGCTTCATCGTGCGCCTGCCGGTCGCGCCCCGGGCCGACCGCTACGGCGACGACGACCTCGCCGCATGAGCGGGGCGGGGGGCGGGGGCGGAGCCCCGCCGGAGCCGATCCGGGAGACGGTGCATGCGAGCTGCGTCCTCCTCGGCGAGGCCGGGGTGCTGATCCGGGGGCCGTCCGGTTCGGGCAAATCGGCCCTGTGCCTCTCCCTCCTCGACCGGTTCTTCCTGGAGGAGCGCCATGCCCGTCTCGTCGGCGACGACCGGATCCGCCTGGAGCGGCATCACGGGCGCCTCGTCGCCCGGCCGCACCCGTCCCTCGCCGGACTGATCGAGATCCGGGGCTTAGGCATCCGCCGTCTCGCGGCGCATGCGTCGGCTGCGGTTGTGCGCCTCGTGGTCGATCTCGTCGCGGAAGCGGAGCGCTTGCCGGCCGAGGCGGGCGCAACCGCCGCGCTGCTCGGCGTGGCGCTGCCGCGCCTCGCCCTTGAACCGCACCATCCCCGCGAATACCTGATTCGCGAAGCGCTCGCGGCCGGCGTGGCAATGCGGACGCACCCGGCCGCTCTCGTGCCCGGCGGTGCTCGCGACGTGTAGCGCGGTTGCCACCTCCGTGTCATGGTGAGGCGTCGCATTATGCAAAACGCCACGATCCGCTTGCGCTTCACCTTGCGCTGCACAAGATGGCGTCTCCGCTCACAGGGCGTTGGAACACGCTTCGATGATTGGAATGGTGCTCGTCACCCACGGCCTGTTGGCGACCGAGTTCAAGGCCGCCCTGGAGCACGTCGTCGGCCCTCAAAAGCAGATCGAGACGATCACGATCGGCCCCGAGGACGACATGGAGCTGCGTCGCGGTGACATCATGTCCGCCGTCTGCCGGGTCAATTCCGGCCAGGGTGTCGTGGTGCTCACCGACATGTTCGGCGGGACGCCGTCGAATCTCGCCCTGTCGTGTATGAACGGCGGCCAGGTCGAGGTGGTCGCCGGAATCAATCTGCCGATGCTGATCAAGCTCGCCAGCGTGCGCGAGGCCGAGAGCCTGGGCGACGCCGTGCTCCATGCGCAGGAGGCGGGCCGCAAGTACATCAACGTCGCCTCACGGGTGCTCGCGGGCAAGTAGTGCGGGGGCCGGGCCGCATCCGGTTCACCCGCCTGCGCCGCCACTCTCCCGGCATCGCTGCCTTTCCTTCGCCCCGCTCACGGCTTAACCACGTCGTCCCGCATCCGGACGGCGTTGGGGTGCTCTGCCGCCGAACCGTATCGGGCCGGTCGAGGAAGGGAGCGCGAGTGGCGATGAGCGAAAGCCTGGACGGCGAGGTCGAGCCGCAGCCCGATGTTCCGGAGGGTGGCCTCGTCCGAGTCCTGCCGATCGTGAACCGCCGCGGCCTTCATGCCCGCGCCTCGGCCAAGTTCGTGCAGACGGTGGAGCGCTTCGGCGCCGCCGTGACGGTGACCCGCGGCGGCGAGACGGTGGGCGGGCGCTCGATCATGGGGCTGCTGACGCTCGGTGCCGCCAAGGGCACCTCCATCGCCGTGGTTGCCGTGGGCGAAGACGCGCAAGCCGCCCTCGATGCGATTGAGGCCCTGCTCGCCGATAGGTTCGGCGAGGACGAGTAGCGCGGCGCAGCACTTCTCCCGGCGGGCCGATCGTGCAGGGGCGATCAGGCTCCGAAAGGTAACCGCTCAAAACAGGCGCCCGGAGAGGACGGCGGGCCCGGGAGGGCTATCCTCCCGGGATCGCCAGCGGGTTGTCTGTCAGCGCCGCCCGGTCCGGGGTATCGAGGGCCGGCTTGCCCAGGAAGGCGTCCCAGATCCTGCGGACGAAGCCCGGATCGAGGTCGCGCACGATCAGCACGAGCCGCGAGCGCCGGTCCGCGTCGGGCCACGCGTCCAGGGTAACCGGCGCGTGGACGACGTGCTGCACCCCGTGCACCACCACCGGCCGGTCGGGATCGTCGGCGAGCGCCACGAGACCCTTGAGGCGCAGGAGCTTCGGCCCGTGCGCCGAGCGCAGCAGGTCGAGGAACATCTCGAAGGTCGGGCGCGGCACCGGCTCGTCGCTGGTCAGGTGGAAGGCGCGGATCGCCGCATCGTGCCGATTCACGTCGTGGTGATGGTGCCCGTGGCCGTGGTCATGATGACCATGATGCCCGTGCCCGCTGTCCTCCCGCTCCGTCTCCTGCCCGAGCCAGGCACGGACATCGTCGCCCTTGCCGTCGAGGCCGAACAGGCCGCCGAGCAGGCGCTCGGCCGGCACGTCGGCCCCGTGGATCGCCGCACCCGGATTGAGCGCGGAGAGCCGCGCGGTCAGCGCCTCGGGCTCGGCGCCGGGCAGATCGGCCTTGGTGACGACGAGATGGTCGGCCACCGCCGCCTGGCGCAGCGCCTCGCCATGGGCGTCGAGGGTGCCGCCGCCGTTGACCGCATCGACCACGGTCACCACGCCCTGCAGCCGGAAGCGGATCGCCAGATAGGGGTGGTAGATCAGCGCGTGCAGGATCGGCGCGGGGTCCGCAAGCCCGGTGGTCTCGATGACGACGCGGCGGAACGGGTTGATGCGGCCGTTGTCACGCCGGCGCAGCAGGTCTTCCAGGGTCGAGATCAGGTCGCCGCGCACGGTGCAGCACAGGCAGCCGGCGCCGAGCAGGATCGTCCCCTCATCCACCGTCTCGATCAGCAGGTGGTCGAGGCCGATCTCTCCGAACTCGTTGACGATCACCACGGTGTCGGCCAGCGCCGGATCGGCGAGCAAGCGGTTGAGCAGGGTGGTCTTGCCCGCACCGAGGAAGCCCGTCAGCACGGTGAGCGGGATCGGCTCAGGGCGGTCCGGTGGTTCGGTCTGGGACATGGTGAGACGGCTTTCGAAGTCTGGTCCGCCGCGACGGTGAGAGGGCGGTTCGGGATCGGCCTCCGACTCCATCCGTCGCTCTGACAGGCGAGGATCGAGCGGTCGTTCCAGGAAGATCGAAGCACCTCCCCTTTCCCCGCAAGGGGAGGCGCCTCATCGAACAGGGAGCGGACCCGGCTGGCGCGATGGGTCGGCGGGAGCGTCGGCCGACGCCCGAACGTCCACCGCAGCGGGATTCCCGGCGTGCCCCGGAAAACCCTTACGAATCGTCGTTCTTGGCCTTGGCCGCCTTCTTGGCGGGGGGCTTCGCTTCCGGCTTCTGCGCGGCGGGCTTGTGCGCCGGTTTCGCGGCGGCCTTCGGCCCCGGCTCGACCGAGGTGTAGGCGCTGGTCGCGGCCGGGACGCCCTTGTCCTTGCCGGCGATCTTGGAAGCGGGCTTCGGCGCCGTCACGGCGGCGGCGCGGGCCTTGGCGGCCTTCTCGGCGGCGGCCTGCTTGGCGGCCTCCCGCGCCGCATCCTTGGCGGCCTTGGCGTCCGCGCGCCTACGCTGAGCCGCCTCCAGCTTGGCGGCGTGGGCCGCCTGCTTCGAGGCCTGGGCCTCCTGCTCCTCGCGCGCGAGGGCCATCGCCCCCTCGGCCGGGTCGCGGCCGGTCCAGACCGGGATCGGCTGGAGCGGCGCCCGCGGCGGCAGGGTGCGACCGCGGACATTGGCGCTGCCGAGCGCCGCGAAGGCGAGGTTGGTGGCGTCCGGGGTCGCGGAGCCGAGGAGCTGCGTGGCCGCCCCGTTCACGGCCGGGCCGCTGGCGGTCAGCGCGCCGGGGCCTTCATCGACCGGCAGGGGTTTGCGCTTGTCGCAGATATAGGGCCGCAGGTCCGGCGGGCCGGCGAGGGTGGAGGGGGGGAGCGCCTCCAGCGTCGGCGCGGTCCAACCGGCCGACTGGCTGAAGCCGTAATCGAACAGGTCGGCGGCCTTGATGTCGCGCTCGCGGGCGCTGGGCTGGCCCATCACCACGGTGATGATGCGGCGCCCGTTGCGGGTCGCGGTCGCCACCACGTTGAAGCCGCCGGAGCAGATGAAGCCGGTCTTCATGCCGTCGGCGCCGGGATAGCGCCCGAGCAGACCGTTATGGTTGGCCATCACGGCCTTGCCGTACTGGATCGCCGAGATCGAGAACAGGCCCTGCTGGTCGGGGAAGTCGCGCATCAGGGCGCGGGCGAGAATCGCCATGTCGCGGGCCGAGGTCCATTGCCGCGGCTCGGGCAGGCCGTTGGGGTTGTACCAGCGGCTCTCGCGCATGCCGATCTTGTGCGCGGTCTCGTTCATCATGTCGGCGAAGCCCTCGACGGAGCCGCCGAGCCCCTCGCCGATCGCCCAGGACACGTCGTTGGCCGACTTGACCATGATGATCTTGAGGGCGTTGTCGAGGGTGATCTGGGTGCCCGGCTTGAAGCCCATCTTGGAGGGCGGCTCGGCGGCGGCGGCCGGCGAGATCGTCAGCAGCGTGTCCAGCGAGATCTTGCCCTGCCGCACCATGTCGAGGGCGACGTAGGTGGTCATCAGCTTGGTGATCGAGGCAGGATACCAGGGGTCGGTCGCGCCCTGGCTGTAGAGCACCTTGCCGGAATCCGCCTCCACCACCAGGATCGGCGCCGTCACGGCCGTGGCCGTCCCGGCCATCAGGCCAAGGGCGGCGAGCGTGCCGATCAGCCGTCCCCAAACTCGGTTCACCATCGGAACAATCTCGAAAGGGTGTGAGGGCGCGGGGTGAGCACCCCGTCCTGGAAACCGGATCTAGGACGGAGCGCTAGGCTTTTATTTTTGCATCGTCTTTTTCCGAAAGCCGGAAGCCACCTTTCGGGACGATGCTCTAAGGATGTCCGTTGCCGGGACCGGACGCGTCAGAACGGCATCCGGCGGGTTCGGATCGAGGAGACTCGTTCATCAACGTGCCCTCCGTGGCGAGAGCATGGCAGAGCGGGGTGTTCGGCCTACCGTGACGCTGGAAGGCGGGGTTGCGTTCCCGGACATCCTGCCCCGCAATCCTGCCCCGCTTGGTCTTCGCAACCCTCTGGGTCTATGGGCAGGCCTCGATCATGAAGCGCAAGCCGATGTCCTACGCGGTCAAGGAACTTTTCCACACACTTCAGGGTGAGGGCGCCCAGGCCGGGCGCGCGGCGGTGTTCTGCCGGTTCGCCGGCTGCAATCTCTGGTCCGGCCGCGAGGAGGACCGAGCCGGGGCCGCCTGCCGCTTCTGCGACACCGACTTCGTCGGTCTGGACGGGGAGGGCGGTGGACGCTTCGCCTCTGCCGAGGCCCTCGCCGGGGCCATCGCCGCGACCTGGGCCGGGGGCGCGGCCCACCGCTACGTCGTCTTCACCGGCGGCGAGCCGCTGCTGCAGCTCGACGAGGCCCTGATCGCGGCGGTCCATGCCCGCGGCTTCGAGGTGGCGGTGGAGACGAACGGGACGCTCGCCGCGCCCCCCGGCATCGACTGGATCTGCGTGAGCCCCAAGGCGGGCAACGCCCTGATCCAGACCTCCGGCGACGAGCTGAAGCTCGTCTATCCGCAGGCCGAGGCCGCGCCGGAGCTGTTTGCCGACCTGCCCTTCCGCCACCGCTTCCTCCAGCCGATGGACGGGCCGGAGGCCGCCGCCAACACCGCGGCGGCGGTGGCCTATTGCCGGGCGGATGCCCGCTGGCGCCTCTCGCTCCAGACCCACAAGATCATCGGAATCCCGTGATCGCGCGGGCAAGGGGCTGAGAGGCGTGCATTTCCTGCGCAGGGGTGACATATCCAGCGCACGAATCCCGTCCGATGCCGTGTCGGGAAGGCTCGCACCGCGCGGTCCGCCATCCGACCCGATGCCGACCCATGAAGTTCACGCGATGAAGATCACCCAGGCCTTTACCTTCGAGGCGGCCCACCGCCTGCCGAACGTGCCCGAGACCCATCGCTGCCACCGCATGCACGGCCATTCCTACCGGGTGGAACTGACCGTGGCGGGCGCGGTCGATCCGGACAGCGGCTGGGTGATCGATTTCTACGAGATCGAGAGCGCCTTCGCGCCGCTGCTGGAGCGGCTCGACCACCATTGCCTCAACGAGATCGAGGGGCTGGAAAATCCCACCGCCGAGCATATCGCGGCCTGGATCTGGCATCGCGCCAAGCCGGCGATTCCCGGCCTCGCCAGCGTGCGGATCTTCGAGACGCCGCTTTCCTGGGCCGAATACGAGGGCGAGTGAGAACCATGCCGGGCGCGAGGGATGGCGGAGGCTCCGAGGCCGCGCGGGATGGCGGCGCCCTGGTGCTGTTCTCCGGCGGCCAGGATTCCGCCACCTGCCTCGCCTGGGCGCTCGACCGCTTCCCCCGCGTCGAGACGATCGGGTTCGATTACGGCCAGCGTCACCGGGTCGAACTCGAACGGCGCGACGCGTTGCGCGGCGGCATGGTCGCCATCGATCGCAGCTGGGGGCGCCGGCTCGGGCGTGACCACACCGTCTCGTTGGCGGCTCTGGGCGAGATCTCCGATACGGCGCTGACCCGCGACAGCGAGATCGCCTTCGCCCAGGACGGCCTGCCGAACACCTTCGTGCCCGGCCGCAACCTCGCCTTCCTCACCTTCGCCGCCGCGCTCGCCTTCCGCCGGGGCCTGCGCCACATCGTCGGGGGCATGTGCGAGACCGATTACTCGGGCTATCCCGATTGCCGGGACGACACGATCAAGGCACTGCAGGTCGCGCTCAATCTCGGCATGGAGCGCCGCTTCGTGCTGCACACCCCGCTGATGTGGCTCGACAAGGCGCAGACCTGGTCGCTCGCCGAGGAACTGGGCGGGCGGCCGCTCGTCGACCTGATCGTCGAGGACAGCCATACCTGCTATCTCGGTGAGCGGGGGCAGCGTCACGCCTGGGGCTACGGGTGTGGCACCTGCCCGGCCTGCGACCTGCGTGCCAAGGGGTTCGCGCGCTACCGCGCCGCCCGAACCGATCAGGAGGAACCATGCGCGCCGACGCCTTCCTCGAGGCCGTGAAGGCCCTGCCCGTGGCCGATCTCGGCACCCTCGTGCCGGAGGGCGGCCTCGTCGTGGTGGCGCCGCACCCGGACGACGAGAGCCTCGGCTGCGGCGGCCTGATCGTGCAGGCGCTCCGCCAGGGCCGCGACGTGCGGGTCGTCATCGTCAGCAACGGCTGCGGCTCGCACCCGAACTCCAAGGCCTATCCCCACGACCGCCTGCGGGATCTGCGCGAGGCGGAGACCCGGCGGGCGATGGCCGAACTCGGTCTGCCCGCCGAGCATATCCGCTTCCTGCGCCTGCCCGATGGCGGCGTGCCGAGCCGGGGCCCCGAGGCCGAGGCGGCGGCGGACGCCATCGCCGCCATTGCCCGGGAGAGCGGGGCGGGGGGCCTGTTCGTGACCTGGCAACACGATCCGCATTGCGACCACACCGCGTCGGCGGCCATCGTCGATCTCGCCCGCGCCCGCCTGCCGGGCGTGGCCGCCTATGCCTATCCGGTCTGGGGTTGGACCCTGCCGCCCGAGCGCGAGGTCGGGGAGGCCCCGGAGGGCTATCGCCTCGTCGTGTCCGAGCAGAGCGCGGCCAAGCGCCGGGCGATCGAGGCGCATGCCTCGCAGGTTTCCGGGCTGATCGAGGACGATCCCTCCGGCTTCCAGTTGGAGCCGGCGATGATCGATCGGTTCTGCGGACCTCACGAGTGGTACATCGCGCTGCGCTGACGGGCCGCCTCTTCATCGGCGTTTCAGGTTGAGGCTGGCAGGAGCGGTGCCGGAGAAGCTTGGCCCGGATCGAACACCCGTGAGTACAACCAGCGTCGTCACGCTCAACAAGGGGCGCGACGCCCACCTCGCGCGCCTGATCGAGGGGCTGGCCCGCGGGCCGGCCCCGGCCGAGTGCATCGTGGTCGAGATGGGGGCCGCGCCCGCGCCGCTGCCGGAGACGTCGTTTCCCCTTCGCCGGGTCGATTTTCGCAGTGCGGGCCTGCCGCTCGCCGCCGCGCGCAATGCCGGCCGGGCGGCGGCGCAGGGCGAGGTCCTCGTCTTCCTCGATGTCGATTGCATCCCCTCCGCCGGGCTCGTCCCCGCACTGGCGGCGGCTGCTGCGGCGCACGACGCCCTGGTCTGCGGGCCGATCCGCTACCTGCCGGCGGGGGCTGTCCGGGACGGCTGGCGCGAGGCCGACCTGCTGGAAGCCGGGATCCTGCATCCGGCCCGGAACTTCCCGGAGGCCGGCGTCAGGGAGACGAAGAATGCGGGCCTGTTCTGGTCGCTCGCCTTCGCGGTGCGGGCGGCGACCTACGACCGGCTCGGCGGCTTCGACGA
>NZ_NKUI01000010.1 GCF_014845115.1 Methylorubrum zatmanii | reverse complement strand
ACCGGCATCAGAGATTTCCGCCTGTCTCGGGGCCTGGGAGTTTTGAAAAAGAGACGGGCAGGCGCGGGTGGAGCGGGCGACCGCCGTCATCACCGACCTGTTCCAGGCCGCCGCCCGGGGCCGGCCCCCGAGCCCCGCCGAGGCCGAGGAGGGCACGCAGATCGTGCTCGACACGGTGTCCGAGGTCGGCATCCGCTCCTGGCTCGACCTCGTCTGGCGCCACGACCTTCAGGTGTACCAGCATTCCCTGAGCGTGGCGGGCTTCGCCGCCGCCTTCGCCGCCGAACTCGGCTTCTCCCGGAGCGACCGGCAGCGCCTCGCCAAAGCCGCGCTCCTGCACGATGTCGGCAAGGCCCTGATCCCGCACGCCATCCTCGACAAGCCGGGCCCCCTGACGCCCGAGGAGATGCGGGTGATGCGCACCCATGCGGCCCTCGGCGCGGATCTGCTGGCGAGGGAGGGCGCCTTCGCGCCCGATATCCTCGCGGTGGTGCGCTCCCACCATGAGCGCCTCGACGGGTCGGGCTATCCGGACGGCCTGAAGGGGGACGAGATCGGCGATCTCGTGCGGCTGGTGGCGATCTGCGACGTGCATTCGGCGCTGACCGAGCGCCGGGTCTACCGGCCCGGCCTCTCCGCCCGTGCGGCCCTGGAGATCATGGACGCCCAGGCCGGCCAGCTCGATCCCGACCTGTTGCGGGTCTATCGCCCGATCGTCGCGCGCGCCGGCTCCGCCCCGCCGGCCTGAGGTGGCTCCGATCCTTCCGGGACCGCTCTCCCGATCAAACCTCGCCCTCCCGCGCCGCGCGGTGCCGCGCGGCGACCCGCTCGGCCAGCAGGCACAGGATCTCGAAGGCGAGCCCCGCGCCGGCGAGCGCCGTGATCCCCGCCGGGTCGAGCGGGGGCGCGACCTCCACCAGATCCGCGCCGACGAGGTCGAGGCCGCGAAAGCCGCGCAGCAGGTGCAGGGCCTCCCGGGTGGTGAAGCCGCCGATCTCCGGCGTGCCGGTGCCGGGGGCGAAGGCAGGGTCGAGGGCGTCGATGTCGAAGCTGAGATAGGCCGGCGCCTCGCCCACCACCGCCCGGGCCTCGGCGGCCACCTCCGGCAGGCCGCGGGCGCAGACCTCCTCCATCTCGATGATCCGGATGCCCTGGCCCAGGGCCCAGGCCCGCTCGTCGGCCGCGTCCATGCTGCCGCGGATGCCGATCTGCACGCAGCGCCTCGGATCGAGGACGCCGGCTTCGACCGCCCGGCGGAACGGCGTGCCGTGGGTGAGGCGCGCGCCACCGTATTGCGCGTCGTCGGTGTCGCTGTGGGCGTCGATATGGATCAGGCCGAGGGGCCGGTCTGCGCCCAGCGCCCGCAGCACCGGGTAGGTGACGAAATGGTCGCCGCCGACCGAGAGCGGCACGATCCCGCCCTCGGCCAGCGGCCGGTAGAAGGCCTCGATCCGCCGGTCGGTCTCGGCGGCGTCCACGGGATTGACCGGCACGTCGCCGAGATCGGCGCAGGCGGCGAGATCGTAGGGCGCCACCCCCGTGGCATGGTTGAGCGCCCGCGTGCCGGTGGAAGCCTCGCGCACCGCCCGGGGGCCGAGACGGGCCCCCGGGCGGTTCGTGGTGGTGCCGTCGAAGGGGATGCCGATCAGGCCGATCTCGATCAGGCCGGGCGCCGCCCGGGGATCGATCACCGGAAGTCGCATGAAGCTCGAAAGCCCGGAGAAGCGCGGCGTCTCCATCCCCGAAGCCGGACGGAAGCGGGCCAGCCGCTCGGTCCGCGCGCCCGCCGTATCGTCCGCTCCGCCCTCGGTCATGACGATCCTTCCCGGTGCCGAGTGTCTCTCACAAAACGCCCGAGGATGCACCGCTTCCCCTCTGGCGGCGACGGTGCTGCGGGAATGTCGTGAGGCACGCCTGTTCGCTTCATCGCATCAAGCCGCCGGCGGCCTGCGCCCGCAAGCGTGTCCGCGTTGCCGGCGGGCGGGGCGGTGGACTCTACGGAGTGACGGCCGCGTCAGTCGGTATATGGGTGCGGATGGCATCGGGCGAGGGGCCGGGTCGCGCCCGGAACGGGAGCGGCCGTCGTTCCGGTGCAGACAGAGGGATCACAGTTCATGGCCACTGAGGTTGCCGTCGTCGATCGCTCGGATGCCGCGGATTGGGACGAGGCGGTCTGGCAGCAGCCGAACGCCAACATCTACGCGTCCCGGTTCTGGGGCAGCTACAAGGGCCGGCTCGGCTGGTCGGTCCGGCGAATCGCCCTGCGGGATTCCGGCGGAGACCTCGCCTATGTCCAGTATCAGGAGCGCAAACGCGGCTTCCTGCGCCGGATCTTCGTGCAGGGAGGCCCGATCCTGACGGCGCGGGGCCGGGCCAGGGCGGAGGCGGTGCTCGCCGCCTTCCTCGACCACCTCGCCCTGGGCCCCGCGGACGTTCTGGCGATCAAGCACTACCAGTTCCACGATGCCGAGGGAGTGTCGGCCCTGCTGGCGCACAACTTCCTGCCGGTGATCACCCGACAGGACCACACCATCGAGATCGACCTCTCCCGCGGCACCAAGGCGATCCTGGCCGACGCCAACTCGACCTGGCGGCAGACGATCCGGAAGGCGCAGGCCAATCCCGCCCTCACCAGCGTGGTCCCGACCGATCCGGAGGAGCGCCTGCGGGCCTTCGATGCCTTCGCGGGCCTGCATGCCGACCTGCAGCAGCGCAAGGGTTTCGCCGACGGTCTCGATACGGCGGTCTATCGCGACCTCGCCGTCGCCGACCCCCATCTTCTGATCCTGGAAATCCGAGAGGACGGCGCGCCGGTCACGGTGTGCCTGGCCCATACCGCCCGCCAGCGCTGGACCTATTTCTTCGCGGCCTCGAACGACCGGGCCCGGGCCACCGGCGCCGCGCCGTTCGCCCTGTGGCGAATCGTGGAGCATGCCTGCGAGCAGGGCGCCCGCGTGCTCGATCTCGGGGGTGTCGATCCGATCGACAACCGGGGCGTCTTCGACTTCAAGCGCGGCCTGTGCCGCAACATCGTCCAGGGCGGCCCGCTCTGGCTCTATGCCCGCCATCGCCGGATCCGCACCGGGGCCGCGACCCTCCTGACCCTGCGCAGCGGCTGACCGGCCGGCGGGCCGATGATGGGGGAGGGCGAGAGTCTGATCCCATCCTCCTCCCGAGGCACCGGCCGCCCGTCGTTCGGGACGATGCGCTGGAGCATTCTCCAGAGCGGAAGCGTCCGGGCTCCTATCGGATCGAGGCTCATGCCGGCCTGATCTTGCCTGCCGAAGGGTTCAGACAGGTGACGGGCGGCGGATCCGGTGCCGCTGTGGATCGCCGCTTTGGCGAAGCGTGGCCACGTGCTCCCGAACACAGCCAAGCTGGGGCGATCCGGTGTCAATCGCGACAGACGCCAACAAGACGTCGCACCGAAACCAGGAGATCGTCCCATGTCCCATCACGGCATTACCGCGATGACCATTGATCAGGCCATCGGCGCCCAGCCTGTTCTCCTTTCCGAAGACACTCTCGATCAGGTCAACGGCGGCGCCCGGCCGGCATTCGGAGACTTCGACGGCATGTTCAAGGACATCCAGCACGGCATCCGCAACGGCGCGACCCATGTGAGCTACCACCGGGAGAGCCAGACGGTCGGCGGCAAGACGAAGACGGTCACGCAGAGCAGCTTCCGCCGGTAAGCGAAAGCCGTCCTGAGCTTGGCCCTGTCGGCCCGCCCGGTTCGCCGCGGCGGGCTTGTTCGTCTCTGGCCGGATCGCTGCCGACCGGCCGCTCGGATTGTGCTTAGCCGCGCTGCTTCGAGCGCAGGCTGCCGGTGTCGCCCGAGCTGTTGGTCATCGGTCCGGCGAGACCGCTGGAATTCGTCTCCTCCCCACCCGTGCGGTTCCCGGTTTGGCGGGCGCCGACATGGTCGTGGTATTGCTCGGTCTGGACATGGCGGCTGTCGAGGCCGCGCTCGTCGGAATGGCGCGACTTGTCGCGGTTGCTCAGCACCTCGTTCTCGCCGAGCATCCCCTCGGGCAGCTCGGTCATGGCACCGGTGCCATCGCCCTTGCCCTGCGCTCCGGGGCCCATGCTGTGCCGGTCGGCTTTGGCCATGATGTCGCTCCTGTCGCGATGGATGACGTGGAGAGACGATCTGGGATTGGCGCCGGAAAGGGCAAGCGGAGCCGGGATAAAGTAAATACTCTTTCTGGTCGGAACTTTTCGCAGCAAGCCAGATGTCAGACCGGCTCTGTGTCTGATCCGGCGAATACGCTGTGATGCCGTGTGACGGGCTCAGCTTGATCTCTGTGCGAGCAGATCGGCGAAGCGCGCCACCAGCCGCCGCCCGACCTCTTCCTTGCCGAGCTTCGGCCAGGTCTCGACCCCGCCGTCCCGGGAGACGAGATGGACGCTGTTCTCGGTCCCGCCCATCACCCCGCCCTCCGCCGAGACGTCGTTGGCGACGATCAGGTCGCAGCCCTTGCGGGCGATCTTCTTCCGCGCGTTGTCGAGGACGGCGTCGGTCTCGGCGGCGAAGCCCACGACCAGGGGCGGGCGTCCGGTGCTGCGCCCGGCGATGGTGGCGAGGATGTCCGGGTTCTCGACGAGCTGCAGCGGCGCGGGGAGGCTGCCGTCCTTCTTGATCTTGCCCGGCCGCATCTCGGCCGGGCGCCAATCGCCGACCGCGGCGGCGAAGATCGCGAGGTCGGCGGGCAGGGCCGCCTCGACCGCCGCGAGCATCTCGCGGGCGCTCTCCACCCGCACCACCGTGACGCCGGGCGGATCCGGGATCGCCACCGGCCCCGAGACCAGGGTGACCCGGGCGCCGGCCTCGACCGCGGCGGCGGCGACCGCGTGACCCTGGCGGCCGGAGGAGCGGTTGGCGAGGTAGCGCACGGGGTCGATCGGCTCGTGGGTCGGCCCCGAGGTCACCAGCACGTGCCGTCCCGCCAGCGGCTTTTGTGCGGTTTCGCGTCCCGCCAGAAACCCGAAGCCGGGGCTCTCGGTGCGCTGCGCCAGGAGCGCTTCGAGGGCATCGGCGATCTCGTGCGGCTCGGCCAGCCGGCCGGGACCGAACTCGGCCTCGGCCATCGCGCCCTCGTTGGGGCCGACCACCGTGACGCCGTCGGCCTTCAGGGTGGCGACGTTCCGCTGCGTCGCCGGGTGCAGCCACATCCGCACATTCATCGCCGGGGCGATCAGGATCGGCAGTGTGGTGGCGAGCAGCACCGTCGCGGCGAGGTCCGGGGCGTGGCCGGTCGCCATCCGCGCGATCAGGTTGGCGGTGGCCGGCGCCACCACGATGGCGTCCGCATCCCGCGCCAGCTTGATATGGCCGATATCGGCCTCGGTCTCCCGGTCGAACAGGTCGGTATGGCTTCGCTCTCCCGCCAGCGCGGCGGCGGCCAGGGGCGTGACGAATTCCTGAGCGGATTCGGTCAGCAGCGGGCGCACCTGCGCGCCGCGCTCGCGCAGGCGCCGGATCAGGTCGAGCGCCTTGTAGGCGGCGATGCCGCCGCCCACGATCAAGAGGATGCGGCGGCCGGCGAGGGAGCCTGAAGCAGAGGGAGCCATGGCGTCACCACGGGGATTCGCGGGGCTCGCGTCAAGAGCGGGGAAAGGGCGTCCTCACCGGAAGGCCAGCGCCAGCGCCCCCACCGCGATCGCCCAGAGCGCCGCCGTCGTCCAGAAGGCGTGGCGCCGCTCCAGCTTGACCAGCCGTTCGATGGCCCTGGTATCGCGCGAGCCCTCCTCGTCGAGGCGGATCATGATGCGGCGGATGCGCTGGGCGATGTCGGGGATGTCGGAGACGACCTCCGACAGGGTCAGGGCCGCGCGCCCCGCCCCTTCCAGGCGACCGATGGGCCCGAGATGGCGGGTGATCCAGCTGCGCACCACCGGCTCGGCCCCGGTCCACATGTCGAGCTGCGGATCGAGCGAGCGGGCGACGCCCTCGACCACCACCATGGTCTTCTGCAGCATCACCAATTCGGTGCGGGTGCTCATGTCGAACAGGGCGGTCACGTCGAACAGGAGCGTGAGCACCTTGGCCATGGAGATCTCGTCGGCCCGGCGCTGGTGGATCGGCTCGCCGATCGCCCGGATCGCCTGGGCGAAATCCTCCACCGAGTGGTGGCGCGGCACGTAGCCCGCCTCGAAATGCACCTGCGCCACCCGGCGGTAATCGCGGGTGATGAAACCGAGCAGGATCTCGGCCAGGAACCGCCGCTCGGCATGTCCCAGCCGGCCCATGATGCCGAAATCGACCGCGACGAGCCGGCTCTGCGGATCGACGAACAGGTTCCCCGGATGCATGTCCGCGTGGAAGAACCCGTCGCGGATCGCCTGACGCAGGAAGGACTGGATCACCACCCGGCCGAGGGCCTTCGGATCGTGCCCGGCCGCGACGATGCCGGCGCGGTCGTTGAGGCGCACCCCGTCGATCCATTCGCTGGTCAGCACATCCCGCGCGGTCAGGCCCCATTCGGGCTTGGGTGTGCGGAAATCCTCGTCGCCCGCGGTGTTCTGCGCGAGTTCCGACATCGCCGCCGCTTCCAGGCGGAAATCCATCTCCATGGTGACGGAGCGGGCCAGGATCTCGACCACCTCCCGCGGGCGCAGGCGCTCGGCATCGGGCAGCAGCGCGTGGACGATGCGGGCCATGAACCGCATCGCCTGCAGATCCTTGGCGAAGCGCTCACGCACGCCGGGCCGCATCACCTTGACGGCGACGCTGCGCTGCGTGCCGTCGGCGTCGAGCACGGTCGCCTTGTGGACCTGGGCGATGGAGGCCGCCGCGATCGGCGCGCTGAAGGAGGAGAACAGGGCCGGCACCGGCTTGCCCAGCTCCTGCTCGACCACCTTCAGGGCGATCTCCTGCGGGAAGGGCGGAACCCGGTCCTGCAGCCGTTCGAGGTCGCGGGCGGCGGCCATGCCGACGATGTCGGGGCGGGTGGCCAGGAACTGGCCGAACTTGACGTAGGACGGCCCGAGCCGGGTCATCGCCCGCTCCAGCGGGCTGGCGCCGGGGGCCTCGGCGATGCCGCGCCGTTCCAGGGAGCGGCCGAGCTTCAGCGCGAGCCGCAGATGCGGCGGCAGCGGGGCCGGATCGATCAGCGCCAGCCCGCCCTCGCGGGCGAGCACGAAGCCGACATGGGCGCCGCGGGCGAGGTGGAAGACCGCGCCGAGCATTTATCGCGCTCCCTTCGCGGCGGAGATCAAGAAATCTTCCAGCCGGAATGGATCGCGACGATGCCGCCGGAGAGCCGGCGATGGCTGACATGGGCGAAGCCCGCCGCCTCGATCATCCGGGCGAAGCTGTCGGGGGAGGGGAACTTGCGGATCGACTCGACGAGGTACTGGTAGGATTCGCGGTCTCCCGCCACCCGCTCGCCGATGCGCGGGATCACGTGGAAAGAGTAGGCGTCGTAGATCTTTTCCAGAACCGGCAGGTCGACCCGCGAGAATTCGAGGCAGAGGAAGCGTCCGCCGGGCTTGAGCACCCGGTGGGCCTCGCGCAGGGCCAGGTCGATGCGCGGCACGTTCCGGATGCCGAAGGCGATGGTGTAGCTGTCGAAATGGCCGGAGGGCAGGGGCAGGGTCTCGGCATTGCCGGTGACGAAATCGATGCGGCCGTCGTACTTTTGCCCGGCCCGCTCGGCGCCGACCCGCAGCATCGCCTCGTTGATGTCGAGCACGGTGACGTGGGTCTCCGGCCCGCCCGCCGCGAGGGTGCGGAAGGCGATGTCGCCGGTGCCGCCGGCCACGTCGAGATGGCGGTAGGGCCGCGTCCGCGACGGGCGCAGCATCGAGATCAGGTGCGACTTCCAGGCCCGGTGCAGGCCGCCCGACATCAGGTCGTTCATCAGGTCGTAGCGGCGGGCGACCGAGCGGAACACCTCGTCCACCCTGCCCTGCTTCTCGGAGAGGCGCACGCGCTCGTAGCCGAAATCGGCCGTGGTCTCCGTCTCGGCGGTTCCGGTGTCCGTTCCGCTCATCCGATCACACCCTGCACTTCCGAGCCCATGCCGACGACGGGGTCCGGCCGAGCCTCATAGCGAATGCCGGCCGCCACCGCCATGCGGCAGCGAGGATGCGGTGTCGGGTGGACGCGCGTTTCGGGAAATCAGGTCCGCAGCGCCCCGCCGACCAGCCAGGCCGGATCGAACCAGCGGTCGGCCTCGCCGTCATAGGGCAGGCGGGTGATGTCCCAGTGCTGGATGTACTTGGCGTAGACGTTCCAGACCGCGATGCCGCCGCCGACGAAGATGCGCCGGCCGGGATAGCGCTTCAGCACCGCCTCCGGATCCTCGTGCGAGCGGATCACGTCGATGGTGCGGTCCTTGAACGCGAATTCCGGCACCGAGGCCACGGTTTTGGGGCCCGCGATCAGGACGTGGCCCATGGTCAGGGCGAAGAAGCGGGTCACGTCCTCGACGAAGACCGGATCGGTGTTGCCTTCCCAGGGGAGCTGCCCGTTGAGGCCGAGCTGGCCCCGCTGGCCGATGGCGCAGATGCAGCGGACGTCGATCATGGCAGAACCCTACAAGCCCAAGAAGACGGGCTCTGCCCGTCACCCGCCGGGGCCTGAGGCCCCGGACCCCCTTACTGGGGACTCTGGAAATCCAGAACCCGGTCGCTGGGGAAATCGTAGAGTTTGCCGGTTTCGTTCCAAGCGGGGGAGGCCAGACGCACGAAGTGCGGGCTCAGATCCTCCGGGGTCTTGAGCGTCGCCGGATCCTCGCCCGGCATCGCCGCCGCGCGCATCCGGGTGCGCAAGGGCCCCGGATTGAGCAGCATGGCGCGGACCGGCGTGTTGGCGTTCTCGGCGGCGTAGGTCCGCACCATCGCTTCCAGCGCCGCCTTGGAGATGGAGTAGGGGCCCCAATAGGCCCGGCATTTCGAGGCCGCCCCGGAGGAGACGAAGATCGCCCGGCCCGCATCCGAACGCTGCAGCAGCGGGTCGAACGAGCGGATCAGGCGCCAATTGGCGGTGACGTTGATCGCCATCACCTGATCCCACACCTTCGGCGTGACATGGCTGACCGGCATCAGGTTGCCGAGGATGCCGGCATTGCCGACCACCGCGTCGAGCCGGCCCCAGCGCTCGTTGAGCGCCGCGCCGAGGCGGTCGATGGCGTCGAAATCGGTCAGGTCGAGGGGCACCAGGGTCGCGTTCCCGCCCCCCTGCCGGATCGCGTCGTCGAGGTCCTCCAGGCCGCCCTGGGTGCGGGCGACCGCGACGACATGGGCGCCGGCCTGCGCCAGGGCGAGGGCGGCGGCGCGGCCGATGCCGCGGGAGGCGCCGGTGACGACGGCGACGCGGCCGTCGAGGGTCTTCTCCGCCATCCGCCTCAATCCGCCTCGGCCAGCATCGCGAAGCGCTTCGGCCCGGCAATGGCCAGATCCGTCAGCCCGGTCGGGTAGTCGCCGGTGAAGCAATGGTCGGTGTATTGCGGGCAGGCGCTGTTGCGCTCCACCTCGCCCATCGCCCGGTAGAGGCCGGGGATCGACAGGAAGGCCAGGGAATCGGCGCCGATATATTGGCGCATGCCTTCGAGGTCGTGGGTGGCGGCGAGCAGCTTCTCGCGCTCCGGCGTGTCGATGCCGTAGAAATCGGGATAGGTGATCGGCGGCGAGGCGATGCGGAAATGCACCTCGCGGGCGCCGGCATCGCGCATCATCCGCACGATCTTCACCGAGGTGGTGCCGCGCACGAGGCTGTCATCGACCAGCACGATGCGCTTGCCCTCGACCGCCGCGCGGTTGGCCGAGTGCTTCATCCGCACCCCGAGTTCGCGCACGGTCTGGGTCGGCTGGATGAAGGTGCGCCCGACATAATGGTTGCGGATGATGCCCATCTCGAAGGGCAGGCCCGCTTCCTGGGCGAAGCCGAGCGCCGCCGGCACGCCGGAATCCGGCACCGGGATCACCACGTCGGCCTGCGGCAGGGCCTCGCGGGCGAGTTCCTGGCCGATGGCCTTGCGCACCCCGTAGACGCTCTTGCCGTTCACCACCGAATCGGGGCGGGCGAAGTAGATGTACTCGAAGATGCAGGGCCGCATCGGCTGCTTCTCGCAGAAGCGCACCGACTCGACGCCCTCCTCCGAGATGACGACCACCTCGCCGTTCTCGACGTCGCGGATGAAGCGGGCGCCGATGATGTCGAGGGCGCAGGTCTCGGAGGCGAGGATGTAGCGCCCGTCGAGTTCGCCCAGCACCAGGGGGCGGATGCCGAGCGGGTCGCGGGCGCCGATCAGCTTCTTGTTGGTGAGCGCGACGATGGCGTAGGCGCCCTGGATCTGCTGCAGCGCGTCGATGAAGCGCTCGACGATGCGCGGTTTGCGCGAGCGGGCGGCCAGATGCAGGATCACCTCGGTGTCCGAGGTCGATTGCGTGATGGCGCCGTCCTTCACGAGGTCGCGGCGGATCGACAGGGCGTTGGTGAGGTTGCCGTTATGCGCGACCGCGAGGCCGCCCCCCGCGAGTTCCGCGAAGAGCGGCTGCACGTTGCGCAGGATGGTGCCGCCGGTGGTCGAGTAGCGCACATGGCCGATGGCGGAACGGCCGGCGAGCCGCTCGATCGTGGTGCGGTCGGAGAAGGAATCGCCGACGAGGCCCTGGCGGCGCTCGGAGTGGAACACGCCCTCGTCGAAGGAGACGATGCCCGCCGCCTCCTGGCCGCGATGCTGCAGCGCGTGCAGGCCGAGCGCGACGATGGCCGAGGCGTCGTCATGCCCGTAGATGCCGAAGACGCCGCATTCCTCGCGAAGCGTATCACCCTCGATGTCCAGGTCACGGACATCGGCGCTCGCGCAGACAGCTGACATGTCGATCTCGAATCCTGGAGGCGCCGACGACGATCGCGGGCCTCACGTCCGGCACGGCGGGATACGGCCATAGGCGCTTCCACCCGCAGCCATGGCCGCGAGGGGGCGCCGAGACCGTCGTGAAACCGTTACCTATGCGCGGATTTCGTCGCAACCAAGACCGATTCCAGCATATCCTTCGTCGCCTGCGCGCATTGCTGCGGCAACGCGGATTGTCACGGGAGGGCGGTTCGGGGGGCTTCAGCGCTTGGGCGCGGGCGCGGCATCGCTGCGGCGCTGGGCGGGCAGGTCGGTCTCCGGCGGCGGCTCCTCGGCCGGGGCATCGCCCTTCGGCTTGCGGAACTGCTTGAGGAACCCCTCCGGGTTGTCGGGCAGCTGCGCCACCAGCGCATCGCCCGAGCTTTCCAGCAGGGGACGGCTCTTCGCCTGCGCGGCCCAATCCGGAACCTTGCCCTGGACCAGCCAAGCCAGGAACACCCAGCCGATCACGCAGATCAGGAAGCCGCGGCCGGCCCCGAACAGAAAGCCGAGGGAGCGGTCGACCGCCCCGATGCGCGAATCCAGCACGAGGTCGGAGATCTTCACCGTCACCAGCGAGACCACGATCAGGGTGGCGAGGAAGATCGCGGCGATGGAGGCGACCAGCGCCACGGTATCGCTGGAGACGTGCTGCTTGACGGTGGGCAGCAGCAGCGGGTGGAGCGACCACGCCACGGCGGCGGCGGCCACCCAGGCGATGATCGCGAGCACCTCGCGGGTCACACCGCGCACGGCGGCGAGCAGCGCCGAGACGAGCACGATGCCGAGCACCACGAGGTCGAGGACGGAAAACGGCATCGCAAATTACGCATCGCAGGGGCGGGACGGGGCAGCCTTGCCCGGACGGCGACGGCTCCCCCCGGCCGCGCGTCCTCGGTGATCCTTAACGATATAGCCCGGCGAACCTCGGCCGTCACCTTCGGGCTCGCCGACGGCGAAGCGGGGATGTGGAGCCGCCCGTCAGAACGGATCGTCCGGCACCGCGTGCTCCCGTTCGCGGTCCCGCCTGCCCCCGACCCGGCGCGGCGCGCCCGAGGCGATGCCGGCGACGAGGTCGGCGATGTGGCGCAAAGCCTCCGTCGGCAGCGCCCGCTCGCCGCTCTCACCCCGGCCCTGCGGGGTGATCGCCTTGCCGAAGCCGAGCTTGAGCGCCTCCTTCAGCCGGGCGGGCGCCTGCGACACCGGCCGCACCGCCCCCGACAGGCCGAGTTCGCCGAAATAGACCGAGTCGGAGGGAAGCGCCGCCCCCGAGAGCGAGGACACGAGCGCGGCGGCGACCGCCAGATCCGCGGCGGGCTCGGAGATGCGCAGGCCCCCCGCGACGTTGAGATAGACGTCGTGGCCGCCGAGCCGGATGCCGCCATGGGCCTCCAGCACGGCCAGCACCATCGACAGGCGGTTCGGATCCCAGCCGACCACGGCCCGGCGCGGCATGCCGAGAGAGGAGGGGGCGACCAGCGCCTGAATCTCCACGAGCAGCGGCCGGGTGCCCTCCATCCCGGCGAAGACGGCGGTGCCCGGCGCGGCATGGTCGCGGCCGGCCAGGAACAGGGCGGAGGGGTTCGGCACCTCGGACAGCCCGGCATCGGTCATCTCGAACACGCCGATCTCGTCGGTCGGCCCGAAGCGGTTCTTGACCGCGCGCAGGATGCGGAAATGGTGGCCCTGGTCGCCCTCGAACGAGGCCACGGCATCGACCATGTGCTCGACCACCCGCGGGCCGGCGATCTGCCCGTCCTTGGTGACATGGCCGACGAGGATGACGGCCGTGCCCGTGGTCTTGGCGAAGCGGATCAGCGCCTGGGCCGACGAGCGCACCTGGGTGACGGTGCCGGGTGCCGATTCCACCGTCTCGGTCCACATGGTCTGGATCGAGTCGATGATGGTGAGGGCCGGCGGATGGCCCTGCGACAGCGTCTCGACGATGTCCTCGACATTCGTTTGCGCCGCCAGCTCCACCGGGTGCTTGGCCAGCCCCAGCCGCTCGGCCCGCAGGCGCACCTGCCCCACCGCCTCCTCGCCGGAGATGTAGGCGACGCGCTCACCGCGTTTCGCCATGGCGGCGGAGGCCTGCATCAGCAGGGTCGACTTGCCGATGCCGGGATCGCCACCGAGCAGGATCACCGAGCCGCGCACGAAACCGCCGCCGGTGACGCGGTCGAGTTCGTCGATCCCCGAGGCCGTGCGCGGCGCCTCCTTGGCCTCGCCGGTCAGGCCTTCGAGGGGAAAGACGCGGCCCCGCGCCCGCGAGGCCCGGGTCGAGGCCGGGCCGGATTGCGGGCCGGCGGAGGCGACCTCCTCCTGGATCGTGTTCCAGCCGTTGCAGGCCTCGCAGCGCCCGCGCCAGCGGTTGTAGACCGCCCCGCAGGACTGGCAGACGAAGGTCTGTTGGATTTTCGCCATGGGGACTCGGGCGCAAAAGACGTGAGACGGCGGATGCTTGGGGCGTCCCACCCATGCCCTCATCCTGAGGTGCCGCGAGGCGGCCTCGAAGGATCCTCCAGGGATCGCGCGGCCGGTTGGAGGATCCGCCGAAGCCCCCGCTCCGCTGCGGCGCCTCAGGATGAGGGCGTGAACGGGGAAAGCTGCCGGCCGTCACTCTATAGCAATGCGAACATAACGGGAACCCAGCCCCGTCAGGATCTCGTAGCCGATGGTGCCCGCCGCCTGCCCCACCGTGTCGATATCGAGGCTGTCGCCGATCAGCGTGGCGGTGCCGCCGCGCCGGGCCTCGGGCGCGTGGGTGACGTCGAGGATGATGAGGTCCATCGAGATCAGCCCGAGCATCGGGCAGAGCACGCCGCCGACCAAGGCGTGGCCGCTGTTGCTGGCCGAGCGGGGATAGCCGTCGGCATAGCCCAGCGAGAGGGTGGCGAGGCGACGCGGGGCCGGAGCCCGCCAGCGGGCGTTGTAGCCGCAGGTCTCGCCGGCCTCGACCTGCCGGACCTGCAGGATCGTCGCCTCGAGCCGCACCACCGGCCGCATCGGATTCGCCCGGCCGGGCTCGGGATTGCCGCCGAACAGGCAATAGCCCGGCCGCAGCAGGTCGTGGCGGGCATCGTCCGCAAGGCAGGTGCCGGAGGAATTGGCGAGCGAGGCCCGCAGATGCGGAAAGGCCGCCCGCACCCGGGCGAAGGCCTCGGCCTGATGTGCAGTGAGGGGATCGTCCGGCTGCTCCGCGCTGACGAGATGGCTCATCACGAGGTCGATCCCGGCCCGCGCGATCACCGGATCGCCGGAGAGGGCGAGGGCCTCCTCGACCCGCAGGCCGAGCCGGTTCATGCCGGTATCGACATGGAGCGCGGCCGGGCTCGCGCCCTGCGTGGCGGCGGCCCACTCGGCCAGTTCCTCCCCGCTGCCGAGGACCGGGCGCAGGGCATGGGCACGGAAGGCCTCCGCGCCGCCGGGGGGGAGGCCGTTGAGCACGTAGATCGCCGCCTCCGGCAGCAGGGCGCGGGCGGCGATCCCCTCGGAGAGATGGGCGACGAAGAAGGTGCGGCAGCCCGCCCGCCACAGGGCCGGGGCCACGGCGGCGAGGCCGCAGCCATAGGCGTCGGCCTTCACCACGGCGCCGCACTCCGCCTGCGGCGCGTGAGCCGCGAGGCGGCGCCAGTTCGCGGTCACGGCCGAGAGATCGACCGTCAGGCGGGCGCCGTGTCCGGCCCGGTGCTGGGCGGTCGTCTCGGCGGTGGACTGTGCGGACGCTATGATAGGCTCCTGCCGGAAGAGCCTCGACGGAGGCGGGGCCGGATGAGGGATCCGGGCACCGATATCACATCTGCTCGGGCATCCGATCGCTCTGGGCGAGGTTCGAGAACCGGGTGATGTTGGCGTCGAACTGCAGCTCCACCGTGCCGGTCGGGCCGTGACGCTGCTTGCCGAGGATGACCTCGGCCTTGCCGTGGACCCGCTGCATCTCCGCTTCCCAGGCGAAGAACTCCTCGGTGCCCTCGCGGGGCTTCTTGTTGCCGACGTAATATTCCTCGCGGAACACGAACATCACCACGTCGGCGTCCTGCTCGATCGAGCCGGATTCGCGCAGGTCCGAGAGCTGCGGCCGCTTGTCGTCGCGGTTCTCGACCTGACGGGAGAGCTGCGACAGGCCGATGATCGGCACCGCCAGCTCCTTGGCCAGCGCCTTCATGCCGGTGGTGATCTCCGTCATCTCCTGCACGCGGTTGTCGCTCTTCTTGCCGCTGCCGGAGAGGAGCTGCAGGTAGTCGATGATGAGGAGGTCGAGGCCCTTCTGCCGCTTGAGCCGGCGCGCCCGGGCGGCGAGCTGGGCGATGGAGATGCCGCCGGTCTGGTCGATGTAGAACGGGATCGTCTGCATGTCCCGGGCGGCGTCGGTGATCTTGTAGAAGTCCTCGGGCCGGATGTCGCCGCGGCGGATCTTGTAGGAGGGCACGCCGGATTGCTCGGCGATGATACGGGTCGCCAATTGCTCGGCCGACATTTCCAGGGAGAAGAAGCCGACGATGCCGCCGTTGACGGTCTTCATCGTCCCGTCGGCCTGTTTCTCGCCGCGATAGGCCTTGGCGATGTTGAAGGCGATGTTGGTCACGAGCGAGGTCTTGCCCATGGCCGGGCGCCCCGCGAGGATGATGAGATCCGAGGGCTGAAGGCCGCCCATCTTGGCGTCGAGGTCGGTGAGGCCGGTGGAGATGCCCGAGAGCTTGCCGTCGCGCTGATAGGCCTTGGCCGCCATGTCGATGGCGGCGGTCAGCGCGTCGGAGAACTTCTGGAAGCCGCCGTCGTACTTGCCGGATTCGGCGAGTTCGTAGAGCCGGCGCTCGGTCGCCTCGATCTGGTCGCGGGGCGCGGATTCGACCGGCGCCTCGTAGGCGCCGTTGACCAGATCCTCGCCGATGGTGATGAGGCGGCGGCGGATCGCGAGGTCGTAGATGGTGCGGCCGTACTCGCCGGCATTGATGACGGTGGTCGCCTCTGCCGCGAGCCGGGCCAGGTACTGCATCGGCGTGACGCCGCCGAGATCCGCGTCGCCGAGATAGGTCTTGAGCGTGATCGGCGTGGCGAGCTTGCCCGCCTTGATCAGCGAGACCGACACCTCGAAGATCTGGCGGTGGACCGCCTCCATGAAGTGCTCAGGGAGCAGGAAGTCCGAGACGCGGTAATAGGCGTCGTTGTTGACCATGATCGCGCCGAGCAGGGCCTGCTCTGCGTCGATGTTGTGCGGCGGCACCCGGTATTCGGGCTGCACCGTCTCCAGATTGGCCGTGAGGGCGTTGGGCAGGGCCATGGCGCTTGTCCGTCGCTCCGTTGCGCGGGCGGCCGTCTCGGCCGCCCCGTGTCATGCCCGCCGGACCATGCCGCGGGATGATGAATTTTCTTTAGCCGACCTTGCCCGAGCCGGCTGCGACGCCCGCGCCACGGTCTCGCGCGCATCGTCCCGAAAGCCGGAAACCACCTTTCGGGACGATGCTCCGAAACGAAAGACGCCCGCGGTTCCCGGGCACGGGAATCACGGGCGTCATGCTGGAACGGATTGAGAACAAGTCAACGCCGAAGGCCGGCGCATCCCCGTTCTCCACCGCTTCCGCCGCTGGAGTCACGGGTTTCGAAAGGACTGAGTCCTTTCGCGGGTCCAGGCGGAGCCTTGGGATCAGCCGCGGTCGTCGGCACCCTCGCCGGCATCGGCCAGCGCCTGACCGACTTCGAGGCCGAGGTCGTCGAGGTTGAACTGCTCGCGCTCGGTGACCGACTCACCGCGGGCCTGACGCTCGGCCTCTTCCGGCGAACGGGCGACGTTGACGGTGATGGTGACCTCGACCTCGGGGTGCAGCGTCACCGGCACGCTGTGCAGGCCGAGCGTCTTGATCGGCTGGTTCAGGACGAACTGGCCGCGCTCGACGGTGAAGCCCTCCTTGGTGACGACCTCGGCGAGGTCGCGGGTCGAGACCGAACCGTAGAGCACGCCGGTCTCGCCGGACTGGCGGATCAGCACGAAGCTCTGGCCGTCGAGCTTCTCGGCCACCGTCTGGGCCTCGTTGCGGCGCTCGAGGTTGCGGGCCTCGAGCTGGGCGCGCTGGGCCTCGAAATGCTTCTTGTTGTTCTCGGTGGCGCGCAGGGCCTTGCCGCGGGCGAGCAGGAAGTTGCGGGCATAGCCGGGCCGCACGTTCACGGTCTCGCCCATCTGGCCGAGCTTGGCGACGCGTTCGAGCAGGATGACTTCCATCTGACTTCTCCTTGGGGTGCTTGGAAGCGGGTTTCGATCAGGCGCCGCCGCGGGCTCGCGGGCGGCGCCGGTCGAGGGCGGTATCGGCGATGCCGAACAGGATCAGGGCGAGCATGGCCACGCCCTGTGTGAGGAACAGCAGCACGTAGAGGCCGGCCAGCAGGGCGAAGCGCCCCGGCCGTCCGCGGCTGCGGTCATGGAAGGCGGCGAGGCCCTGGAGGGCGAAGGCCGCGCTGAAGGCGCCGATCAGGGCGATGCCGAGCACGCCGGCGTAGCCCGGCAGCATCGCCAGGGCGAGGGCGGCGGCGAAGACCAGAAGGGCCGTGCGCGGCATCATGGTCGAGGGGAGGTCGGGCCAGGGCCGCAGCAGGCGTCCCGAGATCTGCACGATGCGGGCGGCGGCCCAGAGATAGAAGGTGAACAGGACCGTCAGACCCTGGCCGGCCAGTCCCGGCGCGACGGTCGCCAGGGCGTCGGCGACCTCGCCGGCGAGGTCGTTGGACGTGGTGTCGGACTTGGTCTCGGAATCGTGCGCTTCGTCGCTCGGCTGCGGAGCGGCCGTCCCGGCGCTGTCGGCCTTGTTCTCCGTCTGGGCGGGGGCGGGGATCCGGCCACGCTGGACCTGAACCTGCACGACCCGCCGGCTCATCGCCGAGAGCTGCGAGCGGAAGGTGTCGTAATCGGGCGAGGCGATCACGGCGATGGCCACGAAGGCGAGGGCGGCGGTGGCCGCGACCCAGGCGAGCAGGCGCCCGGTGGGATACCATTCGATGGCATCCTCCGCGCCCGGCCGGCCGAGCAGGGCGAGATAGGCGAGCCACCACGCGGGAACGGCGAGATAGGCCGCGAAGGCGAGGCCGAGGGGGGGCGAGACGAAGAGGGCGAGCGCCAGCGCGCCCGCGACGACGGCGGCGAGCGCCGCGCGGTGGCTCCAGCCCAGGCCGACGATCAGGATCGGCAGCGGGGCGAGCAGGTAGAGGAGGATGGCGAGGGTGGTGGCCTTGAGCAGCACGCCGAACAGCAGCGCCGCCACGAGGCCGGCGCCTGCGCCGACGGAGATGTCCTTGGTCATGAAATCCGCTGTCCCGCTGTCCCGCGATGGGCAGGGTTAGGGGCCGAACGAGGCCCCAACGATCGGGCGGCCCTTGGTCAAGAGGCCGCCCTCGCGGTGAATGACGGCCCGCGCGGACGCGGGCCGGAACCGTCCTACTTGATGACGTAGGGCAGCAGGCCGAGGAAGCGGGAGCGCTTGATCGCCTGGGCGAGCTCGCGCTGCTTCTTGGCCGACACCGCCGTGATGCGCGACGGCACGATCTTGCCGCGTTCCGAGACGTAGCGGGAGAGCAGCTTCACGTCCTTGTAGTCGATCTTGGGAGCGTTCTCGCCCGAGAACGGGCAGCTCTTGCGACGACGGAAGAACGGACGACGGCCACCGCCGCCACCACCAGCACCGAAGGCCATGATCAGTTCTCCCCGCCGAAGGTGCGCTCGGGACGGTCGCCGCGATCACCGCGGTCGCCACGGTCACGGTCGCCGCCGAAGCCGCCACCGAACTCGTCGTCGCGACGGCGCGGACGGTCACCGCGGTCGCGGTCCTTGCGGTCGTCGCGGTCGCGCTTCTGCATCATCGCGGAAGGCTCGGCCTCCAGCTGCTCGACGCGAACGGTCATGAAGCGCAGCACGTCCTCGGAGATCTGCATCTGGCGCTCCATCTCGGCCAGGGCGGCCGGGGGGGCGGAGATGTTGAGGAGCGTGAAATGCGCCTTGCGGTTCTTCTTGATGCGGTAGGCGAGGGACTTGACGCCCCAGGACTCGATCTTCTCGACCGTGCCGCCGCCCGCCTCGATGACGCCCTTGTAGGTCTCGACCATGGTCTCGACCTGCTGCGACGTCACGTCCTGGCGCGCCAGGAAGACGTGCTCGTAGAGAGGCATTTTTGGGCCTTTCCTTGCCATAAGGAAGCCCGCCCGCGGAGCGCGGGTGTATCGGGCCGGTTCGTCTCGCATTCTCTCGGCGCCAAGCCCTTCGAGCCCTTGATGATGGCCCGAGCGGTTGATCGAAGGCGGAGACACCGGACGACGGGTTTTTTCGAGGAACCCTGTGCCGCGAAACGGCACCGCCCGTTCAGCCCCCGGCCGGAGCGAACGCGAAGGCTGGGCGCTTAAACGGATTCGCCGCCCAAGGCAAGGGTGGGGGTGCCGGTTTCCAGCCCTCTTCGCGGCGGCCCCGCCGGAGGCGAAGCCGCGGCAGGGCGCTTATTTAAGCGAGCCGGCGATGGCCTGCTGAATGCCCAAAATGTCGGCGCCGCGCCGGAGGGTGCGCTGGATCGGCTCGGGCCGGCCCGAGATCCAGATCTTGAGTTCGGAATCCATGTCGAAGCTCCCTGCCGTCTCCACCGAGAACGCGGTGATGGCCCGGTAGGGTACGGTCAGGTACTCGACCTTGCGCCCGGTCACGCCCTGGCGGTCGACCAGGATCAGCCGGCGGTCGGTGAAGACCATGAGGTCGCGGATCACCTTGAAGGCGACGCGCACGCTCTCGCCCGGTGCCAGTACTCCGGCGAGCTGCCGGTCCACCTCGTCCGCGGACAGGTCGCTGCCATGCCCGAGCAGCCCGTCGAGAAAGCCCATCGCCCGCCTCCTGCTGCTTCGGTCGGGATGTGGGGATGGCCGCCTCGTCCGGCGAGGCCGGTGGATCAGTGGTGCCGGCGTCGTTTGTGCGGCTTCTGCTTCTTGCCGTGATGGCTCTTGGCGGTCCGCTCCATGCAGCTGGCCCAGATGCGGCGGCCGATCTCGCGCAGGCCCAGATTGAGCGGGTCGGGTGCCGAGAAGACCTGGGCCCGTGCCTCGCTGCGGCAGAACGCGTCTTCCGCGCTGCGGATCGGCGGCTCGCTCTGCGCGAGGCCGGGATACGGGGCGAGCCCCGCCCCGAGCCCCAGGACGAGAATCAGCCCGGCCAGGGCAGGGCGGAGCTTGGGCCGGGCCTGCTGGCCGGGATGGAACCGGATGATGCGCAAGGCTTGAGCCTTCCTGACGCGACTCGTGTTCGGCCGGTTTTGCCGGAGACGACCGGAAGCGTGGAGGCAAAGGCGGAGCTTGCCAAGCGTCGCCGACCGGCCCGGAATGCGGATTGTGTCGTCTCTCCCAAGGAAAAAGAACCTGAGCCAGGCTTGTTCCGCGGATCGGGAGCGCCGTGCGCCGTCGCGTCCTGATGTTCGAGGAAAAGAGTCTTGAGCAAAAGAAAACGCGCCGGGCTCGCAGCGTCCGGCGCGTTTGGTTGTTTCGAAGCGGGTGCCCGTTCGCTGAATGCGGGTCGGATCCCGAGGGTCAGTGCCTCAGCGGCGAATCTTCACCTTGGCCTTGCGGGCGGCGTAGCGCGCGTCGCGGGCTTCCTTCTTGGCGGCGGCTTCCGCCGCCCTGCGCTCGGCGAGCGCGGCCGCCTCGGCGGCCTCACGGGCGAGCTGGGCAGCCAGTTCCGCCTCCTCGCGCAGGCGCTTCTCTTCCGCCGCCTTGCGCTCGGCCTCGATGCGGATGCGCTCACGCTCGCGGGCGCGCTCGTCGCGGGCGCGGGCGATCTCGGCACGGGCCTGCGCCTTGGCGACCATCTCCGGGTCATCCAGGGCCGGGCGGGCCTTGAACTTTTCGAGCAATGCCGCTTTGGCGGACTGGGAGTGCTGACGGCGGTCTTCGAAGTTCCTGAAGTCGAATGCGCTCATATGACCTTTCTCATACAGTGACACGGTCGACCCCCGGATCGATCACGATCCGGGTGGCCGGGACGCGGCGCGAGTCATTATAGAACCGGCGCAGTCGATGCACGAGTGCGCCGCAGCATGCAACAGATGTCGCCCCTGTTCGGGGCGGCGCCGGTAACATTTTCGAACCTGTTGCGGTATAGAACCGAGTCTTCCGGCCGGAAGGTCCCGGCCACCCGCCGTTTCAGGCGGTCTGCAAGTTGACCGCGGCCGGCTTGCCGCTGCGGCGGTCGTTCTCGATATCGAACGTCACCTTCTGGCCCTCGGCGAGGCCGCGCAGACCCGCCTGCTGGACGGCGGAGATGTGCACGAACACGTCCTTCCCGCCGTTATCGGGCTGGATGAACCCATACCCCTTGATCTCGTCGAACCACTTCACCGTACCAGTATTCATCCGGGTTCCTCCTCCACGCGCCGCGGCACCCCGCGCGGAATGCGGCCCGCCATCGGCCGGAAGGCCGTCCCGTTCGTCGAAGCGAGCGAGGAAATGAGCCGGTGCCGCGTCCCTTACGGGGGCATCGAAGGCCTTGTCAGGGTCGGCCACCGATCGACAAGGCATAGTTATGTTCGATGAGGCAACCGTGCAAGCGGCGCAAAGGTTTCAGCGACGCTGTGGTCGTCACCTCAGGCATGGCGGTACGACAGAAGCTTGGCAATTTTCGGTGAAGACGTTGGATGGTGCGGGAAATTCGCTTCGACGCGTTCTTCACCTGATTGAAATAGGTGCAACATTTGTTGCTCTCGAGAGATTTGGTTCTGTTCTGGGCTCATCCACACGCCATCGTGGGGTGGCGGATTGATCCTGCAATCTCATCCCCGATCTCGTCCCTCTGAGCCGGCGCCCTGCCCCGAGCACCGGGGATCGGGGCAGGGCGCACGGTGTCGCTTCGAGAACGGATCGCGGGGTCAGTAATCGTAGCCGCGCCGGTCGTAGCCGCGACGCTCGAAGCGATCCCGTTCCCGGTAGCGCTGCTCGCGGTAGTAATCGTCCCGGTCACGGCGGCGCATCTCGCGGTCGTAATCCCGCTCGCGCTGTCCCCGGGAGCGGAGGTCGATGCCCGGCCGCCCGTCCGGGCCGATGGTGATCGATTGGGCGGAAGCGGGGGCCGCCGCGGCCATGGTGGCGGCGACGACGGTGCCGGCGAGCAGGGCCGTCATGGATTTCATCATACTGTCTGGCTCCCTCCGGAGCGCGCCCGGCCGCGCCAGGGCCGGATCGGCCTCATGCGGCCGCGCGCCTCACATCGAACAATGGCAAGCCGCGGCCGATCCGTCGGGTCGGGCGCGATCTTGGGGTGCTATCCTGGGCTTCGGTGATCAATGCATCGGCGCCGAACGGGTTCCGATATTGGATATTTGGCGTGATGAGCCGCGAAGTCTTGCGCTCCATTGCGGGCGGCCAAGACATCGTCGGCCAGCAATTCCGAGCCGGCCCGGGGCTTCATGGCTGCCGATGCCGCTCCGGCGGCGTGCCAAGCCTGCCTTCGCCCACGCGCTTTCTGGTAAGGGGCCTGGTAAGGGGCGGCGCGACAACGATGCCCGCCGGCTCGCGGCAGGCACGCCCTTGCCCCGAAGGCCCGCGCATGCCCGTCCGACCGCTGATCCTCTATCCCGATGCACGCCTGAACCGGCCGGCCGATCCCGTCTCCGCCACCGGCGAGGCCCTGCGCGCCCTGGCGGCGGATGTGCTCGACACCCTGGGCGCCGTCTCGGCGATGGGGCTCACCGCGCCCCATATCGGCCGCCCGGAGCGGCTGGTGGTGATTCGCCTCCAGCCGGACGAGCCGCACGCCACCTATGTCGATCCCGTTGTCGTCTGGGCCTCGGCGGAGCGGGCCTCGCATCCCGAGGGCAGCGTCTCGATGCCGGGCGTGGTCGAACCGGTGGAGCGGCCCGCGCGGGTGCGGGTGCGCTACCGCGATCTCGACGGGGAGACCCACGAGGAGGAGGCGGAGGGCCTGCGGGCTGCCTGCCTGCAGCACGAGATCGATCAGCTCGACGGCATCTTCTGGATCGACAGGCTGACGCGGCTGCGCCGCGACCGGGTGCTCAAGCGCTTCGCCAAGCTGAAGGCGCAGCAGGCGCGGGCGGGATCCTGAGAGGCCGGCGCCCGGCTTTCGGCAGTCGGGGGCGGGCGTGATATGAGGGCGGCGTCCCGCGCGAGACCCGCCGATGCCCCGCCTGCCGTCCTCCGTCCTGCCGGCCCTCGCGGCCCTGGTGCTCTCCGTTTCCGGCGCGGCGGCGCAGGGGGCGGGGCAAGGGGCGGCGCCTCGTCCCGGCGATCAGAAGGCGGCCCCGAAGGCCGCGGCCGACACCGTGATCGGCTGCACCTCGCTTGCCAACCTGCGCAGCCTCCTGCTCAGGACCGGCGAGGACCGCGCCGCCGCCCTCGCCCTGATCCGCGACCCGAAATCCGATCTCGGCTGCAACCCGCTGGACCGCGCGGCGGTGACGGAGATCGCCGACCACGTCTCCCTCAACGGCCGCGCCTACGATTGCCTCACCCTCCGGGGCATGGCGGTGTGCCACTGGACGGTGGCGGGCGCCGTCACGCCGCCGGAGCGCCCGGCGGCCAAGCCGCCGAAGGGGAAGTAGAACCGGCCCGCCCCGTCAGAACCGCGCCGTCAGGAACAGGCGGACATTGCGGCCCGGCAGCAGGATCTCGTCCTTCTTGAACGAGGCCGAGTTGCGGATGTCGTCGTCGAGCAGGTTGCGGCCCTGCAGGCCCAGCGTCACCTCGGTGGCGCCGTAGACCGCCGGATCGAGGGCCTGGGTGTAGGCGACTTCCGCGCGCAGGTCGTTCCAGCCCGGCGTGGTCGTCTCGAACGGGGCGATCTCGGTATGGTCGAAGGCGTGCAGCAGGTTCACCCGCGCGAACCAGCCATTGGCCCGCACGAAGGCGCCGCCGCCGAGTCGGTGGGGCGGGATGCGCGGCACGTAGGAGCCATCGTCGAACTGGGCGCGGACGAAATCGTACTGCGCCTCGAGGCCGGCCCAGCCGTCGCCGACGGCGAAGAGGTCGAGCTGCGCGCCGATCTCGGCGCCGTAGAAGGTGGCGTTGGCCTGCGAGTAGACGATCTGGCGCAGCTCGTCCCCGGTGCCGCAGGAGGCGAAGTCGTCGTCGCAGCGGTTGCCGGTGTCGCGCTTGTAGATGAAGCCGGTATAGCGGGTGTAGTACCCGGTGGCGTCGAGGCGCAGCGGCCCTTCCGCCCGGCGGAGAGAGATCTCGACGGTGCGGGCCCGCTCCAGCCGCAGGGTCGGATCGCCGATCTCGAAGGTCGCGGTGGCGTCGTGCGGGCCCTGCGAGAACAGCTCGTAGCCGGTGGGCGCGCGCTCGACATAGGAGCCGTTGATGCTCGCCACGAAGCCGTAGGGCAGGTCCTGCAACGCGCCGATGCTCGCGCTCTTCGGGGCGAAGCGGCGGGTCAGGGGATAGTGGATCAGGTCGTTGCCGTCAGGCAGATAATCGCCGGGGAAGAGCGTCGCGGTGCTGTTGAGCCGGTCGCCCTCGATCCGGGCCGCCGCCTGGAAGCGCAGGCCGTGGCCCACCGCCAGTTCCTCGAACCAGTAGCCGGCGAGCGAGCGTGACTCGGTCTTCGGCAGGAAGCTTTCGAGCTGCGAGTTCAGCACCCGCCGGCCCGTCTGCACGCCGACCGCGCCGGTGAGGGTGCCGAGCGCGGTGAAGACCGGCACGTGCTGCGCCTCGAAGCGGGCCTCGACCTCGCGGTTCTTGAAGATCGCCTGCGTGCCCTCGATCCCGTTCTCGCCGATGCCGATCTCCTCGTGGCGGTAGACCGAGCCGCCGGCCCAGAACCGCAGCACCTCGAACGGTCCGTTCAGCGGTCGGTATTCGCCGCGGGCGAGCAGACGGTCCTGGTTCGGGGTCAGCCGCGTGCGGGCCTCCTCGGCCTCGCCGCCGGGGATCTGGTAGAGCGCGTCGTAATGGCTGAAGGCGACGCCGACGAAGCCGCGGTCGCCGATCGCCGAGAGGCCGAAGGAGCCGCCCTGCGACTCGGTCGCCGAATTGCGCTGGATGCCGCCGGGGATCGCGTAGGAATCGGTGGCGGTCTTGAACCCGTCGGCATGGACGGCGATCCCGTTGGCGCCGGCATCGACGCTGGCCGCGCCGGTCCGGCCGTTATCGACCGTGGTGTAGCCGGTGGTGACCTGGCCCGTGATCCCGCGGGCGGGGATGAAGGTCGGCACCTGATTGTTCTCGGCCGAGACCACGCCGCCGATGGCGCCCGAGCCGTAGCGCAGGGTGGCGGGGCCGCGGATCACCTCGATCCGGCTGGCATTCAGCGGGTTGACCGGCACCGCGTGGTCCTCGCCGAGATCCGACACGCCGCCATTGACGATGCCGTTCTCCTGGATGCGCACCCGCGCATTGTCGAGGCCGCGGATGATCGGGCGCGAGGCCGCCCCCGGCGCGTAGGTCGAGGACGAGATGCCCGGCCGGTCGAACAGGGCGTCGCCGAGGGTGCGCGGCTGGTCGCGGGCGATCCGGTCCTGCGGGATCACGGTGACCGGGGAGAAGGTGTTGGTCACCACCGGCAGCACCTCGGCCGTGCGGGCCGCCGGGGGCAGGGCATCGGCGGCGGTCGCCGGGGCGGCGGCCCTGGTCTGGATCGGGCTGACCGAGGTCACGCTGATCTCCTCCAGCGTGGTGGCCTCCTGCTTGGTGGTCTCCTGCGCCTGCGCCGCCGGGGCGGTGCCCGCCGTCAGCATGGCCCCCGTCACCAGCAGCATTCGTCCCGAGCGCCCGCGCCGCATACCCGTCTTCCAACTTGCTACGTTACAATGTTTCATCACAGGGATGTTACAACGTTGCAAGGCTTGGCCTCCGCGCAATCAGTCATTGACGCGGCGCGCGATGCGATCCTCGGGCGATGTGGCCGAGCTGCATCAGAGGGGGCCGGGGCGAGGCGTGCGCTGGGACACGGTCCGTGGCGTCGCCGTGCTTGTTCCGGGCGCGCCCGACCGTGACATTGGGTTCGATGCTCGCCGACCTGCTTGTTCCCGCCCTGCGTTTCCTTCTCTTCGCGCTCGTCCTCCTCTTCCTGGTTCCGCTCGCGACCCACGCCCTGTGGTGGAGCGTGAAGGGCGGACGGGCGGAGAACTGGTCGACGGCGGATTGGTCGAGCGCCGGCCTGTTGCCGCCGGCCGCCGCCGTGCCGGGGGCGATGGTGCGGGTCTACGCCGCCCGGGTCGGGCGCTGGCGGGGCATCGTCGCCCATCACAGCTGGGTGGTGGTGAAGGAGGCGGGCGCGCCCCGCTACACCCGCTACGACGTCGTCGGCTGGGGCCATCCGGTGCGCACCGATGCCTATGCCCCGGACGGGCGCTGGTTCGGCAATGCGCCGGAGATCGTGCTCGCACTCGACGGCGAGGCGGCGGCGCGGGCGATCCCGCCGATCCGGGCGGCGGTGGCGGATTATCCCTACCGGAGCCAGGGCTCCTACCGGGCCTGGCCGGGCCCGAACTCGAACACCTTCGCCGCCCACGTCGTCGCGCGCATTCCCGACAACGACGTGCCGCTGCCGCCGACCGCCCTGGGCAAGGACTGGACGCCGCCGGGCCGCGTCATCGAGCGCACCCCGAGCGGCACCGGCCTGCGCCTGTCCTGGCGCGGCTATGTCGGTCTCACCGTCGGCTGGGTCGACGGGCTGGAGATCAACCTGCTCGGGGCGGTGGCGGGCCTCGATTGGCGCCGCCCCGCCCTCAAGCTGCCGGGCTGGGGTCGGATCGCGCCGATCCCCGGCGGGGAGGCGCGCCAAGCGAACCAAATGGATCGAGCGGCGCCGGTCACGGAGCCGGAGCGCCGCCCGGCGCCCGGTTCCGTCTCCGGCTGACACAGGATCCGGTCGCGGTTTCAGCGCCGCGACGATTTCCGGCCGGGGAAGGTCACGTCACCCTGCCATTGCCCCGAGAAATCCGTCTTCGAGGTGTAGGCGAGGGAGAACGTGCCCTTGCCCTTGACGCCGGCGAATTCGCCCGTGGCCGCACTGTCCCTGTAAGTCCCCGTCGCCGTGATCCGGCCCTGCGCGTCCGTGCTGACCGTGCCCCGGTAGAGGCTCGACGTCGAGCCGCCGGGCGTCGTGAAGGTGATGGTGCCCTCCACCGGTCCCTGCCCGTTCTTGAGCGTGACGGTTTCCACCCACTGGACCCGGGCGCCGTCGAGGGGCGTGCCGGGACCGGAATTGATGCCGGATGCGGTCTGCTGGACTCGGACCTCGTTCGGCCCGAGCACCTGCGGTTCTTGGGTGTCGACGCGGCCGCTGAAGCTTCCGCCCATCGGCATGGCGATGGCCGTGCCCGGAAGGGCCGGTGACAGGGTGGCAGCGAAGATGGCGCCCAGGGTGGCGCTCAGGATCGTCGATTTCCGAAACATGGCGTTTGCTCCCTCCGACAGCGTTTCGCGAAGCCGGCGCGAACGGCCGGCCTCGGAAGAGGACGCAGGCGAAAGAGATTTTCTGTCAATATTGTGTAAGATGAACGGATTGAATGTATCGAATAAATGTTGCGAACATTGGGCGGAAAAATCTTTCCAATTGGCGCTTGCCCTCCAAAAGGATGGCTTGTCTACTCCGAAAGATCCGCCCGCTTGTCTCTGCGCCGCCTTCGAGGGCGGCATCCGGGCCGTATTCATGGCTCCCGCAAGACGCCCGCTGTCTCCCCGCGATCATCGGCTGGGATCACGCTGGACTGGTATATGAGGCCGCTCACCGCCTCCGCCCCTCTCACGGACACGATGACCGACCTCTCCATCCGCCTCGCTCAAGCGCCCGACCACGACGCGATCTGGTCCATCCTGGAACCGATCCTGCGGGAGGGAGAGACCTTTGCCCTGCCCCGGGACTGGAACCGGGGCAGGGCGCTCGCCTACTGGTTCTCGCCGGGGCATCACGTCTTCGTCGCGGAGAGCGCCGGCGCGATCCTCGGCAGCTACTACATCCGCGCCAACCAGCTCGGAGCCGGCGACCACGTCGCCAACGGCGCCTACGCGACCCACCCCGAGGCGCGGGGCAGGGGAATCGCCCGCGCCATGGGGCTGCATTCCTTCGAGACGGCCCGGGCACTGGGCTTTTCCGCGATGCAGTTCAACCTCGTGGTGGCCACCAACACCCGCGCGGTCGCGCTCTGGACCAGCCTGGGCCTCCGGGAGATCGGTCGCCTGCCCGGCGTCTTCCGCCATCCGGAGCGCGGACCGGTCGATGCCCTGGTGATGCATCGGAGCCTGTGACCCGCCTCTCCATTGAACACGGCCGCGCTTGGGGCAGAGTGGGCGCCGCGCACCGGGAGAGAATCGGTGCGGGGGGAGGACGTCCGCCTTGAGTTTCCTGATCTGCCTCGCCGCGCTCTTCTTCCTGATGGGGATCGCCTATCGCGGCTTCTCGGTGATCCTGTTCGCCCCCGTCGCCGCCATGGGGGCGGTGCTGCTCACCGATCCGGCGGCGGTGCCGGTGCTGTTCTCCGGCCTGTTCATGGAGAAGCTCGTCGGCTTCCTGAAGCTCTACTTCCCCGTCTTCCTGCTCGGGGCCGTGTTCGGCAAGCTCGTGGAAATCTCAGGCTTTGCCCGCTCCATCGTCGGCGCCGTGACCGGATTGCTGGGGGAGGGCAGGGCGATCGTCGCCATCGTGCTGGTGGGCGCCATCCTCACCTATGGCGGCGTCTCGCTGTTCGTGGCGGTGTTCGCCGTCTACCCCTTCGCCGCCGAGCTGTTCCGCAGGAGCCGGATCCCCAAGCGCCTGATCCCCGGCACGATCGCGCTCGGTGCCTTCACCTTCACCATGGACACCCTGCCGGGCACCCCGCAGATCCAGAACATCATCCCCGCCTCCTTCTTCAAGACCGATGCCTATGCCGCTCCCTGGCTCGGGGTGATCGGCGCGCTGTTCGTGTTCGCGGCGGGCGTCGCCTATCTCGAATGGCGCCGCCGCCGGGCCGGGGACGAGGGCTATGGCGAGGGCCACAGCAACGAGCCGCAGGCGGTCGAGGACCGGGTCGTGATCCACCCGGCGGTGGCGATCCTGCCGCTGCTCATCGTCGGGATCGGCAACCGGCTGCTGCTCGCCTGGATCACCGGCACCTATGGCGATCAGGCGAGCGCCGCGCTGACGCCGGAGATGGCCGCCAACCCGGTCACCGTGCCGATCAAGACGGTGGCGGCGATCTGGGCGGTGCAGGGCGCCCTGCTCGCCGGCATCCTGGCCACCGTGCTCCTCGGCTTCCGCAACCTCGCCGCGCGCTTCTCCGAGGGCTCGAAGGCGGCGGTGGCGGGGGCGCTGCTCGCGGGCATGAACACCGCCACCGAATACGGCTTCGGTGCGGTCATCGCCGCCCTGCCCGGCTTCAAGGTGATCTCGGATGCGCTGTCGGCGATCCCCAACCCGCTGATCAACGAGGCGGTGACGGTCAACGTGCTGGCCGGCGTCACCGGCTCCGCCTCGGGCGGCCTCTCCATCGCGCTGGCCGCCCTGTCCGGCCGCTTCATCGAGGCGGCGCAGGCCGCCGGCATCCCGCTGGAGGTGATGCACCGGGTCGCGTCGATGGCGAGCGGCGGCATGGACACGCTGCCGCATAACGGCGCGGTGATCACCCTGCTCGCCGTCACCGGCCTGACCCATCGGCAATCCTACGGCGACATCTTCGCGATCACGATCATCAAGACCGTGGCCGTGTTCGTCGTGATCGGGGTCTATTACCTGACCGGCCTGGTCTGAGCGCCGGCCGGGGCGGCGGGCCGGGACGATCGTCGCGGAACAAGGGTCCGCCGCCCCTGGATTGCCCGGCACAGGGGCGCGGCTCCGGTGCCGACGGCGCCCTTCGACGGCACGGTGAACGTTGGAGCATCACCTGGCGGGCGCCGCCCCGCTCTGGGCGGAGAGCGCGCGGCGGCACGGCCTGATCGAGCCCGACCTGAACCGCCTCCGTCCGGTGTTCGGCGACGCCATCGTGCGGCCGGCGGATGACAAGCCCGTCCGCCGGCCTCACTATGGTGCCGCCGCCGCCCGCCGGGCGGCCAAGGGTTGGGACACTCCACCGATGCGCCTCAAGGCCGCGCTCCTGCTCACTCTCCTCGCGGCCCCCTGCCTTCCCGCCCAGGCGCAGGAGCTGACCGGGACGCTGAGGAAGGTGAAGGAGAGGGGCGCCCTCACGCTCGGCTACCGCGACGCCTCGGTGCCCTTCTCCTATCTCGACGGCAACCAGAAGCCGGTGGGCTACGCCTACGAGATCTGCCTCAAGGTCGCCGAGGCGGTCAAAGCCCATCTCAAGCTCGACCAGCTGGAGGTGAAGCTCAATCCGGTCACCTCCGCCACCCGCATCCCGCTGATCGCCAACGGGACGATCGACCTCGAATGCGGCTCGACCACCAACAACGCCGACCGCCAGCGGCAGGCCGCCTTCACCAACACCCACTTCCTCACCGCCACGCGCTTCGTGGCCAAGAAGGAGAAGGGGCTCGACAGGACCGACGACCTGAAGGGCCGCACCGTGGTCTCGACCTCGGGCACCACCAGCATCCGCCAGATCAACGAGATCAACGCGGCCCGCGGGCTCGGAATGCGGATCCTGCCCGCCAAGGACCATGCGGAGGCCTTCCTGATGGTCGAGACCGGGCGCGCCGACGCCTTCGTGATGGACGACGTGCTGCTCGCCGCCCTGGTCGCCGGGGCGAAGACGCCGGAGGCCTACGCGATCTCCTCCGAGGCCCAGTCGCGGCCGGAGCCCTACGCCATCATGCTGCGCAAGGACGACGCGCCGTTCAAGGCCGTGGTCGATGCCGCGACCGCCGCGCTCTACACGAGCCCGGAGGGCAGGGCGCTCTACGACAGGTGGTTCACGCAGGCCATCCCGCCGCGGGGCATCAACCTGCATCTCCCCTTGAGCGAGGCGATGCGGAAGGTTCTGTCCAGCCCGAGCGACAGCGCGGACCCGGCCGCCTACTGAACCGGCGGCCGCTCCCGATGACCTATCACTGGAACTGGGGCGTCCTGTTCGAGCCCTCGCCCGAGGGCACCGGCACCTATGCCGACATGCTGCTCTCGGGGCTCGCCTGGACCGTGCTCACCGCCCTCGGTTCCTGGGCCATCGCCTTCGGGCTCGGCTCGGTGATCGGGGTGATGCGGACCCTGCCCTCGCGGGCCGCCAACGCGGTGGGCGCGGCCTATGTCGAGCTGTTCCGCAACGTGCCGCTGCTAGTGCAGATGTTCCTCTGGTACTTCGTGCTGCCGGAACTCCTGCCCGCGCGGATCGGCGCCGCCGTCAAGCAGATGCCGGACGCGCCGTTCTACACGGCGGTTTTGTGCCTCGGCTTCTTCACCGCCGCGCGGGTGGCCGAGCAGGTGCGGGCCGGCATCCGCTCCCTGCCGCGGGGCCAGGCGCTGGCGGGCACGGCGCTCGGCCTCACGGTGGCGCAGACCTACCGCTTCGTGCTGTTGCCTCATGCCTACCGGATCATCCTGCCCCCGCTGACCTCGGAATTCCTGAACAACCTCAAGAACACCTCCGTCGCCCTCACCATCGGTCTGCTGGAACTGACGGCGCGGGCGCGCGCGATGCAGGAATTCTCGTTCCAGGTGTTCGAGGCCTTCACCGCAGCCACCCTGCTCTACCTCGCCGTCAACCTCGTGGTGGTGGCGGGCGCGACCCTGCTGGAGCGGCGCCTGGCCGTGCCGGGAGGCCGCTGATGCTCGCGAGCCTCGACCTCTCCGTCGTCGCCGCCTCGCTGCCCTACCTGTTCGGCGAGGGCATGGTGTTCACGCTCACCCTCACGGCGCTGGCGGCGTCGGGCGGCCTCGTGCTCGGCACCGGCCTCGCCCTGGTGCGGCTCTCCGGCGTGCCGGGCCTGACCCATGCGGCCAAGCTCTATGTCGAGCTGATGCGCGCCCTGCCGCTCGTGCTGGTGATCTTCTGGTTCTACTTCCTCATGCCCTATCTCGGCGCCTGGGCGACGGGCGCGGCCAGCCCGATCCAAGTCGGCCCCTTCGCCAGCGCGCTGATCACCTTCACGCTGTTCGAGGCGGCCTATTTCGCCGAGATCATGCGCGCCGGCATCCAGTCGGTCCCGAAGGGCCAGAGCGCGGCCGCCCGGGCGCTGGGCATGAGCTACGCCCAGACGATGCGGCTCGTGGTGCTGCCCCAGGCCTTCCGCAACATGCTGCCGCTGCTGCTGACCCAGACGATCGTGCTCTTCCAGGACACCTCCCTGGTCTATGTGCTCTCGCTGACCGATTTCCTCGGCGCGGCCTCCAAGGTCGCCCAGCGCGACGGCCGGCTGGTGGAGATGTACCTGTTCGCGGCTTTGGTCTATTTCGCGGTCTGCTTCGCCGCCTCGCTCCTGGTGCGCCGCCTCCAGGCCCGCATCGCGGTCGTGCGGTGACATCTCGGGAGGGCTTGTCCCCATGACTGCGCCATGACCGCGCCGCCGGGACCGGCCGCTGCCGGTGGGCCGATGATCGTCGTCGAGGCGGTCTCGAAATGGTACGGCGACCTCGCCGTCCTCTCCGGCTGCACCACGGCGGTCGCCCGGGGCGAGGTGGTGGTGGTCTGCGGCCCCTCGGGCTCGGGCAAGTCGACGCTGCTCAAATGCGTCAACGCCCTGGAGCCGTTCCAGCAGGGGCAGATCACCGTCGACGGCACGCGGGTGAAGGACAGGGCGACGAACCTGCCGCGGCTGCGGGCACGGGTCGGCATGGTGTTCCAGCATTTCGAGCTGTTCCCGCACCTGAGCGTCACCGACAACCTGACGCTCGCCCAGCGCAAGGTGCTCGGGCGCTCCGGGGAGGAGGCGCGGAGGCGCGGCCTCGATCTCCTCGCCCGGGTCGGCCTCTCGGCCCATGCGGAAAAGTTTCCGGGCCAGCTCTCGGGCGGGCAGCAGCAGCGGGTGGCCATCGCCCGGGCGCTCGCCATGGATCCGGTGGTGATGCTGTTCGACGAGCCGACCTCGGCGCTCGATCCCGAGATGGTCGGCGAGGTGCTCGACGTGATGGTGGAACTCGCCCGCGACGGCATGACCATGATGGTCGTCACCCACGAGATGGGCTTCGCCCGCAAGGTGGCCGACCGGGTGGTGTTCATGGATGGCGGCGAGATCGTCGAGGATGCCGCGAAGGACGCCTTCTTCTCCCGGCCCCGCAGCGAGCGGGCTCAGCAGTTTTTGTCGAAGATCCTCGCGCATTGATGATGGGCCAGGACGGACAGGCACTCCCGAAATGGATATCGCGGCTGTATAGTCGTGGCGCACATGGCCGAAACCGGCCCTTTTCCAGCCCGTTAATCCGAGGCGCGGGGAGGGCGCCCGCGCCGGGCGGACGGGTTGCGCCATGCGGCCGTTCGGCGCTCGGCCGGGCGGATGAGCCCCTTTTCGAACAGCGCTTGCCCGATGCCGCGTTATTTCTTCGACATCAATGACGGCGCGGATCTGAAGGACGAGGTGGGTCGCGAGATCCGGGAGCCGCTCGCCCTGCGGCGCGAGGCCCTGCGGGTGATGACGGCGCTGATGGCGGCGGAGGCCGAGGACAGCCAGGACTGCACCCTGGTCCTGACCGTGCGCGATGAGAGCGGGGACGGCGTGATGACGATCCGCCTCGTCTGCCAGATCGACGACACCTGATCCGGCGCCTCGTTCCGGTCGTCGAATCCGGGCCCGCGAGCCGCCGCGGCGCGGCACCGCGCGGGCTCTGATACGGTCACCGCTTGCGCCAAGCGGTGACCGTATCAGAGCTTGTCCGGCTCCTCCGCCGCATGATCCTTCGGCGGACCCTCGCGGTCGAGATCGATCAGGATCATGTCGAGCAGGACGCGGAGCCGGTGGAAGCCCGAAACCGGAAGCCTCGCTCGAGCGGCCGCGCACAAAGCGGCGACTTCGGCGAGGGCATCGGTGTCGTTCGTCGGCATTGTCCTTCCCGCATCCGGAGGGCGGCATCGAAGCTAGAGTGGCGGTACAGGCCGTTCAACGTCCTTCGATAGCGAGACGCTTTTCTTTGAAAGAACATATGATGGATTGGCTCCCGCCATCCATCGTTACGTGCCATGCAAGGATTCGGTGTAAGAACATCGTCCGATACGGTTTCCGCTTGATCAAGCGGAAACCGTATCGGACGGCCCGCGCGGCGCTCGAGCGCCGACGACATCCGTCATCCCGACTTGCCGGACGCCGGCTGCGGGGCTCGGGCATCCGGAACGAGGCCGGAGTCGGGCCGGGCCTCGCATGGTGGCGGCCGGTCTGCCTGAAAAGGCCCTGCTTCCGCACCATCCTGGCGCTCATCCCCGGAAAGCCCTCCATGGCGTTGTCCGAGGGTGCGGCGATCCGTCAGCCGAGATCCCGTGCCGTGCGCTCCAGGGCGTTCAGAATCGGTTCGATCTGCGCCGCGCTGAGGTCGTGGAAGCCGAGGGTGCGCCCCATCACCACCCCGAGCAGGGAGAAGAACAGGGCCATCCCGGTGCCGGGCGCGCCAGGCGCGGCGTCGAGCCGGGCCAGCCGCTCGGCCACGAAGGCGCGGTAGCCGGCGAGCGCCTCCGGATTCTCGACGGCGGCGAGGAGCAGGGCGCGGGACGACTCGTCCTCGCCGCAATAGCTGCGGCGCAGATGGGTGACCATGGCCAGCGCCAGCCCGGAGGGTCCGGGCGGATGCTCGGTCTCGCAGGCAGCGATGCCCTCCCGCAGCTCCTTGAGTTCGCGGGCGACCAGCGCGAGGATCAGCGCATCCTTCGAGGCGTAATGATGCAGCACGCCTCCCTTGCTCAGGCCCGCCTGCGCCGCCACCGCGTCGATCGTCAGGGCCCGCGAGCCGCCGTGGCGCAGCACCGCACTCGCCGCGTCGAGGATCACTCCCGCCCGCTCGTCGCGCCGGCCGCGCGTCCTCTGCGACATGGTCGCTCCCGAACTCCGATTAAAAACCGTCTGGACGGTCGGTAAGATACGCGATAAGCCTGCGCCGCGAAAGTCGCCCCGCGGCAGCAGCGCCCTTCGCTATGCCGTCGCCGTTCGGAAAACTCGGCCGATGACCTCACGGCTCCGTCCCCCTGTCGCTTTCCTGACTCTCGTCATGGCGGCCGCCCTCCTCGCAGGGGAGCGTCCGGTTCAGGCCGCGCCGGTCGATACGCCGGCCGATGCGCCGGCGGAGGATCTCGCGGTGGTGCTGGTCCGGGTCCGGCAGGCGCAGAAAACCCCCGTCGCCTCGGATGTGGTGCTGACCGGCGACATCCAGGCCCAGGCCCAGACCAACGTCGCCTTCCGCACCAACGGCAAGGTCGCCGAGCGCCGGGTCGAGGTGGGCGATCATGTCGGCGCCGATCAGGTGCTCGCCGTGCTGGAACCGCTGACGCAGCGAGCCAATCTCGACAATGCCCGCGCCGCCCTGGTCTCGGCGGAAGCGCAATTGACCCAGGCCAAGGTCACCTTCGAGCGCCAGAAGCAGCTCATCGGCAGCGGCTACACCACGCGGCCATCCTACGACAATGCCGAGCAGCAGTTGCGGACCTCCCAGGCGGCGGTCGATTCGGCCAAGGCGGCCCTCGGCACCGCCGAGGAGCAGCTCTCCTATACCGAATTGCGCGCGGGCGTGCCCGGCATCGTCATGAGCCGGACCTTCGAGGTCGGGCAGGTGGTGCAGGCGGGTCAGGCGGTGATGGTGCTGGCCCAGGACGGTCCGCGCGACGCGGTGTTCAACGTCTACGAAGCGCTGACCGCCAAGCCGCCCGGCGACAAGACGATCCGCGTCACGCTCCAATCCGATCCCGCCGTGGCGGCGACGGGGCGCGTGCGCGAGATTTCGCCGACGGTGGACGCGACGAGCGGCACCGTGCGGGTCAAGGTCGGGCTCGAGGCGACGCCGCCCTCCATGTCGCTGGGCGCGGTGGTGATCGGCCGGGGCCGCTTCGCCACCCGCGAGGCGGTGGTGCTGCCCTGGTCGGCGCTCTACCGCTCCGACGACCGGCCGGCGGTGTGGATCCACGATCCGGCCACCGGCACCGTCTCGATCCGCCGGGTCGAGATCGACCGCTACGGCTTCGACGACATCGTGCTCAAAGCGGGCGTCGAGCCCGGCGAGACGGTGGTGGTCGCCGGCATCCAGTTCCTGCGCCCCGGCCAGCGCGTCGCCGTCGCCGGAGGGCGGGAAGCCGCGACCGGGCAGGGGATCCCGGCGGCGGGGAAGGGCGGACAATGAGGCGTATCGCTGTTTTCGGCGCCCTCGTCGGCCCGGTCGCGTTGGCCGCCTGCCAGCCGTCACAGGAGAGTCAGGCCCCGCCGCCGGTGCGGCCGGTGCTGACCGCCCTGGCCCAGCCGACCGACAGCGAGATCTTCGGCCCCTTCGCCGGCACCGTCGAGCCGCGCTACCAATCGCAGCTGGGCTTCCAGATCGGCGGGCGGGTGGTGGCGCGCGACGTCACCGTGGGCGATGTCGTGAAGAAGGGGCAGCGTTTGGCCGCCCTCGATCCGATCGTGTCGCGGTTCGATCTCAGCCGGGCCGAGGCCGAACTCGCCGATGCCAAGGCCCAGGCCGAGAATGCCAGCGCCACCGAGGCCCGCACCCGGCGCCTGACCGAGGGCGGCAACGTCACCCAGGCCCAGCTCGACGCGGCGGTGGCCCGGCGCGACACCGCCCAGGCCCGCCTCGCCCAGGCCGGGGCCAGCCTGCAGAAGGCCCGCGACCAGATCGGCTACACCGAACTCCACGCCGATTTCGACGGCGTCGTCACCCAGCGCCTCGCCGAGATCGGTCAGGTGGTGAGTCCGGGGCAGGGAATCGTGACGCTGGCCCGGCCGGAAACCCGCGAGGCGGTGGTCGACATCCCCGACACCCTGGCCGGGGCGATGCCCAAGGACGGCCTGTTCACGGTGGTGCTCCAGAGCGCGCCGGAGATCACCGCGCGGGGGCGCGTCCGCGAGGTCGCGCCCTTCGCCGAGGCCGGCACGCGCACCCGGCGCGTCCGGCTGACGCTGGAGGAGCCCGGCCCGGCCTTCCGGCTCGGGGCCACCATCACCGTCTCGCTGGAGCGCCGCACCGAGCGCCGCTTCCTCCTGCCCGCCACCGCCCTGCTCGAGGCCGAGGGGCGGCGCTCGGTCTGGATCGTGCCGGGCGAGGGAACGCGCGAGGGCGATCTGCATGTCGCGCGCCGGGACGTGACCCTCGACGGGGACGGCCACGGCGAGCACGGGCGCATCGCCGTGCGGACGGGCTTGACGCCCGGCGAGCGGGTCGTCGTGGCCGGCGTCCATTCCCTGCGCGACGGTCAGGCCGTGCGCCTGACCGACGAGCGCCACTGACGCGCGTTCGGGGTTCCTGCGGAGGTTTTCGCGCGTGAAGGACTTCAATCTCTCCGATTGGGCGCTCGGCCACCGCTCGCTGGTCTGGTTCCTGATGCTGGTCTGCCTCGTGGCCGGCGTGATGGCCTATTCCCGGCTCGGCCGGGAGGAGGATCCGCCGTTTGCCATCAAGACCATGGTGGTCCAGGCGACTTGGCCCGGCGCCACCATCAAGGACACCCTCGATCAGGTCACCGACCGGATCGAGAAGGAGTTGCAGCAGATCAACGCCCTCGATTACGTCAGGAGCTACACCACGCCGGGTCAGGCGACGGTATTCGTGCAGTTCCGCGACACCACGCGGAAGGAGGAGATCCAGCCCGCGTTCTATCAGGTGCGCAAACGCCTGGGCGACATCCAGCACACCTTTCCGCAAGGGGTGCAGGGGCCGGCCTTCAACGACGAGTTCGGCGACGTCTACGGCAATGTCTACGCCTTCACCGCCGACGGCCTGACCCACCGGCAATTGCGCGATTATGTCGAGGGCGTGCGCACCGAGATCCTGAAGGTGCCCAATATCGGCAAGACCCTGCTGATGGGCGTGCAGGGCGAGACGATCTACCTCGATTTCTCGACCCGCAAGCTCGCGGGCTACGGCATCGACATCCAGGCGCTGATCAAGGCGCTGCAATCGCAGAACGCCGTGGCGGCCTCCGGCGTGGTCCAGGCCGGGCCGGAGCGGGTCTCCCTGCGGGTGAGCGGCCAGTTCACCTCCGAGGAGTCCCTGCGCAACGTCAACCTGCGCTTCAACGACCGCTTCTTCCGCCTCGCCGACGTGGCCGAGATCTCCCGCGGCTACGAGGATCCGCCGGCGGCGCTGTTCCGCGTGGACGGCCAGCCGGCGATCGGGCTCGCCATCGCCATGCGGCCCAACGCCAACCTGCTCAAGTTCGGCGAGGATCTGAAGGAGCGGATGCACCTCGTCGAGGGCAAGCTGCCCATCGGCGTCGGCATCCATCTCGTCTCCGACCAGCCCAAGATCGTCGAGGAGGCGGTCGGCGGCTTCACCAAGGCCCTGGTCGAGGCGGTCGTCATCGTGCTGGTGGTGAGCTTCGTCAGCCTCGGGTTGCGCGCCGGCCTCGTCGTCGCGGTCTCGATCCCGCTGGTGCTCGCCATCGTGTTCGTCATCATGCAGGTGATGGGCGTGACGCTGCAGCGCATCTCGCTCGGCGCGCTCATCATCGCCCTCGGCCTGCTCGTCGACGACGCGATGATCACCGTCGAGATGATGGTGGCCCGCCTCGAACTCGGCGACAACCTGAAGAAGGCGGCGACCTTCGCCTACACCTCCACCGCCTTCCCGATGCTCACCGGCACCCTGGTGACGGTGGCGGGCTTCCTGCCGATCGGCTTCAACGGCTCCTCGGCGGGTGAGTACACCTACTCGCTGTTCGTGGTGATCGCCGCCTCGCTGCTCGTCTCCTGGGTGGTCGCGGTCCTGTTCGCGCCGCTGCTCGGCGTGACCATCCTGCCCAGGACCATGAAGCACCATGCCGAGAAGCAGGGCCTGTTCACCCGCGCCTTCATGGCGGTGCTGCGGGTGGCGATGCGGCTGCGCTGGGTCACCGTGATCCTCTGCGTCGCCCTGATGGGGCTCGCCGTGGTCGGGATGGGCCATGTGCAGCAGCAATTCTTCCCGTCCTCCGACCGCAGCGAGGTCCTCGTCGACCTGACCCTGCCGCAGAACGCCACCATCGCCGAGACCAGGGCGCAGATGGACCGCTTCGAGACCTATCTGAAGGACGATCCCGATATCGACCGCTGGTCCTCCTATGTCGGCCAGGGCGCGGTGCGCTTCTACCTGCCCCTGGACCAGCAGCTCGCCAACGCCTTCTTCGGGCAGATCGTGATCGTCACGAAGTCGCTGGAGGTGCGGGACCGGGTGATGGCCCGCCTGCAGGGAATCGGGCGGCGCGATTTCGTCGGCACCGACGTGCTGGTGCAGCCGCTCAATCTCGGCCCTCCGGTGGGCCGCCCGATCCAGTACCGCCTCTCAGGGCCCGACGTGCAGGAGGTGCGCCGCCTCGCCCTCAAGCTCGCCGACGTGGTGGCGACCGACCCGCGCCTCGCGGTGCCGACCTTCGACTGGAACGAGCCCGGCAAGGTGCTGCGCGTCGAGATCCTTCAGGACAAGGCGCGCCAGCTCGGCGTCACCAGCCAGGACATCGCCGGCATCCTCAACGGCATCGTCGGCGGTCAGGCGATCACGCAGGTGCGCGATTCGATCTATCTCGTGAACGTGGTGGGCCGGGCCCGCACGGTGGAGCGCACCTCCCTCGACACGCTCCAGAGCCTGCAGGTCGCCCTCTCCAACGGCGCGGTCGTGCCGCTCCTGGCCTTCGCCAAGATCGACTACGACCTGGAGCAGCCGATCGTCTGGCGCCGCGACCGGGTGCCGACGCTGACGGTGCGCGCCACCATCACCGACGCGACCCAGCCGCCCACCGTCGTCGCCGCCCTGCAGCCGGCCATCGACGCCTACGTGAAGGCGCTGCCGGAGGGCTATACGCTCGCCACCGGCGGCGCGGTCGAGGAGGCGGGCAAGGGACAGGGGCCGATCGCCGCCGTGGTGCCGGTGATGCTGCTCGCCATGGCCCTGTTCCTGATGATCCAGCTCCAGAGCTTCCAGAAGCTGTTCCTGGTGTTCTCGGTCGCGCCGCTCGGATTGATCGGGGTGGTCCCGGCCCTTCTTCTCTTCGACAAGCCGATGGGCTTCGTCGCGATCCTCGGCATCCTGGCGCTGATCGGGATCATCGTCCGCAACGCCGTGATCCTGGTGAGCCAGATCGAGGAATGCGAGGCGGAGGGGATGGGTCCGTGGGACGCCGTGGTGGAGGCCACCCGCCACCGCATGCGCCCGATCCTGCTGACGGCGGCGGCGGCGAGCCTCGGCCTGATCCCGATCGCCCGCGAGGTGTTCTGGGGGCCGATGGCCTACGCGATGATCGGCGGCATCCTGGCGGCGACCCTGCTGACCCTGCTGTTCCTGCCGGCGCTCTACGTCGGCTGGTACCGGATCAAGGCTCCGCCGCGCGGCGGGGCGCATCCCTGACCCCCGTATCCGCCCCGCGGCCACCCTCACCGGGGCGCGGGGATGCCGCAGGCACGGTCCGGTCGGGCCCGAATCCACGGGCGTCGACACGCGATGTGAGGCCGGCTGCATCGTTCCAGGGCGCCTTCGGAGACGATTTATCCTGCCGATCCGGATCTATTATGCATCCTGTGCCTAGCGCAGCTCTCCATGCACGCGTGAGCGCATGACCCCTGCTTTGGTTGCATGGCCGGCCTGTGCGCTCTGTTGCGACGCCAAAATCTCTTTGCGTATGTGAACCCATCCGCTAGGCACGTGCCGAACGCCGCGGCAAGGCGGCGGCATCGATGCACCTTCAGGCGAGCCGGCTGCCCGCGATGAACACCGACAACGCCACGGCCACTTCCCATCCCCTCGAGCGGGACGCGCAAGTGGCCATGAGCCACCACGACGTCCACCCCAACGACATCGCGCTCGGCGTGGTGATCGGGCGCGCGTCGGAATATTTCGACTTCTTCGTGTTCGGCATCGCCTCGGTGCTGGTGTTCCCGAAGGTGTTCTTCCCCTTCGCGGAGCCGCTGGCGGCGACGCTCTACTCCTTCGGCATCTTCGCGCTGGCCTTCGTCGCCCGCCCGCTCGGATCGATCTTCTTCATGAAGATCCACAAGCAGCACGGGCGCGGGGTGAAGCTCACCATCGCCCTGTTCCTGCTCGGCGGTTCGACGGCCGCGATCAGCTTCCTGCCGAGCTACAACTCGATCGGCGTCGTCGCCATCGAGCTGCTCGCGGTGCTGCGGGTCGCGCAGGGCTTCGCCCTCGGCGGGGCCTGGGACGGCATGGCCTCGCTGCTCGCCCTCAACGCTCCCCGTGAGCAGCGCGGCTGGTACGCGATGATCCCGCAGCTCGGCGCGCCGATCGGCTTCATGGTGGCGAGCGCCCTGTTCTCCTTCTTCGTCGTCAACCTGACCCAGGCCGACTTCATCGATTGGGGCTGGCGCTTCCCGTTCTTCTGCGCCTTCACCATCAACGTCGTGGCCCTGTTCGCGCGGCTCAGGCTCGTCGCTACCCCGGAATTCACCCGGCTTCTCGACAAGGGCCAGCTGGAGCCGGTCGGCGTCGTCGATTTGGCCCGCCACCACGCCCTCGACGTGTGGATCGGCGCCTTCGTGCCGCTGGCGAGCTTCGCCCTGTTCCACCTCGTGACGATCTTCCCGATCGCCTGGCTCACCCTGTCGAGCGACCGCTCCGCCGGCGAGTTCCTGATGGTGCAGTTCTCCGGCGCCATCGTCTGCGCCGGCGCCATCGCCGCCTCGGGGTTGATCGCCGACCAGATCGGGCGCCGCAACATGCTGCTCATCAGCGCCGGGCTGATCGCCGCCTTCGCCTGCGGCAGCATCCTGGCGCCGCTGATCTTCGGCGAGAACGCCATCGGCCAGACGATCTACGTCAATATCGGCTTCATGCTGCTGGGCCTGTCCTACGGCCAGACCGCCGGTGCCGTGACCTCCCGGCTCGGTGCGCGCTACCGCTACACCGGCGCGGCGCTGACCTCCGACCTCGCGTGGCTGTTCGGCGCCGGCTTCGCTCCCCTCGTGGTGCTGTACCTCTCCACCGAATACGGGCTCGCGATGGTCGGCGTGTACCTGCTGTCGGGTGCGTTGGCGACGCTGCTCGCCCTCAGCCTCGATCGCTCCGAGATGCGCCAGATGTGATCCCCGTCGCGGGCGGATTCGGGTCCGCCCGCCCGGATTGTTGAGCGAAACGAACCGTCGCCGTGCGGGAGAAGACCCGCGCGGCCCTTGCGATGGAACGAAGATTCTTGGCCATGACCGCCGACCGTTCACTCAGGGCTCCTGCCGGGGCCGGCTCCGCGCGCCGGATCCTGCGCGGACTCGTCCTGCTGCCCCTGTTCGGCCTGCTCGCCGGCTGTAACCTCGTGGTGATGCAGCCCTCCGGCGACATCGCCGTGCAGCAGCGCAACCTCGTCCTCGCCTCGACCGGGCTGATGCTCCTCATCATCATCCCGGTGATCGTGTTGACCCTGCTCTTCGCGTGGCGCTACCGGGCCTCGAACACGGCGGCGCGCCATGATCCCGACTGGGATCACTCGACCGCCCTCGAGGTCGTGATCTGGACCGCGCCGCTGCTGATCATCATCGCCCTCGGGGCGCTGACCTGGATCAGCACCCACACCCTCGACCCGTTCCGGCCGCTCTCGCGCATCGAGCCGGGCAAACCGGTGGCGGCGGAGGTCAAGCCGCTCGAGGTGCAGGTCGTCGCCCTCGATTGGAAGTGGCTGTTCTTCTACCCCGAATACAACATCGCCACCGTCAACGAGCTGGCCGCGCCGGTGAACCGGCCGATCGCCTTCAAGCTCACCGCCTCCTCGGTGATGAACGCCTTCTACGTCCCGGCGCTCGCCGGCATGATCTACGCCATGCCCGGCATGCAGACGCAGCTGCACGCGGTGATCAACCGGCCGGGCGAGTATGACGGGCTCGCCTCGCAATACAGCGGCAGCGGCTTCTCGCACATGACCTTCAAGTTCCACGGGCTTGAAGGCGACGGCTTCGACCGTTGGGTCGCCAAAGTGAAGCAGCAGGGTTCGGACCTGAGCCGCGATGCTTATCTTCAGTTGGAGCGCCCGAGCGAGCGGGTGGCCGTCACCTATTATTCCTCTTTCAGTGACGGGCTCTTCGACAAGATCGTCGGCATGTGCGCCGTTCCCGGCAAGATGTGCATGAGCGAGATGATGGCCATCGACGCCAAGGGCGGCGCCGGCAAGGAGAGCCACGAGAACGCCGGGCGGCTCCAGTACGACAACCGCCACACCGAACGGGGCGACGAGCCGCCCGGCGCGACGACGCCGGCCTCGCACCGCGCGCCCAAGAGCGAGGCGCCCGACGCCGACAAGACCCACGAGGGCAGCGGGCAAGGCCGCGCCGCCCCCGACCAGACCAACAACTGATCCGTCGCCGCATCAGGATTCACGGACGAGTTTCGACCCATGTTCGCAAACACCGACCTGCAGCACTTGCTGTTCGGGCGTCTCTCCCTGGAGGACATCCCGTATCACGAGCCGATTCTGCAAGTGACCTTCGCAGGCGTCGCCGTGGCCGGAATCGCGGTGCTGGCCGCGATCACCTATTTCCGCTTCTGGGGTCCGCTCTGGCGCGATTGGGTGACGTCGGTCGACCACAAGAAGATCGGCATCATGTACGTCGTCCTGGCGCTCGTGATGCTGCTGCGCGGCTTCGCCGACGCGCTGATGATGCGCTCGCAGCAGGCGATCGCCTTCGGTGCCAACGAGGGCTACCTGCCGCCGCATCACTACGACCAGATCTTCACCGCCCACGGCGTGATCATGATCTTCTTCGTGGCGATGCCCTTCGTCACCGGCCTGATGAACTACGTCGTGCCGCTGCAGATCGGCGCCCGCGACGTCGCCTTCCCGTTCCTGAACAACTTCTCGTTCTGGATGACGGTCTCGGGCGCGGTCACGGTGATGCTCTCGCTGTTCATCGGTGAGTTCGCCCGCACCGGCTGGCTCGCCTATCCGCCGCTCTCCGGCGCGGATATGAGCCCCGGCGTCGGGGTCGATTACTACATCTGGGGCCTGCAGATCGCCGGTATCGGCACGACCCTGTCGGGCATCAACCTGATCGCGACCATCGTGAAGATGCGCGCGCCCGGCATGTCGATGATGAAGCTGCCGATCTTCACCTGGACCTCGCTGTGCACCAACGTGCTCATCGTGGCCGCCTTCCCGATCCTGGGCGCCGTTCTCGCGCTGCTGACGCTCGACCGCTACGTCGGCACGCACTTCTTCACGAACGACCTCGGCGGCAATCCGATGATGTACTTCAACCTCATCTGGATCTGGGGCCACCCGGAGGTCTACATCCTCATCCTGCCGGCCTTCGGCGTCTTCTCCGAGGTCACCTCCGCCTTCTGCGGCAAGCGCCTGTTCGGCTACACCTCGATGGTCTACGCGACCATCGTCATCACGATCCTGTCCTACCTCGTGTGGCTGCACCACTTCTTCACGATGGGGTCGGGCGCCAGCGTGAACTCGTTCTTCGGCATCACGACGATGATCATCTCGATCCCGACGGGTGCGAAGATCTTCAACTGGCTGTTCACGATGTATCGCGGCCGCATCCGCTTCGACGTGCCGATGCTCTGGACCGTGAGCTTCATGGTCACCTTCGTGATCGGCGGCATGACCGGCGTGCTGCTCGCCGTGCCCCCGGCCGACTTCGTGCTCCACAACTCGCTGTTCCTGATCGCGCACTTCCACAACGTGATCATCGGCGGCGTGCTGTTCGGCATGTTCGCCGGCGTGAACTACTGGTTCCCGAAAGCCTTCGGCTTCAAGCTCGACCCGTTCTGGGGGAAGGTCAGCTTCTGGTTCTGGACCATCGGCTTCTACGTCGCCTTCATGCCGCTCTACGTGCTCGGCCTGATGGGCGTCACCCGCCGCGTCCAGCACTTCGACGATCCCTCGCTCCAGATCTGGTTCGTCATCGCCGCCATCGGCGTGGGCCTGATCGCACTGGGCATCGGCGCGATGATCGTCCAGTTCGCGGTCTCGATCAAAAACCGCGAGGCCCTGCGCGACGTGACCGGCGACCCGTGGGGCGGCCGGACGCTGGAATGGTCCACCTCCTCGCCGCCGCCGGACTACAACTTCGCCTTCACGCCCGTGGTGCATGACCTCGACGCGTGGTGGCAGATGAAGAGCCGCGGCTTCCAGCGTCCGCTCCAGGGCTACAAGCCGATCCACATGCCCAAGAACACCGCCACCGGCGTGATCCTCGGCGTGCTCGGCATCGCCTTCTCCTTCGCGATGATCTGGTACATCTGGTGGCTGGCGGCCCTCACCTTCGTGGCGACCCTCGTCGTCGCGATCGGGCACACCTTCAACTACAACCGCGACTTCTACATCCCCGCCGACACGGTCAGCCGCACCGAGCAGGAGCGGACCCGGGCGCTGGCGGCTGTGCGGGCCTGATCACGCCATGGCAACTCACGGAAACCCCGCCATGACCCAGGCCTCGACGGCCGACGTGCCGAACTTCCTCGATCTCGAGGGAGAGCATCACCCGGAAGGGAGCACGATGCTCGGCTTCTGGATCTACCTGATGAGCGATTGCCTCATCTTCGCGGTCCTGTTCGCCACCTACGCCGTGCTCGGCCGCAGCTACGCGGCCGGGCCCTCGCCCAAGGACCTGTTCGACCTGCCGATCGTGGCGGTGAACACGTCGATGCTGCTGTTCTCCTCCATCACCTATGGCTTCGCCATGCTGGAGATGGAGAAGGGCGATCTCTCCAAGACCCAGCTCTGGCTGGCGGTCACCGGCCTGTTCGGCGCCGCCTTCGTCGGGCTCGAATTGTGGGAATTCTCCCACCTGATCCACGAGGGGGCCACGCCCCAGCGCAGCGGCTTCCTGTCCGCGTTCTTCACCCTGGTCGGAACCCACGGCCTGCACGTCACCTTCGGCCTGATCTGGCTCGTCACCCTGATGGTCCAGACTCGCCTGCGCGGCCTCGTGCCCGAGAACAAGCGCCGGCTGATGTGCCTGTCGATGTTCTGGCACTTCCTCGACGTCATCTGGATCGGCGTCTTCACCTTCGTGTACCTGATGGGAGTCCTGCAATGAGCGGGGCAGCGCACACGCACGGCCATGGTCACGACCATGGCCATCACGGGCAGGACGCTCACGGCCACGGCTCGTTCAAGGATTACGTGACCGGCTTCGTGCTCTCGGTCATCCTGACGGCGATCCCGTTCTGGCTGGTGATGGCCGACGTGCTCGGCGACAAGCTCGTCACCGGCGTCGTCATCCTCGGGCTCGCCGTGGTGCAGATCGTGGTTCACATGATCTACTTCCTGCACATGAACACCAAATCGGAGGGCGGCTGGACCTTCCTGGCGCTGATCTTCACGGTCACCATCGTGGTCATCACGCTGTGCGGTTCGATCTGGGTGATGCACCACCTGAACGCCAACATGATGCCGGTCTCCGCCGAGGAGATGCGCCACGCCCCCTGACGGATCGCCCAGAGCGCGCGCCGCCGAAGCAGAGGCCGGTTCGGCTCCGGGCCGGCGCCGCCCGCTTCTCGCCCGGATCCTCCTGGCGGTGGCGGGCCTCGCGCTGGTCGGGGTGTTTCTCGGCCTCGGCACGTGGCAGGTCGAGCGTCGCGCCTGGAAGCTCGACCTGATCGACCGCGTCGCGGCGCGCATCCACGCCGATCCGGTCGCGGCGCCGGGACCGGAGGAATGGGCCGGTCTCACCGGGCCGTCCGCCGAGTACCGGCGCGTCCGCCTCACCGGCCGCTTCGCCCATGACCGCGCCACCCTGGTCCAGGCCGTGACCGAGCGCGGCGGCGGTTTCTGGGTTCTCGTCCCCCTCAACACCGAGCGGGGCTTTCCCGTTCTGGTCAATCGCGGCTTCGTGCCGACGGAGGCCCGCGACCGCTCCGCCCGCGCCGCGGGCGAGCCGGAGGGGGAGGTGACGGTCACCGGCCTGCTGCGCCTGTCCGAGCCGGGCGGCGGCTTCCTGCGCCGCAACGATCCGGGGGCCGGCCGCTGGTATTCCCGCGACGTGGCGGCCATCGCCGCCGCCCGGAACCTGTCCGACGCCGCCCCCTACTTCGTGGATGCCGACGCCACCCCCAATCGCGGTGGCCTGCCGGTCGGCGGCCTCACCGTGGTGGCCTTCCATAACAACCATCTCGTCTACGCGCTGACATGGTACGCCTTGGCGCTGATGACGGCCGGCGCGCTCGTCTATGCTCTGAGACGTCCGCGTTCGGCGCCGGAGGCGAAGGGGTCGCAACCTCGCTCTCCCGCATCGTGAAAAGTCTTTTCATATGAGGTTGCGTCTGAACGGTTCCGGTGTGCCGTATCCGGTGGTTATGCCCTCCGAGGCCGCGCCGACTCACCGCGTGAGGCGTTGGCCGCGACGCGCTTCCCGCGCGTCCCGTGTTCAGTCAGCGGAGCGTTCATGGGAGTCGCCGCGCAGGGGCCTGCACCGGACGATCCGTCCCTCCTTCTGGGAGAAGGAAGGCTTCGGCCGCTGCCGCAGCCGCTCGCGGGCCTGATCCTGGCGATGGACGGAGCGCTCGCCGCCCTTGCGGACGAGGGCGGGGGACGCGACGACCTCCACGCCCTGCGCAACCATCTCTCCGATCTCTGTGTGCTGACCGAGGAAACTCCGCCGATCCGCCGGGCGGTGGACCGCCTCGCCGCCGCCGGAGACCGCCTCGGCGAGGCGGCGGTGGCGTTGCGGGGCTACGAGCGCCGCTGGCGCCGCCCTCGGCTCGGCAAGGCCCGGCGGGCGCTCGCCTCCCTCGAACGGGTCCTGGCCGGGGCGCGTCCCAGCCGGATCGCCGTCCGGCTCGACCGGGACTGGTGAGCCGGCGACATGGATCGGGCGGCTCGCGGGAACAGATGCGCGGTCTCGCGCTTTGCGCTCGCGTCCGACTTTCGCGTCCCGCGCCCGTCCCGCATTCTTGCCGAGCCCCGCCCGAGCCCCCGATGGATCCTGCCCGCCGGTCGGCCGGTCAACCAGCCCGCTTCTCCTCCCTCGGCACCTGGGCCGTCGCCGCGCTCGCCGCCGCCCTCGCGGTGGGGGTGTGGTTCCTCCTGCCAATCGAGGAATGGCTGCGCGCCTTCTCGGCCTGGGCGAACGGGCTCGGTCCCTATGGGCTTCTCGCCTTCGGCCTGCTGTTCTTCGTCGCGACGCTCCTCGTCGTGCCGGGCACGCCGCTCACCATCGCGGGGGCGGTGGCCTTCGGCTGGGCGGTGATGCCGGTGGTGCTCCTCGCCGCCACGCTCGGCTCCTGGCTCGCCTTCTTCGCCGCCCGCTACCTGTTCCGGGATCGGGTGCGGGCGCTGATCGAGCGGCGGCCGGCCTTCAAGGCGACCGTGGAGGCGGTGGGGGACGGCGGCTGGCGGCTGCTCACCCTGATGCGCCTCAGCCCCTTCGTGCCGTTCAACGCGCAGAACTATGCCCTCGGGGTCACGGAGGTCGGCACGCCGGCCTATCTGATCTCGACGGTGATCGGCATGCTGCCGGGCACCGTGGTCTGCGTCTATCTCGGCGCCATCGGCCGCCGGGCAGGGGGCGACGAGCCGACCCACTGGATCACCCTCGGCCTCGGGCTCGTCGCCACGGTCGCGGTGGTGGAACTGACGCGGCGGCGGGTGCGGGCCAAGCTCGAGGCGGGAAGGGCCGGCGCGGGCGCATGAGGCGGGACATCATCGAGGTGGGGGACGGCGTGTCCGAGAGCTGGTTGCGGCCCGGTCTGACCTGCTGGCGGCGGGAGCCGGCGGAACGCGTCGCCGTGCTCCACGACGGGGCGGCCTATTTCGCCGCCGCCCGCGCCGCCCTGCTCAAGGCGCGCCGCCACATCACCCTGATCGGCTGGAGCTTCGACCCGCGGGTGCGCCTGCTGCCGGCGGCGGAGACGCCCGAAGCCGGCCAGACCCTGGCGGAGCTGCTGCGATGCCTGAAGGCGGAGCGGCCGGATCTCGCCATCCGCATCCTGATCTGGGACATGCCCTGGCCGATCTCGGCGGGCAACGACCACACCCCCGAGAGCGTCCGCGCGAGCTTGGGCCCCGATATCGATGTCCGCATCGACGGCACGCTGCCCTTCGGCGCCTGCCAGCACCAGAAGATCCTCGTCATCGACGACCGCATCGCCTTCTGCGGCGGCAGCGATTTCGAGGTGAACCGCTGGGATACCCCCGCCCCTGTCTTTTATAAACATCTGACGCTGCCGAAGAATAGAAAGGTGTAGGATATGGTGGTAGGCGGTTCCTTATTAAAAAAA
>NZ_NKUI01000001.1 GCF_014845115.1 Methylorubrum zatmanii | reverse complement strand
TCAGGGCGAACAGGACGAGGCCGGCGAGGGTCGCGCGCTCGGTCGCCGCCTCGCGGGCACGCCGGGCCGCGACGCTCTCCGCCAGCGGCCTGTCCGGCAGGCGCAGGTGGGTCTGGGCGGGGCCGGAGGTCGGCCGCCTCGGGGATAGGCGCGTCATGCAGGTCTTGAACTCGGATTCCGGTCGCGGCAGCGCTGCGCGCGTCCGGCGGGGTCGTTCCGGTTCACGAACCGTGAACGGTTATGCTTGACGCCGGGTTAACGATGCCGCGCGACAGCGCCTGCGGCCGCATCGACAGAACCCCGGACGGCACTTAATTCGAGGATGTCGAGGGGCGCCGGGGCGCGAGCATGGCCAATTCGCGGGAGACCGTTTCGGACGCGCCGAGGAAGCGGGCGGCGAAGCGTCACCGCGTGTTGCAGCAGGGGCGCATCGTTCTCGGCCCGGAGCGGCTGCTGGCCTGCACCGTGCGCGACCTGTCCGGCCGGGGGGCGATGATCCGGGTCGCCCCCGATCAGGCTCTGCCCGAGACCTTCTCCCTTGTGATCGCCGGGCACGACCTTCGGACGATGACGGCCCGGCTCCGCTGGCGCCGGGACGACCTCGTCGGCGTCGCATTCGAGGGAGAGGCCGGGCCGTTCCGGTAGGTCCGGTCCCCGCCACCCGCTACCGGCGCTCCGCGCTTCTGCCGATCTCCCGCGGTCCCGTCCTCTGGCGGCCGTTCGCCGTCCGTCGTCGCGCGACGTCCGTGAACCGAGCCCGCACGCAGCCGGCCCGAGCGGCCGGAATGGGAGCCGGACCGTTGTCCGGCCTTTCCACAGCCCCGCCGCGCGGCTGGCGAGGACGGCGTGCCGGATGAGGCGGAGAGGGCGCCCTTAATCGCTTCGTAACGCGATGCCCCGATTATCGGGACATCGAGAAGCGCCGCCGTAACCATCACGGGTGCCGCTTCCGAGAATAGGCCAGTGGGTGGGATCCCTAAGGGAGCCCAAAGACATGATGTCGATCCGCTGATCCGGTGCGAGTCCGGAGGTGTGACGCGCGGTTTCGCGAGCCTCGACGGGCTCATTGCGGCTCTTCCATGAGCCGTGCGGCCGCACCGGTTTGAGCCCGGTCCCGAACCACCCTCCCGTCCTTACTTTTCCGGAAGACAGATCCGTGACCAGCCTGCTGACCAACATCTCGGCGATGACGGCGTTGACCACGCTGAAGAGCATCAACACCAACCTCGACGCCACCTCCAACCGCGTCTCGACCGGCCAGCGCGTCTCGACCGCCTCCGACAACGCTGCCTACTGGTCGATCGCCACCACGGTGCGGACCGACAACGCCTCGCTCTCGGCGGTGAAGGACTCCCTGGGCCTCGGCTCCTCGGCGGTCGATACCGCCTATAACGGCCTGAACTCGGTTCTGGCCGATCTCCAGAACATGCGCGCCAAGCTGCAGACGGCGCTGCAGCCGGGTGTGGACCGCGCCAAGGTCCAGACCGAGATCAAGGCCATCCAGGACAAGATGAAGGCCACGGCCGACTCGTCGACCTCCTCGGGCCAGAACTGGCTGTCGGTCGATTCCTCGCCGAGCAACACCGCCTACCAAGCCACGCAGAACGTCGTGGCGGGCTTCTCCCGCAGCACCTCGGGCACCGTCTCCTTCTCGATGATCGGCGTCGATGTGAATGCGGTGAAGCTCTACGACGTCAATTCGAGCAGCATCACTACGGCGGCGACCGCCGGCCAGGTGTTCGGCACCACCTCGCTGACCGGCACGACGGCCTTCCGCCCCGCCGACGCCACCGTCGCCAACCGCGGCACCGCCGACTTCAGCGGCACCAACGAGGTCGCCTTCTCGCTCTCCCTCGGCGACGGTTCGACGGCGACGATCACCCTCAACAGCTCGACCATGGCCTCGGCCGCCGCGAATCTGGCTCGGGTAACGACGACGGAATTCCTGAACGCGATCAACAACCAGATCTCCGCCGATACCACCGCGACGCCGCTTGCCGGCAAGGTCACGGCCTCGCTCGACGCTTCGGGCCGCCTCACCTTCACCTCGACGGCCAAGGGCTCCGGCACCGACGCCCAGGTCACGGTCCAGAACGTGGCCGCGTCCGGCTCCAATGCTCTGATCGATGTCGGCTTCGGCACCGGGACGGCGGGCACCGACGCCCGCACCGGCAAGGGCTCCGCCGCCGGCACGGCGGTCGGCAAGGGCATCCTCGACACAGTGGACTCCACCACCGGTTACTCCGTCGGCGGCGTCGGCGTCTCCTCCACCGCCATCGACATCTCGGGTCTGGTCGGAACCTCCGGCGACACCACCCTGCGCAACATCATCACGCAGGTCGAGAAGGCGATCGCCAAGGTCACCGATGCCGGCACCAAGCTCGGCGCCAGCAAGACCCAGATCGACGGCCAGAAGACCTTCGTCGACTCGCTGATGAAGGCCAACGATCGCACCATCGGCATCCTGGTCGATGCCGATATCGAGGAGGAGTCGACCAAGCTGAAGGCGCTCCAGACCCAGCAGCAGCTCGCGGTCCAGGCCCTCTCGATCGCCAATTCCGGCAGCCAGAACGTCCTGTCGCTGTTCCGGTAATCCAGGGCCCTCCCGGTCCGGCGCTTCAGCCGGGCCGGGGCGCCAGCGAGAAGGGCCGCGCTCACACCGAGCGCGGCCCTTTTTTGTATCGTCGGCGTTGGGTTCGTCCATTCAGACGATGAGAGCACCGGCCCGGGTGAAAAGATGCTTCGATCGCAGCATCATCCGATGAAGGTGTAGCCCGCCATTCGCTTGGCCTCGATCGGATCGTAGCCGAGTCGCATCCGCAGCTTCTTGCGCAGCTTGCTGATGTGACCCTCCACGACGCTCTCCTCCACGTCGATGTCGAGGTTGCCGTAGACGGCCGTGAAGATCTGGCCCTTCGTGACCTGCCGGCCGCGGTTCTTGGCGAGATATTCGAGGATGTCCCGCTCGCGACGGGGCAGGATCAGGCAATCGCCGTCGATCTCCGGATCGCGCCCATCGGTATAGACCTGAAGGCGGCCGTCCCGGTCGGGGGCGGGGGCCGGCTCGGCGCCCCGGCCCGTCCGGCGCCGGATCGCGGTCGCCCGGGCGATGATCTCGCGGACATGGACGGGCTTGCGCACCACGTCGTCGATGCCGACCGTGAACAGGGCCAGGGTCTGCTCCAGTGAGCGGGTCTCGTTGAGGGCGATGATCGGCGCCCGGCTGAGCGAGCGGATCGCCACCGTGCAGGAAGTACGGTCGGCACAGTCGCCGATCAGGAAGCCGTCGATGGCCTCCACGTCGATCCGCGGGGCGGCGCCGAGCCAGCCTCTCATGGTCTCGGCGGCGAGGCCCCGCGCCTGCACGCCCTCCGCACCGAAGCCGGCGACGTAATGGTCGGTCACGCTCTGCCGTTCGTCGATGACGATGTACATCGTGCGACACCGAAGATGTGCGAGGTCATGGCGACGGACACAGCTATCCGCTGCGCGCCGCGATGGCTCGTTGGATTGTTGATGAGCTGCCGAACGAAGCAACGATTCGATGGAGAGGTTGCCTCGAGACTGTCAGAGGCTTTCCCGCATCGGGTCAGTGCAACATTTGACGGTTTTAGCTTTTTGGTCGGAAAGGTTAACAACGCGTTAATAGGTTGATCGGGCGTTAGGACACCGCGACTGTGGCACCCGCTCCCGTGACAGATGTGCCACAGGGCGGCCGGTCGCCCGCGGCTGCGACGCACCGCTTTCCATCATTGCGGCCTTGACCGGCGCGACGTCGCGGGTTGGAACGCGGGCTCGGCACTGCCACGAGGATTCCCATGCCGTCGCTGACCACCCTGTCGCCCAAAGCTCTGGCGGAGCTGCGCTCCGACCTGCGGCGTGAATTCGAGGCCCTCAAAGCGCAGGGGCTGAAGCTGGACATGACCCGGGGCAAGCCCGCCTCGGACCAGCTCGATCTCGCCGCCGGGATGCTGGCCCTGCCCGGCAACCGCGACACCACCGCCGAGGACGGCACCGACGCGCGCAACTATGGCAACCTGCAGGGCTTGGCCGAAACACGGGCCTTGTTCGCGCCGGTCCTCGGTGCTCCGCCCGAGCAGATCGTGGTCGCCAACAATTCGAGCCTTGCGCTGATGCACGACGTGCTCGTCTACGCGCTGCTGAAGGGCGTGCCCGGCGGGCAGGGGCCGTGGTCGAAGCAGGAGCCGATCGCGATCCTCTGCCCCGTGCCCGGCTACGACCGCCACTTCACCCTGTGCGAGGGCTTCGGCATCCGCATGATCCCGATCCCCATGACGGGGGAGGGGCCGGACATGGCGGCGGTGGAGCGGGCGGTCGCCGATCCGGCCGTGAAGGGCATCTGGTGCGTGCCGCAATACTCGAACCCGAGCGGCGAGACCTATTCGGACGAGACCGTGCGCCGGCTCGCAAGCCTCAAGACCGCCGCGCCCGATTTCCGCATCCTGTGGGACAATGCCTACGCGGTGCATCACCTCACCGAGGCGCGGCCCTCCCTCGTCAACATTCTGGAAGCCTGCGCCGAGGCTGGACATCCCGACCGGCCGATCATCTTCGCCTCGACCTCGAAAGTGACCCTGGCGGGCGCCGGCCTCGCCCTGCTGGCCTCCTCGCCCGCGAACGTGAAATGGTATCTCGCCCAGGCCGGGCGGCGCAGCATCGGGCCCGACAAGCTCAACCAGCTCCGCCACGTCCGCTTCCTGCGCGATGCGGCGGGCATCGCGGCGCATATGGAGCGGCACCGGGCGCTGATCGCGCCGAAATTCGCGGCCGTGAGCGAGGCCTTCGCCGCCCGGCTCGACGGCTGGGAGGTTGCCCGCTGGACGAGCCCGCTGGGCGGCTACTTCATCACCCTCGATGTCACCGACGGCACCGCCACCGAGGTGGTGAGGCTGGCGGGCGAGGCGGGCATCGCATTGACGCCGGCCGGCGCGACGCATCCCTACGGCAAGGATCCGCACGACCGCACCCTGCGCATCGCGCCGACCTTCCCGAGCCTCGACGCCGTGCGCAAGGCGGCGGAGGCCGTGGCGCTCTGCACGCTGCTGGCGGCGGTGGAGGCGCAGGCGGCGGGCTGAACCCCGCCTCTCCTCGGACAGCGCATCGCCCTGAAACACAGTTTCAAGGCGATGCGCTGCTGTCCCCCGAGCAGGCCGTTACACCACGACCGTGATCGCCCGCGCCGCCCGCGTCAGGCCGGTATAGAGCCAGCGGGCCCGGTGCTCGCGGAACGCGTAGGATTCGTCGAACAGGACTACCTTGTCCCATTGCGACCCTTGCGCCTTGTGGACCGTCAGCGCGTAGCCGTAGGTGAATTCGTCGGTCTCGCGCCGCAGGAACAGCGGGATCTCTTCCTCCGACCCCTCGATCACCTGCCGCAGCACCTTGATGTCGACGGCGCGGCGGCGCACCGCCGGATCGTCCTCCGGCACCACGTCGAGGCGGATCGTGTCGGGGCGGGGCGGGGCGCGCAGGGCCTGCACCGTCCAGGTCGAGCCGTTGAGCAGGCCCTTGGTGCGGTCGTTCCTCAGGCAGACCAGCTTCTCACCGACCGACGGCATCGGGTCGGTGTGGCCGGCCAGTTCCCGCAGGCGGTTGTTGTAGAGGCGGCGGGTGCGGTTGAGGCCCACCAGCACCTGATCGCAATCGAGCACCTGCGCGGGGTCGATGTCCCGCCGCCGGATCACCCGGCTCTCGCCGAACTCGCCGAGATCGAGCCGGCCGCCTTCGCGGATCGTCATGGCCATGCGCACGATCGGGTCGTCGGCGGCCTGTCGGTGCACGTCAGTGAGCATCACGTCGGGCTCGGCCTCGGTGAAGAAGCCGCCGCCGCGCACCGGCGGCAGCTGGGCCGGATCGCCCAGAACCAGCACCGGCTTGTCGAAGGAGAGCAGGTCGTTCCCGAGGTCGGAATCCACCATCGAGCACTCGTCGATGATGATGAGGTCGGCCTTGGCCGCCGGGCCGGTGCGGTTGAGGGTGAAGGTCGGGCCGCCCTCGTCGCCCTCCTTGGTTCGGTAGATCAGCGAGTGGATCGTCGCCGCGTCGTGGCAGCCGCGCTGGCGCATGACCGAGGCCGCCTTGCCGGTGAAGGCGCCGTAGACCACCGGCCCGTCGACGTCGTCGGCGATGCGGCGGGCCAGAGTCGTCTTGCCGGTGCCGGCATAGCCGAACAGCCGGAAGACCTGTGACCCGCCCTCCTTGCGCCAGCGGGCGATGGCCTTGAGGGCCGCGTCCTGCTGCGGAGCGAACTGGGTGGGAAGGGAATCGGCCATGGCGTCGCGGGCGGTTACGGCCAGCGCACGGTCGGGGGCAGGGAGGACAGGATCGAGGCGACGTTGCCGCCGGTCTTCAGGCCGAAGATGGTGCCGCGGTCGTAGAGCAGGTTGAACTCGACGTAGCGCCCGCGCCGCACCTGCTGCTCAAGCCGGTCGGCCTCGGTCCAGGCTCGGGCGAGGTTGCGCCGGACGATCTCGGGATAAGCCTTCAGGAAGGCCTGCCCGACATCGCGCGTGAAGGCGAGATCCGCCTGCGGCTCACCGGTCCAGTGATAATCGTAGAAGATGCCGCCGATGCCCCGCGGTTCGTTGCGGTGCTTCAGATGGAAATACTCGTCACACCACGCCTTGTACTTCTCGTAGTTCGCGGCCGGGGCATGCGCCTCGCAGGCCTCCCGCAGGCAGGCGTGGAAGTGCTGCGTGTCCGGGTCTTCCTGGGTACGCCGCCGGTCGAGGACGGGCGTCAGATCGGCCCCGCCGCCGAACCACGCCTTCGTCGTGACGACGAAGCGCGTGTTCATGTGCACCGTCGGCACGTTCGGGTTCCAGGGGTGGACGATCAGCGAGATGCCGGTGGCGAAGAAGCGCGGATCCTCCGCCGCGCCCGGCATCTGCGCCCGGAATTCCGGTGCGAACTCGCCGTGGACGGTGGAGATGTGAACGCCCGCCTTCTCGAACACGCGGCCCTTCAGCATCGCCATGACGCCGCCGCCGCCCGGCGCGCCGCTATGGTCGGTGCGCTGCCACGGCGTCTTGATGAACCGGCCCGCTTCCGCCGGGGCGTCGGGATCGAACGGGCCCTCGGCCTCGTCCTCCAGGGTTTCCAGCGCCGCCACGATCCGGTCGCGCAGGGTGGCGAACCATGCCCCCGCCTCGCTCTTCAGCGCGGCGAGATCGTCGGGTGAGGGGAGCGGGGAAGCCTGCGCGTCAGCCATGCGAAGGCTTTCCCATTCGGGGGGCGATCCGTCAATTCGGCCTCAGAACTTGTAGGTCAGGCTGCCGAGGATCGTGCGCCTCGTGCCGACGAAGCAGTCGCCGCGGGCGAGGCAGGTCGAGAGGTACTTCGTGTCGGCGATGTTGGAGACGTTGAGCTGCGCCCGCCAATGGGCGTCCTCCCAGCCGATCAGCGCGTCGGCCAGGGTCACCGCCGGCGTGTTGAAGCTGTTGAGCGAGCCGTCGAAGGATTCGCCGATGTAGCGAACGCCGCCGCCGACGAGGAAGCTGCCGGGCACGTCGGAGAGGGTGAAGCGGTGCGTCACCCAGAGCGAGGCGAGGTGCAGCGGCTGCGTCTCGACCCGGGCCCCGGCATTGTCGCCGGCCGCGTAGCGGGCATCGGTGTAGGCGTAGCTGGCGATGATGTTGGTGTCGCCGTTGATCGTGGCGATGGCTTCGATGTCGCCGCCCTGGATCTTGACCTTGCCGGTCTGGATCGAGATCGGCAGGCCGCTCGGATCGGGGGTGAGGCGGTTGCGCTCCACCGTATCGTAGACCGCCGCGTTGACCGCGAACCAGGGGGTCGGATTGTACTTGAACCCGCCCTCGATCTGCTCGCCCTCGATCGGCCGGCAGGCGCCGCCGGCGCAAACATTGGCCCCGAAGATCGGGGTGAACGAGGTCGCGTAGGAGACGTAGGGCGTCAGCCCGTTCTCGAAGGCGTACATCAGGCCGATACGGCCGGTGGTGGCCTCGCCGGAGGTGCTTTCGCCGCCGCGCGTGGCGTTGTTGACCCAATCATGCCGCACGGTGGCGAGCACGATCCATTGGCCGAACTTGATCTGATCCTGGAGATAGAGGCCGGTCTGATTTTGCGACAGCGCGGTCGGCGCGCCGAGATCCGGCGGCGTCACGCTGAGATAGACCGGCGCGTAGAGGTCGAACGGGCGCGGATCGGTGCCGAAGCCGGTGCGGGTGCTGTCCCATTGCTGGCGGAAATCCACGCCGCCGAGCACCGTATGCGAGATCGGGCCGGTGTCGAAGCGTCCCTGCAGGTTGGTGTCGGTGGTGATCCGGTCTTTGATGGAGCTGACCCGGTAGGTGAACCGGTCGACCGTCCGGCGGGCCGGGTCGAGGAACGGTGCGTTCGGCAAATCCGCGCTCGGCGTCAGCGTATAGACGTTGCCGTAGGCCGATTGATACGTGCCGTCGATGTGGCTGTAGCGCAGGTTCTGCCGCAGGATCAGACTGTCGTCGAAGCGGTGCTCGAACAGGCTGGTGATCGAACTCGTCTCGGTCTCGTAGCGGTTGAAGTTCGGATCGCCCGTGAAGCGGTTCAGCGGGATGAAGCCGTTGGGCCCGGCATAGAGCGTCCCCTCGCGCGGCAGGAAGGCGTCGGAGGCGCCGAACGCATCCTTCTGCTGCAGGCCGATCAGTGTCCAGCTCGTGTCGGCGGAGGGCCGCCACGTCACCGACGGGTTGATGACGTAGCGGTCGTTAGCCACGAAATCGGTCTGCGCATCGGCGAGCCGGCCGACTCCGACGAAGCGGTACAGGAACTGCCCGTCCTCGCTCAGGCGTCCGGTCGAATCGGTGAAGGCTTCCTTCCAGCCGTAATTGCCGAACCGGATTCCGGCCTCGGTGTAGGGCACGTCGAGGGGGCGCTTCGAGACGAGATTGATCAAGCCGCCGACGGGGCTCGACCCGTAGAGCGTCGAGGCGGGGCCGCGCAGCACCTCGAAGCGCGACAGGGTATAGGGGTCGGGCCGGGGTTCGTTGAAGACGTCCGGATCCTTCAGGCGCAGGCCGTCGAGGAAGATGGCGGCATTGGAGCCGCGGATGCGCGGGTAGTCGCCGCGGGTGCTCGGGCCGTAGGCTTCGGCCGCGACGCCGGCTGTGTAGCGGAGGGCTTCCTGCACGCTCGTGGCCGCCTGTTCCCGGACCTGCTGCTCGCCGACGACGCTGATCGATTGCGGTGTCTCGGCGAGCGCGGTGTCGGTCTTGGTGCCGGTGGCGCTGCGCTTGGCGACATATCCGGGCACGGGGCCGAAGGCACTCTCGCCCCCCGATCCGCTCAGCCCGACACCGCCCCGGCCGGCGCCCTCGACGCTCAGCGTCTCCAGCGTCACCGCCTCCTGCGCGCGTGGGGCGCTGGGAAGGCCTAGGCCGGCCGCACTCGCGAGCAGGGTAGCCGCACCGTAGTGCAACCGTTTGCGCACCGTATACGCCATACGAAATCCGAGATCCGCTCTGTATCCGATTGGGAGCAGCTAGAACGGGTCGCCGAGCCGTGCAACACAGGCTGTGTTTCTGCAAATAGAATAATTTAAAACTACGGGGGTAATGCTTGTGCTTTGTCGAGGTATTGCGTGGAAGTTGAGGGTGATCATGACAGTTTTGCCCGTGGGTTTTTGCGGGCAGCGTTTCTTTTTAGCCACGCCGTCATAGGGTCGAGCAAGACGGTCTGAGGTTGTGCTGGTCCGGCATGCTTCCAGGGCGCGGGGATCCGCCGGAATCCGTCCCGGCCCTCAACCCACCTGCCGGATCGCCTCGCCCAGCATCATCGCGGCGCAGACCGCGACGTTGAGCGAGCGCAGGCCCGGTCGGATCGGCACCACCACGCGGGCATCGGCGGCGGCATGGACCGGCTCGGGCACGCCCGCCGATTCCCGGCCCATCATCAGGCAGTCGCCGTCGCGGAAGGCGTGGTCGGTGTAGGGCACCGAGCCCCGGGTAGTGGCGAGAACGAGGCGGATGCCGGCCTCGCGCCGCCACGCCTCGAAGGCGTCCCAGGAGCGGTGCCGGGTGATCGCCACATGGTCGAGATAGTCGAGCCCCGAGCGGCGCAGATGCCGGTCCGACACGTCGAAGCCTGCCGGCTCGATGATCTCCACCGCCACCCCGAGGCAGGCGGCCATGCGCAGCATCGTCCCCGTGTTCTGCGGGATATCGGGCTGGTACAGGGCGAGGCGCAGCATCGCGGACAGAACTCGGGCGGCGTGGCAAGGCGGGGCAGGGTCTTGCCTGCGGCATGGGCGCGGGCTTGGCCCGGCGTCAAGAAGGCTTACCTCAACCGCTCATCATCCATTCGGTTATCACAACCATGCTCCTCGATTGGCTCGAGCGCCGCATCGATCCGTTCGCGCCCTTCGACGACCGGCGCGTCCCGCCTAAAACGGTTCTCGGCTTCGCCGGATTCTACCTGCGGCCGATCCGCGGCGCGCTGATCCTGCTGTTCGTCATCGCCGTGGTCGCGGGCGCCATCGAGGCCTCGCTCTACCTGCTGCTGCGCTGGTTCATCGACCTGATGAACGGGGCCGACCGCGCCTCCGTTCTCACCGACAACGCCGTGCCGCTGTCCCTGGCGGCGCTCCTGTTGCTGGTGGTGCGGCCCGTCGCGGTCTGGCTGCACGAACTCGCCTCGAACCAGCTCATCGTGCCGCAATCGACCAACCAGATCCGCTGGCGCACGCATCTCTACACGCTCGGCCATTCGCTCTCGTATTTCCAGGCGGATTTCGCCGGGCGGCTCGCCAACCGCGTGGTGCAGGTCGGGCCGGCGGTGCGGGAACTGGCGGTCGTGTTCATCGACACGCTGCTCTACGTGGCGATCTACGCGGTCACCGCCATCGGGCTGTTCTCCTCGATCTCCGTCTGGCTGGTGCTGCCGGTGGTGATCTGGGTCGCGGCCTATGCCGGCCTGACGGCGTGGTTCGTCCCGCGCGCCCGCGAGCGCTCGCACCGCACCGCCGAGACCCGCTCGGGCCTGATCGGCCGGGTGGTCGACAGCTACACCAACATCCTCACCGTCAAGCTGTTCGCCCGCGACCGGGAGGAGCGCGCCGCCGTGCGCGATGCGGTCGATATCCACACCAAGGCCTATCTCCACCAGTTCCGCCTGACCACGCTGACGACGACCCTGCTCGGGGGGCTCAACAGCCTGCTCCTGTTCGTCACGGCCTCCGTCTGCTTCGCCCTCTGGCAGCGCAACGCCATGACCACCGGCGAGGCCTCCGCCGGCCTCGCCCTGATCATGCGGCTGATGGCGATGTCGGGCTGGGTGATGCAGACGGTGCGTGGCGTGTTCGAGAATGTCGGCGTGATCCAGGAGAGCATGCAGACCATCGCCCGGCCGCACGGCCTCACCGATGCCCCCGATGCCCGGGCGCTTCAGGTCACCGGCGGCGAGATCCGGTTCGAGAACGTGGATTTCCACTACGGCCGGGGCGATGCCAGCATCATCGAGCGCCTCTCCTTCCAGATCCGGCCGGGGGAGAAGGTCGGGCTCGTCGGCGTCAGCGGCGCGGGCAAGAGCACGATCACGTCGCTGCTGCTGCGCCTGCATGACGTGGAGGGCGGGCGCATCCTCGTGGATGGCCAGGACATCGCCGGGGTGACCCAGGATTCCCTGCGCTGCGCCGTCGCGATGGTCAGCCAGGACACCTCGCTGCTGCACCGCTCGATCCGCGACAACATCGCCTATGGCCGCCCGGATGCGAGCGATGCGGAGATCGAGCGGGCGGCGCGGCTGGCGCATGCCCACGACTTCATCCTCGATCTCGTCGATCACAAGGGCCGGCGCGGCTACGATGCCCATGTCGGTGAGCGGGGCGTGAAGCTGTCGGGCGGGCAGCGCCAGCGCATCGCCATCGCCCGCGTCATCCTCAAGGACGCGCCGATCCTGATCCTCGACGAGGCGACGAGCGCCCTCGACAGCCAGGTCGAGGCGGCGATCCAGGAGGCGCTCGACACGCTGATGGGCGGCAAGACCGTGCTCGCCATCGCCCACCGGCTCTCGACCATCGCGGCCCTGGACCGGCTGATCGTGATCGATCGCGGCCGGATCGTCGAGGAGGGCAGCCATGCCGAGCTGATCCGGCGCGGCGGCCTCTATGCCGACCTGTGGCACCGCCAGTCCGGCGGCTTCCTGGGGGACCGGGCCTCGGCTCCCGCATCGTGACACAGGGACGGAGATCGTGACGCTTTCACCGAGCCTCGCGGCGGAGGGCCTCGGGCGGCCACCGGCCTCGCCCTGGCGCGATGAGCTGCGCGCGACGCTGAGGCTCTCGGCCCCGCTCGTCCTCATCAACCTCGCCCAGCACGGGCTGGTGGCGTCGAACGCGGTGCTGCTCGGCCGGCTCGGGGCCGAGCCCATCGCCGCCGGGGCCCTCGCCACCAGCCTCTATCTGCTGCTGTTCATCGGCGGCATCGGTCTCACCTCGTCGGTGGCGCCCCTCGTCGCCGAGGCCATCGGCCGGGCCGCGGGCCGGCAGGAGGAGGGCGAGGTCCGCCGCACTGTCCGGGCGGGTTTATGGGTCGGCTTCCTCGTGACCATGGCGCTGATGCCGGTGCTCTGGTTCACCGAGGCGCTGCTCGGCCTGCTCCACCAGGATCCGGCCGCGGCCCGCGATGCCGGCGCCTATATGCGGGTGCTGCAATGGTGGATGTTCCCGGCCCTCGCCTTCATGGTGCTGAAGGGCGCGCTGGCCGCGCTCCAGCGCCCGGGGCCGCCGCTGGCGGTGAGCCTGACAGCGCTTCCCCTCAACCTCGCCCTCGGCGCCTTCTTCGCCTTCGGGCCGCCGGATCTCGGCATCGTCGGCGTCGCGCTCGGCACCGTCGTCACCGAGTTCCTGGCGCTCGGCGCGCTGGTGGGAGCGATCCGGCTCGACCGTCATCTCCACCGCCACCGGATGTTCGCCCGCCTGTGGCAGCTCGATGCCGCGCGGCTTGCCCGCGTGGTGCGGGTCGGCCTGCCGATGGGCGTGGCCGGCATCGCCGAGGCCGGATTGTTCGAGGCGGCGACCGTGGCGATGGGCACCTTCGGCACGGTGCCGCTCGCCGCCCACGCGATCACGCTCCAGATCGCCGCGACCTGCTTCATGGTTCCCAACGGCATCGGGCAGGCGGCGACGGTGCGGGTCGGTCGCGCGTTCGGCGCCGCCGATCAAGCAGGTCTGCGCCGGGCCGGGGCCGTCGCGCTCTGGCTCGGCTTCGGCTTCATGGTGGCCTGCGCGCTGGTCCAGACCCTCGCCCCGCACGCCCTGATCGGCCTCTTCCTCGACGCGGAGGCGCCCGGCGCCGCCGACGTCTTCCCCGTCGCCGCCGGGTTCCTGATCTTCTCGGCGCTGTTCGCGATCTCGGACGGGGTGCAGTCGGTGGCGCTCGGCGCCCTGCGCGGCCTGCAGGACACAAGGGTGCCGATGGTGATCGCGCTGATCGGCTATTGGGGCATCGGCGTCCCGCTCGGCGCCGTCCTCGCCTGGGGCGCCGGCATGGGCGGGCGCGGCATCTGGGCCGGGTTCTGCGCCGGTCTGCTCGCCGTCTCGGTGTCCCTGGTCCTGCGCTGGCGGCGGCTGAGCGCCGCTCCGCCACGCGTCGCAAGCGCGCAGGCGGAGGCCGGGCGGAACCGGGCCTGAGCGTTTCGCTTTCGTCCCCGACACATCGGGAGACGCTCGGCCATGGCGGAACGACAGGACAAGGACGATCACGAGGCGGTCTGGATGGACTTCAAGGAGGCGGTGAACATGACCGCCTCGGCCCTCGAGACATTCCTCGAAACGGATGAGAGCCAATCGGTCGGGCAGAAGAAGGATGGCGGCGAGGCTACCGGCCATAAGCAGGGCCGCCGCATCGTCGAGATCCTTCACAAGAAGAAGGGCGATCTCACCGACGACGATTACGCCGACATGAAGAAGGCCGTCGGCTACATCCACCGCCACCTCAAGCAGGGTGGCCCGGACGACAAATCCAAGCTCAAGGAGTCCCCCTGGCGGTTGTCCCTGATGAATTGGGGCCACGATCCGTTGAAGGATTGAGGCCGGGCCTGCCGTTCACGCGGGGCCGTCTTTCCGGTCGGGGAGGCCAAAAATTCTCGTAGGCGCCCGATCCGCGAGCAAGGTAACCGCCTGAGATCGAAAAGTAACGATCAATCTTCTTTCGCGATCTGCAAATTCCGGGGAGTAGAGGTTCGGATTGCCTGTGGCATAGCCGCATCGCCGCGTAACAAAGTCCGGACGATCTCTCCCCTTTCTCTGGCTCAGAGCTTGGTCGGGAGCGGCCACGCTGTTAGGCCCCCCGGATGCTGATCCCGGTTCGACCTTCATCCGCCGCGCCCGACTTTTTCTCGACAACGACGTCCCGGAGGCCTGAGACAGGTTCCTCCGCGTTCCGCAGACATCGCCCGCTCCGCTCGCGCCTGACGCCCAGGCTCCGGGCGGCGCTGCTGGCGACCCTGCTCTTCCCCGCAGGCGAGGTGGCGGCGGCACCGGAAGCGGAGGTCTCGGAGAGGGACGAGCGGTCGAGATCGGCGCGGACGGCCCGGACGCGCGGCAACGGCCATGGCAACGGAGGCGCTCCGCCCGCTCCCCGGCGCTCGTCGAGCCAGGCGCAGACCGGCGAATCCGGCGCCCGGCCGCCCCAGGCCGCCCCCAAGACCGGCGTCAGCGTCGGCGAGCGGGGCATCTCGCTGGTCTCCGAGGATCGCTCGATCAAGCTGCGCCTGACCGGGCGCATCCATCTCGACGCCAACAGCTTTCGCTCGACCCGGCCCTTCACCACCACCGGGGAGGGCTTCCTGATCCGCCGGGGCTGGTACGAGACCTATCTCAACTATCTCGACAGCTGGGAGGCGGGGCTCCAGATCGACACCTCGAACCTGCTCCAGCCGGTCTTCGACGCGGTGGTGGCCTATCGCGGCTTCAAGCCGTTCATCATCACCGCGGGCAACCTGCGCGAGCCGTTCAGCCTGCAGCAGATGTCCAACATCAACCAGGACACCTTCATCGAGCGCGCCGCCGTGGATGCCCTGGCGCCGGCCCGCAGCGTCGGCGTGACGGTGGAGGCGAATGGCGAGCGCTGGACGGCGGTGGTGGGCGGCTTTCTCGGCAACATCAATCGCGGCGTCGAGATGGGCGGGCAGGCGGTGACCGCGCGGGCGACCTACGCGCCGTATCTGGAGAAGACGGACCTCGTGCATCTCGGCATTGCCGGAAGCTACCGCCGCTTCGACGGCAACGACCGGCCGACCACGCTGAACTCCCTCAACGCCACCGACGCCGTCGGCGCCGCCTTCATCACCACGCGGGCGATTGCAGGAGCGAGCAGCCTCGCCCGGCTCGGCCTGGAGGCGGCGGTGCAGCTCGGGCCGGTCCGGGTGCAGGGCGAGTATATCCGCAACGAGGTCGAGCGAGACCTGTTGCCGCTCGGTGCCGCCGACCGGCGCAGCCGCCGCTTCGACGGCGCCTATGTCGAGGCGGCGATACCCCTGAACGGTCCGCCGCGCGCCTACCGCATCCAGCCGAATTACGGCACCCATTTCGGCATCTTCGGCGACATGACCCTGCCCGACGACAAGCGCGTCAGCCGGGGCGGGCTCGGCGTGTTCGAACTGGCGGGCCGGATCGGCTACCTCGACCTCAGGGACGCGCCGACCGGCGGCGGCTTCGAGCGAAGCTGGACCGTCGATCTGTCCTGGCGCCCCGAGCCCAACGTCAAGATCAAGCTCGACCACAGCCGCTACGAGGTCCGCCGTCCGGTCTCGAACGGTGGCGACGTGGACGTTGCCCTGACCGAGATGCGCTTGCAGTACTATTGGTAATCCGCCTTAGGCAGCCTTGCGCCGTTCCGGGTAGAGCCCCGCCAGACCCTCGGCGGTGGCGGCGCAGACGCCCCGCTCGGTGATGAGGCCGGTGACGAGCCGGCCCGGGGTCACGTCGAAAGCCGGATTGGCCACCGGGCTGCCGGGGGACACCACGGCGACGGTGGCGAAGCCGCCATCGTCGGTGCGCCCGGTCAGGTGCGTAACCTCGCGGGCGTCGCGCTCCTCGATCGGGATGTCGCGCACCCCGTCCTCAAGAGTCCAGTCGATGGTCGAGAACGGCAGGGCGGCGTAGAACGGGATGCGGTTGTCGGAGGCCGCCAGCGCCTTCAGATAGGTGCCGATCTTGTTGCACACGTCGCCCGTCGCCGTGGTGCGGTCGGAGCCGACGATGCAGAGATCGACCTGCCCGTGCTGCATCAGGTGGCCGCCCGCATTGTCGGCGATCACCGTGTGCGGCACGCCGTGGGCGTTCAGCTCGAAGGCGGTCAGCGCCGCGCCCTGGTTGCGCGGCCGGGTCTCGTCCACGAAGACATGGACCGGCACGCCGGCATCGTGCGCCACGTAGATCGGCGCCAGCGCCGTGCCCCAATCGACGGTGGCGAGCCAGCCGGCATTGCAGTGGGTCAGCACATTGACCGGGCCGCCCTTCTTCGCGGCGATCTCCGCAAGAATCTTCGCGCCGTGCTCGCCGATGGCGCGGCAGCTCGCGACGTCCTCCTCGGCGATCCGCGCGGCTTCGGCGAAGGCCAGGGCCTCGCGCTCGGATTCGGGGGCGCGGCGCAGAGGGGCGGCCATCCGGTCGAGGGCCCAGCGCAGGTTGATCGCGGTCGGCCGCGTGGCGGCGAGCGTCGCGCAGGCGCGCTCGATCCCGGTCTCGCTCGCGTCCTCCCGCAGGGCCAGGGCCAGACCGTAGGCGGCGGTCACGCCGATCAGCGGAGCGCCGCGCACCACCATGGTGCGGATCGCCACCGCCGCGTCGTCGAGG